>CAMTPC010000123.1 GCA_947074295.1 uncultured Bacteroides sp. | reverse complement strand
AAAATTGGTTTCGAAAGCCTCACGCGCTAGCTGTGCGGCAAATACTGCCTCTTTGGCATCGCGCACGCCCGACGTATTGGGCAAAATCTGTATCTTGGGATTGTTGATGATGTGGTGTAGCATGTCGTCTGATGCGTTTTCCATATCAATGCGCTTCATGGCAACAGTCACCATTTCGCTTTCGGATGCAATGATGGCTTGTTCCATCAAGTCATTAGAACTGAATTTGCCCGTTCCCAAAAAAAGACGCGAACAGAAGTCTTTGCCTCCTATAGTCAATAAGTCATTCATAGCGTTGTATTGTATTTAATATATTGTTGATTCGTTGTTGACAACCTGCAAAATCATCGGCCTGCAAACCTCCCGACATGGCGATGCCATATACACCAGTCTGCATGACTTCGTTCACTTCACTCTGTGTGATGCCTCCGATGGCGATAACAGGGATCGTAAGTCCATGAGCTTTGCATTGCTCTAAAATGGCTTGATAACCTCTAATCCCTAATATAGGACTCAGATTGTCTTTCGTAGTGGTAAAGCGGAAAGGCCCCAGACCTATATAGTCGACACCAGCCTCACAAAGTGCCTTTATATCTTCGAAGGTATTGGCTGTGCCACCTATGATGAAGTTGTCACCTAATAGTCGTCTGGCATCGGCAACGGGCATATCATTCTTACCCAAATGCACACCATCGGCATCAGATGACAATGCAATAGCAGGATTATCATTGATGATGAGGGTTTTGTTAAAGCGTTGAATCGCAGGTCGTACAGCAGATGCTACCGCAGCGATTTGTTCAGTTGTCATACGCTTGTTGCGAATCTGAATAAGTGGAACACCAGCACGTAACATCTCGACACTGCTATCTACAAAATCATCCACCTCGGTGATATGAGGTTTGGAAATATAGTGCAATCGAGCTATCCGCTCAACCTTATAAGGGTGACATATAGCTCGCAACTTGCGATAGTTGGCAAGAAGCATTTCGATATCGGCGGTTTCCATCCATTCGTTCCAGAAAGAACCCAATAATGCCACCCCTCCAAACCCCCAATCGGCCACTTGAGGGATACGCTCAGCCGTAATCCCCCCTAATGCAATTATACCTTGATGGATAAGCCCTCTCTGCCGCAGAGTGCTTAACTTGTGAGCAGTAAAGGCATGCTTATAACCTTCTTTGGAGATAGAATCGAAAATGGGACTAAATAAGGTGTAATGAATTGAGGCAGGAATAGCTTCTAGCTCAGCAATGGTGTGTACCGATTGACTGATTGCTATATCTTTGTAGGCAGTGAAAAGATGCTGGTTACGGTGATTAAAATGTACGCCAGCCAACGCCATCTCGCGTGCCAAGGCGTAGTGGTCGTGCAAGACTATGCGACAGCGGTAACGGGCATCTATATTTTGTAGATAACAGCGAGTATCTGCTTCACTCATAGCTGGCTTTCGTAAATGCAAACGACTCAGACCTTCGGCAAAAAGACAATTCAAAGCATGCTCTTCGCCTGGCATATGGGATTCGGGGGTGATGACAATCAATTTCATAAACAGCTATTAATAAAGATTATCCACCACAAGTGGCTGTTATGAGAGTAATTTCTTCACTATCGCTGAGGATATAAGTTTCCCACTGCGAACGAGGAACGATGCGACCTTGAGCGGCAACAGCCACACCTTTAGGTCCGGTATTAAGCAGTATAAGCAATTCGCATATACTAATAGCCTTATCAACCTCACGAGGTTGACCATTAATGATGACTTTCATAAGAATAAACTACTTTGAGAAGGGAGTGCATTGCCAGGACAACGGCAATAAGATGAGATTAATGAGTTTCGTGAATGAAACTACGAGCTATGAACAAATTCCTACGGCAGCATTATCTGCTTCAGGTTCATAGGGTATTTCTCAGCCCACGGTATCTATGTCCGCAAGCACCCCTTTTGTTTTGCGGTCAAAGGTAATACTAAAAGTGCGAACAGCGCTACATCTTGCTAAAAAATGTTGTGAATAGAAGAATAATCCATAACAAAAAAGTCCGTCATGTCTGTTAGTTAAACAGAAGTGACGGACTTTCAATGAGATAGATTGATATCTATTTAATTTATTATATAATCCAATTCAGAACGTGAATTGAGATAGTTAATCAGGTCTTTACCCACTGATAATTTAATGGGACGGGCCAAGAAGCTCAGATATTGGTGATTCATCGTTTCATCAATTATTTTGAAATAGAGTTCTGTAATGCCTGGCTTCGACTTTATGAGTGCTGACAATTCCATAATCAATGTTGAATCAAGCGCTGACAGCGGGATGGATATGGTGATTTTTTCTACCAGTTCATCCTTAACATCGGGAAGCAATTCAATAGATGTAATCTTCAACTCTAACTCATCCTTTTTCCACTGACGGGGTTGACAGCGTGCTTTAATGAATAGGAATGTGCCTTCGCCCAAATAGCCTTGATAGGTCACCCAGTCATTACCCCAAAAAGGTATTTCGTAAGATCCGGAATAGTCTTCTATTTTGGCGATACCGTAAGGATTACCATTTTTGCTGATTCCACGGCGCAGCCCAGTTACGATTCCACCCATCGTGATTTCTCGTCCTGCCAAAGCTTCTTTGTTATCAAGCTCTGACATGGTGGTATTACAAACTTTTTCCAAAACTATCGAATAATCGTCCAAAGGGTGAGCTGAAAGATAGATACCAACCAACTCGCGTTCTTTATTGAGCTTTTCCAGTGATGTCCATGTCTCGGCAGGAAGTATCTCAGGTGTCGCTATTTCAACTACATTGTCCCCACCAAAAAGAGAGTTGGCAGCTGCTGCCTGATCCGTTTGATAACGGTTGCCATAGCGCATCAAGGTCTCTAGAAATGTTTCGTTTTTCCCATTAGTGACAAAGAACTGTTCACGTTTTATCTCAGGGAAGCTGTCTACAGCACCCGACAAGGCCAAACACTCCATATTCTTCCGGTTACAAGCATTCAGATTGACGCGCTGTACAAAATCGAAGACACTTTTATAGGCACCATTGCGACGACGTTCTTCGATAATACTCTGTACGGCAGACTCACCTACACCCTTTACGGCACCCAATCCAAAACGAATATCACCTTGTGCGTTTACCGTAAATTTTAAATTGGATTCATTGACATCGGGTCCCAATACTTGAATACCCATGGCCTTACATTCATCCATCAGTTTAGTGATATCTGTGATATTGGATAAACTTCGACTCATCACAGCAGCCATATATTCCGAAGGGTAGTTGGCTTTCATATAGGCAGTCTGATAGGCTACCCACGAATAGCAAGTGGCATGCGACTTATTGAAGGCGTATGAAGCGAACTTCTCCCAGTCAGTCCAAATCTTTTCAAGAATCTTGGGGTTATGACCATTTTTCTGTCCTCCCGCAATGAACTTAGGCTTCATTTGATCCAGTTTGTCGCGCAACTTCTTACCCATCGCTTTACGCAAGGCATCTGATTCACCACGTGTAAAATCAGCCAGCAAACGCGACAAGAGCATCACCTGCTCTTGATAAACCGTAATACCATAAGTGTCTTTCAGATACTTTTCCATCACGGGCAAGTCATATTCAATAGGCTTACGTCCATGCTTGCGATCAATAAAGTCAGGGATATAATCCATTGGTCCTGGACGGTAGAGCGCATTCATGGCAATAAGGTCTTCGAAAGTAGAAGGCTGCAATTCGCGCAGGTATTTCTGCATACCCGCAGATTCGAATTGAAAAGTACCGATGGTGCGACCATCACTATACAGTTTATAGGTAGCGGGATCATCAATGGGTATAGAGTCAATATCTACCTCTATCCCCTTACTGAGCTTAACATTTTCCACCGCTTCTTTAATGATGGAAAGAGTCTTCAAACCCAAGAAGTCCATTTTGATGAGTCCTGTATCCTCGATCACCGAACCTTCGAATTGGGTAACTAGCATCTTTTCGCCAGTCTCTTTATCTTCGGCAGTACTGACAGGCACCCAATCGGTAATATCATCGCGACAAATGATGATACCACAAGCATGTACACCTGTCCCACGAACATTACCTTCGAGCATCAAGGCATATTTCACTGTATCACGCAATAGATAATCGGGTGATGCCTCAGCAGCTTGTAGCTCGGGTACATAATCGATGGCATTACGCAGATTCATCTTCTTATCTGGAATCTTATCTGGAATCAGCTTGGTCAGACGATCTGACTCTGATAAAGGAAGTTTTTGAACACGTGCTACATCTTTCAGAGCCAATTTGGTTGCCATCGTACCATAGGTAATGATATTAGCCACTTTCTCATGTCCATATTTGTTTTTAACCCAACGAAGCACCTCGCCACGCCCATCATCGTCAAAATCGACGTCGATATCAGGAAGCGAAATACGATCAGGATTAAGGAAACGCTCGAAAAGAAGGTCATACTGTATCGGGTCAATGCGTGTAATACCCAAACAATAGGCTACAGCAGAACCAGCCGCAGAACCACGCCCCGGGCCAACTGCAACACCCAGCTCATTACGAGCAACGTTAATAAAGTCTTGTACAATAAGGAAGTAACCAGGGAAACCCATGGTCTTCATGATATAGAGTTCGAAGTTAAGACGTTCTTTCACCTCTTCACTAAAAGGCTCGGGATAGAATTGTTTCGCCCCTTCGAATGTCAGTTTTGCCAAATAGTCAGCTTCTAGCTTGATACGATAAAGTTTATCATATCCACCGAGAACCTCAATCTTTTCATGCGCTTTCTCATCTGACAAAACTACATTGCCATTCTCATCGCGCGTGAACTCGTTGAAAAGGTCTTCTTCGGTATATTTGGCACGATAGCCCTCTTCTGTTCCAAAATCTTCGGGAATGTTGAAAGTAGGCATGATAGGAGCATGATCTATAGTGTACATCTCTATCTTGTCTAAGATCTCGATGGTATTACTCACTGCATCAGGTACATCAGCAAATAGCTCATTCATCTCCTCTCGTGTTTTCATCCACTCTTGCTTGGTGTAAAGCATTCGCTTGGGATCCTCTAAATCACGTCCTGTACTGAGACAAATCAAACGGT
Organism: uncultured Bacteroides sp.; assembly: GCA_947074295.1. Taxonomy (GTDB): domain Bacteria; phylum Bacteroidota; class Bacteroidia; order Bacteroidales; family Bacteroidaceae; genus Bacteroides. The sequence continues at coordinate 5,269 of CAMTPC010000123.1, read as the reverse complement.
CATGTGCTTCTGCATGAACCTCATCCACAAAATGCACGTCATTTGTACAGATTAGTTTTACGCCAAACTTTTCTGAAAGACGAATTAAATGCTTGTTCACATTTACTTGCAAAGGATAGGCTTCTGTATTAGCACGCGGGACCGTTGCTTTATGTCGTTGCATTTCCAGATAAAAATCATCGCCAAAAAGATTCTTATACCATTGAATAGCCTCTTCGGCTTCTTCAAATTGTTCATTAGTGATTCGTTTAGGAATTTCTCCCCCTAAACAAGCCGAACAAACAATGAGTCCTTCATGGTATTTCTCTAAGTCAGCACGATCGGTACGTGGACGCATATAGTATCCTTCTGTCCATGACTTCGATACTAATTTAATGAGATTATGATAGCCAGTAGGATTTTTAGCCAATACAATAAGATGATATCCGCTTTGGTCAGGTTTACCTTCACGTTTATCTTTAGATCGACGGGCGACATACATCTCGCACCCGATAATAGGTTTGAAAAGTTTAGATTGAGCTTCGACGAGTGCAGCGCGAGCATCGATCAACTCCTTTTCTTTATCGTCGACTTCTATCTTGCCTTGTTCAATCTGAGTTATCTTCTTTTTCAAGGCTTTTATATCTTTCTGTGTACCCCCATTCTTCTTGTTGATATAGTTGGTAAATTCTTTTACACCAAACATATTACCATGATCGGTAATGGCAATACCCCGCATACCATTCTTGATAGCCTTATCTACCAAAGCACTGACGCTAGCCTGACCATCTAATAAAGAATATTGTGTATGAACGTGTAAGTGAACGAAGTCGCGCATAATTAAGGATTAAATATTTGAGGGTATAAAATTACTCTCTCTCCATCTATCAGCAAAAATTATAGCTAAAAAGTTATCAACAGTAGCAAAACTATTAATAATTATTTGCTGCATTTTCAAATTAAGCCTATTTTTGCAAAGAATAATATAAATCACACGCATGAGCCGACTGAAGAAATTAAAGAAAATACGTATCCATCACGAAGGAACAACTATCCTTTGGACTAGTTTAATTATACTTTTAGCAATCAATGTCATTTTATTTTGCTGTATCAACACCTTAATACCATTCTATTGTTTTGCTGTTATAAGTATAGTTCTTTATGGATTGATGGTCAATTTCTTCCGCTGCCCTATCCGTCTCTTCAATGAAGAAACAGAAAAAGTAGTGGTAGCACCTGCCGATGGTCGCATCGTTGTGATCGAAGAAGTAGACGAGCATGAATATTTCCATGATCGTCGTCTGATGATTTCCATTTTCATGAGTGTATTAAATGTTCATGCCAATTGGTACCCTGTTGATGGTGTCGTAAAAAAAGTAGCCCACAACAATGGTAAGTTCATGAAAGCTTGGCTTCCAAAAGCCAGCACCGAGAACGAACGTTCGATGGTTGTTATTGAAACCCCAGAAGGCGTCGAAGTAATGGCACGTCAGATTGCTGGTGCTATGGCACGCCGTATCGTAACCTATGCGGAGGTTGGAGAAGAATGCTTCATCGATGAACATATGGGCTTTATCAAGTTCGGTTCTCGTGTAGATGTCTATCTTCCTATAGGAACAGAAGTGTGTGTCAGCATGGGCGATCTTACAACTGGTAATCAAACCATCATTGCGCGCTTGAAATAAGATTCTAAACATCCTTTCCCATGGCTAATTCTATCACCAAATATATCCCTAATACAGTTACCTGTTGTAACCTCTTTTCGGGATGCATCGCCTGCGTCATGGCTTTTGAAGCCAATTATGGATGGGCCATGTTCTTTATTGTTCTTGGAGCAGTCTTTGATTTCTTTGACGGCATGCTAGCCCGTCTTTTAAAGGCTCCCTCTTCAATAGGAAAAGAGCTGGATTCATTGGCCGATGATGTAAGTTTTGGTGTCGCCCCTGCACTCATTGTATTCTCATTCCTAAAAGAACCTGGATTGGTTTTTCCTGACTTTTTGTCAGGAGTACGCCCATTCATCCCCTATTTAGCCTTTCTCTTAGCTGTTTTTTCAGCCTTGCGTTTAGCTAAGTTCAACGTTGACGAAAGACAAACTTCCTCATTTATAGGACTTCCTACCCCAGCCAATGCGCTCTTCTGGAGCTCATTCATTGTGGGAAGCAACACATTTTTACAGGCCAATATTAATGGTATCTGCCTGATCCTATTGATATTAATATTCTCCTATCTATTGATTTCGGAGATACCAATGTTCTCCTTGAAATTCAAGAACCTCTCTTGGAAAGACAATAAACTCACCTATATATTTTTGCTTGGAGCCATATTACTGCTCATCTTCCTACGTATATCTGGTTTTGCAGCCGTTATCGTATGGTATATCATTCTTTCACTATTCGCGAAAAGAAAATAGCAAACATTCCCTTTGGCATATTTGTTGTTTTATCATTAACCATTAATGGTTAAAACAGAATTACATGCATATATTAGGATTTATATTTATAGTTTTTATTATAGTATTTGTCATTGGTATTTCACTGATCGGCAGTATTATAAGAGCCTTATTTGGATTTAAGAGACGTGGAAATAAACATACGAATAATACGTATAATAACACCAATCAACAACAGAATCAATCCAAACAAGAAGGTTATACACATAGAAATGGAGCTTCGACTTTTACAATTTTCGATACTAATGTCAAGCCCCGGAAAAAGATATTTACCCAAGACGAAGGTGACTATGTAGATTATGAGGTGATCATTTGATCACCTTTTTTGTTTAGCGGCGTTTTGCGACAAAGAAATCTTTCATCAGTGCGCCACATTCCTCACCCATTACTCCTCTTTGGACTACGGTTTTGGGATGTAAGGCGGATGGTGCATAGCGTTGATATCCTCTTTTCTCATCTACGGCTCCAAAGACCAAACGTCCTATTTGCGCCCACGCTATCGCTCCTGCACACATCACACAAGGTTCCACTGTTACATAGAGCGTACAGTCGGTTAAATACTTTCCACCCAATACATTTGCTGCCGCTGTGATGGCTTGCATCTCTGCATGTGCAGTCACATCGTTCAATACTTCAGTCAAATTGTGCGCACGGGCAATTATACGCCCATTGCAGACTATTATAGCGCCCACAGGTACCTCATCTCTATCAGCAGCCTTTTGTGCTTCAAGCAACGCCTGCTTCATAAAATAACTATCATCCAATATCATATTTAAAACCTCTTATAAAGTTATATCAATCTAAGGTTACAAAAATAGATGATGTTTTAGCATTACAATCATTTTAACCAGTAAATTTGTATTTATATGGCAAAACACAACGAGCTAGGCAAACAGGGTGAAGAGGCAGCTATCAGACACCTCATCAACCAAGGCTATGTCATCCGTCATCAAAATTGGCGCCGAGGGCATTTAGAACTTGATATAATTGCAGCCAAGGATGATACCTTGATTGTAGTCGAAGTAAAAACGCGCAGCAATGACTTTTTTGCCAAACCCGAAGACGCCGTGACTTTGAAGAAGATCAAGCACATCGTGAGAGCGGCTGATACATACATCAAGCTATTCCAACTTGACAATCCGGTACGATTCGATATTATCACCGTCACTGGTGCTGAACCTAATTTTAAGATTGAACACCTCGAAGAGGCATTTTATTCACCTATATTTTAAAGCATATATGAACGTAGAACAAGCCCGTGAATATTGTTTGAGTTTGAAAGCAGCCACAGAAAGCTTCCCGTTTGATGACACCTCACTTGTTTTCAAGGTTATGGGAAAGATGTTTGCCCTGCTCGATCTTGAATCGGCTGATTACATTGCCCTAAAGTGCGAACCCGAATATGCCCTAGAGTTACGAGATAAATATTCGGCTATCAACCCTGCCTTTCATTTCAACAAGAAACATTGGAACAGCGTGGTCTTAGATGGAGATGCGGACGATGTTCTTATCAGACATCTCATCAAACACTCCTATGATGAAGTCGTAAAAAAGTTTACCAAGAAAATGCGAACTGAATATGATTCACTCCAAACGATTTGAACCACAAAACATACAATACTTAGAAAAAACCCATTCCACCAACAGTTACTTGTCCACGCTGTGCAACAAGGAAAGCATAGCCGAATGGACCACCGTACGTACGGGTTATCAAACAGCTGGTAGGGGGCAACGAGGTAATACATGGGAATCTGATAAAGATTTAAATCTACTTTTCAGTTTTGTGCTCTACCCAGAGTTCATTGCAATCAAACAGCAGTTTCTACTATCACAGATTGTTTCACTAGCTATTTGCGAAGAATTGCAGCAATATGCAGAAGGATTTAGCATCAAATGGCCGAATGACATTTACTGGAAGAATAAAAAGATTGCCGGCATTTTAATCGAAAATGATCTATGCGGAACTAAACTTAGTAAATCCATCATAGGTATTGGATTGAATGTGAATCAGGAGAAGTTCCTATCAGATGCACCAAATCCCGTATCGCTTTATCAAATCATACAGATGACACAAGACACAGCATCTCTATGTACACGAATCATGCAGCGCATTGAAAAGCTGTATGTAGCTTTACGAAATCAGAACTACAAAGATATAAAAAAATATTATATCGATAATCTTTTCCGCAAAGATGGATTTTATACTTATGAAGACGAAAATGGATTTTTTGAAGCTCGCATCACATTGGTAGAGGACAATGGTAAGTTGCATCTCACTGACACTAAAGGTGTTGAACGTTCTTACTATTTCAAGGAAGTATCATTTATCTTGTAATGCCCCTTTCTTTCATGGCTTTCTCGGAATTGTCATCTAACAGAAGTAAGAAAAAAAGTGAGATAAAATACATCATAGATATTGCGGGATAAAAAATAATGCCTATATTTGCAACCGCAAACAAGAAGGTACCATAGCTCAGTTGGTAGAGCAAAGGACTGAAAATCCTTGTGTCCCCGGTTCGATTCCTGGTGGTACCACTTTCTCTCTTTCGGAATGTAGCGCAGTTGGTAGCGCACTACGTTCGGGACGTAGGGGTCGGGCGTTCGAATCGCCTCATTCCGACATCAGCTGTCTAACTTTATAGTTGGGCTTTTTTTTTGCCATTAACTCAACTACCACATTGCGGCTCACCCGATAAACCATGGGGAGTTGACTAACAATACCATCTTTGCATCATGGATACAAATGGATTATTACTTCTAGCACAGGTTGTTTTTACCAACCGATATAATAAAGCGATTTACGATAACAAAAGTTGAGTCAGATAATAGCGATATTCG
>CAMTPC010000122.1 GCA_947074295.1 uncultured Bacteroides sp. | reverse complement strand
GTGCTTAGTCTAGGATTGAAGGTGCCGGGTGCTGGCTTCCAGATAAAGAATGTCACGATGGCATTTGACTATAACCAGCTAGGCGGTATACCGATGGGAGATGCTTATGCGCGATTGATAGATGACTGCATCCAGAATGATCCGACCCTATTCACTCGTAGTGATGCCGTCGAAGCATCATGGCGATTCTTTGATCCGATACTCAACTATTGGCACGCTCATCCCGATGCACCTCTCTACGGCTACCCTGCCGGCACATGGGGACCACTTGAAAGTGAAGCTATGATGCATTATCATAAGGTCGAATGGACTAATCCTTGCAAAAACTTAACCGACACAGATAAATATTGTGAGTTATGAAACTCTTTACATTTCCTTCGTACATGGCTACCTCAAGAGCCTTGATATTCCGCATTGTTGGATTGATGCGCGAAAATCCAGATAAGATATATAACATTGCATTTAGTGGTGGAGGCACACCAGCGATGCTTTACGAGCTATGGGCAAACGAATACAGTGCCATCACACCATGGGAACGCATACGCGTGTTCTTTGTGGATGAACGATGTGTGCCTCCAACCAATAGTGAGAGCAACTATAAGTTGATTGATGACCTGTTGCTATCGAAAGTGCCGATACCGCGCGAACAGATCTACCGGATCAATGGAGAAATACCACCCGCCGAAGAGGCAAAGATATATTCGCAAACCGTGAGACATGTATTGCTGTCTAAGTATGGTTGCCCACAGTTTGACATCGTGCTGTTAGGGGTTGGTGGAGACGGACATACTTCGTCCATCTTTCCTGGACAAGAAAATCTTCTCATTTCATCTGATGTTTATGCAGAAAGTGTCAATACCAGCAATGGTCAGCAGCGTGTGGCGTTGACGGGCATCCCAATCTTGATGAGCAAACATATCTTTTTCCTAGTAATGGGGAAAAATAAGGCTGAAATAATGAAGGATATCTTGGTAGAGGATTGTGAACTTCCCGCCGCATTTGTAGCACAGAAAGGAGGAGATGTGGAATTTTATCTAGATGATGCAGCCGCTGCTTTAGTAAGATAGATTTAATAAAGAAAATGGATTTTTCTCTTGTTTTTTAGTTAAACTGTAAAACAGTTGCCAGCATGAACCTTTTCAGATGGCGACTGTTTTTTATTTAAACTAAAACGATTACAACTATGCTTCTTAACTTAATAGCCGTATTTTTTGTATGCTCAGGTATTGGCATTGCCATACATATAGCTTATGACCTTCGCAGCCATAGGCAAGCCATGAAAATCATGAACGCTGTATGGATTCTGACGGGATTGTGGGGTAGCTACCTAGCATTATGGGCCTATTATAAATTTGGCCGTGGACAAGAGTTCATAAAAGTGGATGGAAAAGATGTGCCCATCACGGTGGATAAAGATGGCTTAGTGACTACCGACGATGGCATGGATATGTCGATGGACATGGGTGGTGATAAGCCCATGGATGGGATGGATATGGACAAACCCATGGACATGAGTGACAGTCAACCTTCAAAACAAATGAACATGAACATGGATATGAAGGACATGGACAAAGATGAAGGGATGAAGGACATGGACATGGGCGATATGAAGATGGGCGATATGAATATGTCGATGGATATGGAAAAAAAACGACCACACTGGCAATCGGTGGCTTTGTCGGCATTGCACTGTGGCGCAGGTTGTTCGCTTGCAGATATTATAGGTCACTGGGCCTCCCGACACATTTTTGGTTTTACAACAGTGATAGGCGATTTTGTGCTCGATTTCATTTTAGCCTTGATCATTGGTGTTTACTTTCAGTTTTATGCCATTCGCGAGATGGAAAAGATTTCTGTGAGCAAAGGATTGGCAAAAGCTTTCAAGGCTGACTTTTTTTCGCTTACTTCGTGGCAGATTGGTATGTATGGATGGATGTGTATTGTGTATTTCGCCATCTTCCGTATGTTTCCGCTCGAAACCACCGCTTGGATCTTTTGGTTCATGATGCAGATTGCCATGCTTTTCGGTTTCTTCTGTGCCTATCCGATGAACGCTCTACTTATCAAGCTCGGTGTGAAGAAGGGCATGTAAAACTATATTCAAGATTAATCTATTTGACGATATGAAATCGACAACAGTAAATATCATTATATGGGTAGTTGTAACCGCTATTCTTGTGACCTTATTGGCTTGCGGCCTCTTCAACGGACCTAGCCAATACGCTTATCAGCTGCGCATGACTTACTTCCCGACTTTTGCCAATGGTGCAGATGATTTCTTGATTTATGCTCCACTTGTGGTGTGGTTTTTCCTTTTTATCTGCGGCACCAAAGGCGAATCGTCTAGCAAGTGGCACGTCTTCCTGAAGGGGGCTTGTGCTTTCGCTCTGATGTGGATCATTGTAGGTGTGCTGAAATCTATCACTGGTGAGATGCGTCCAGATGGCTCCAACATGTTTTCATTTCCCTCGGGACACACTGCTTCGGCTTTTGCCGCTTCCACCTTATTATACAAGGAGTTTGGGTATAAGTTGAAATGGACGGCCATCGTAATCTATATACCTGCAGTAGTGGTGGGTTGCATGCGTATGCTCAACAACCGTCATTGGCTTAATGATGTGTTGGCAGGTGCCTTGATCGGCATTGTCAGTGTCTTGTTAATTTACTACTGGGCAGCCGTTGTCTATCCTCGTTTCAGGAAAGACAGACCAAGAGAAAACGCTTCCTGATAAAAAAACAAATAAAGTAGAAGAGGCTTTGATGGATAGTTATGCCGATCCATTAAAGCCTCTTTCTTATTGTTGATATGCCATTTGAGATATTATTTCCTTAATACACGAGGATGTGAATAGAAAAACTACCTAAAACTCAACATTTAAAACCATTTAAAGCATATCATACAGCAAGATATTTTTCGAAGAAAGCATTGATCTTATCGAAAGGGATAAACTTCAAGTTATCATAAAGATCCGTATGCACTGCACCATCAATAATCATCAATTCCTTATTATCGCCCTTCAATCTTTTGAAAGCATCTTCGCTAAAGTATAAAGAATGTGCTTTACTGCCATGAATCATCAATACAGGATTGCGTATTTCATCAATATACGTCAGCAACGGCATATTCATAAAAGATAGAGGAGTGGTTTTAGTCCAACCATCATTCGAATTTACTGATCGTGGATGATAGCCGCGAGGCGTTTTATAATAATCAAAGTAATCTATCAAAAAGAAAGGTGCATTATCAGGTAGTTCATTCGGTACGCCGCCCATTAGTGCATAATAGGTGTTTTTATAATCCATTGTGCGCTGGGTATTTAGCTGTACACGCAGCTCATAGCGCTCATCTACTGTTGTCTTATCAAAATAGCCATAGGTCAGCTGTCTACTCATATCATACATTGTAGATATGACAGAAGCCTTTATTCTGGTATCTATTGCAGCGGCGTTGAGCGCCATTCCGCCAAAACCACAGATACCGATTATACCAATGCGGTTGGGATCTACATCTTCATGCACAGAAAGATAATCAACAGCTGCCGAAAAATCCTCTGTGTTGATTTCTGGTGACCCCACGAAACGAGGTTCGCCACCACTTTCACCTGTAAAAGAAGGATCAAAGGCAATCGTTAAAAACCCTCTCTCCGCCATCGTTTGGGCATACAAACCCGACGCCTGCTCTTTCACTGCTCCATAGGGGCCTGAAATAGCAATTGCAGCCAATTTACCATGATATTTTTTAGGCTTATACAAATCGGCAGCCAAAGATATGCCATATCTATTATGAAAAGAGATCTTAACATGATCTACTTTATCCGATTTAGGGAAAGTCTTATCCCATTCTTGTCGTAAACTTAAGGTATCCATAATGCTGAGATTTCTACTGATAGTATTTAAAACTCTTCTTCAATATATGAATAGTCTATTTTCTCGAAATAAGAAAACATAGGTAAAGTGGCTACTAACTCTTTAGCTTTATCTATATCCTCAGCTGTCATTACAAGCAGAGCACCTGTATTGTCACTCTTTACGAACAAATGATTGAGTATGCCTTTTGCTTTCCACTCATTGGCATGTGCAAATTCCTTTGCAAGAAGATCATTCAGGTTGGGTATTCTATCCATATGATTCAGGATATCAACAAAAATACGTTTCATGATTATAAGACTTTAAATGTGACAAATTATTTATTCTTTTCTAATATAGCTTCTACCACCGCTTTGCCTAACGAAGCTGCCGAATAGGGATTTTGGCCTGTAATAAGAAGACCGTCAACCACTACTTTATCTGCCCAGTTGGATGTAGTTTCAAATAGGGCATGATGATTAGTTAGTGAAGTCTCTAAGGCAAAAGGGACAATCTCGGTCGATTGTACTTCTATTTCTTCATTATTAGTAAACGATACTACTTTTTTGCCTTTTACCAGATAATCCAGATTGCTCAATTGGACATTTATCAATGCACAAGGGCCATGGCACACAGCCGCAACTATGCAGCCTTTTTCATACAATTCCTTAACCAACCTATGAATACTTTGGTTATTCGGAAAGTCCCACAGCGGTCCATGACCACCCGCAAAGAATATAGCAGAATAATCTTCTGATTTTACTTCATTGATTTTCCTGGTCTTTCGCAGTTGATCCCGAAACTTCTCATTGTTCCAAAATCTAGCATTAACTTCATCTTTTAGATCCATACTGGCAGGATCGATAGGAGGTTCACCACCGTTAATAGATACCACTTCATAGTCTAAACTGGCCTTCTCAAATTCGTTAAGCGGATGGATTAATTCGCTTAACCAATATCCAGTAGGAAGACCTGTTGAGCCTTTAACGCTATTGCTAGTGACTACACACAAAATTGGTTTGATTTTACTCATAATAGGATTATTTTAATAATTCATTGATTCATTGCAATTGCCATATTCATAAAGGTTGTTTCATGATCTCAATACATTTCTATTGTATCAAATTGATTCTATGACAAATACAAACAGATTAAGATGGATTTTTGATGAATATATATTACTCTTTTAATAACCTTAATTACTGAATGTTTCCCTAGTTAAGATTATTAAATAAAGTAATCTTGGTTAGTAATTCTGTAATTAAGATACAACTCTATAAGCGGCTAAAATGTTTTTATTCAGCTGTAGATAATAAGTGATTATTCTTTATCAAAATTGAAATAATAAGAACATGGAAGAGCTAGATTCAAATACCTATGTAAATGCCGATAATTTTTATAAAAGTGATCGAGTTACAGTGGAGAAAGTTTTTTTCCCTAATCAGTATAAAATGGTGCTTTGTGGTAATCTTTTCCGCCCAAAAGATTTAAATGAATCGCAAAAATATAGAGGTATTATTGTGGGTCATCCTATGGGGGCAGTAAAAGAGCAAAGTGCCAATTTATATGCAACTAAAATGGCGGAGAGGGGATTTATAACCCTTTCTTTCGACTTATCATTTTGGGGTGAAAGCGAGGGCGAACCTCGAAACGCAGTTTTGCCCGATGTATATTCTGAGGATTTTAGTGCAGCCGTAGATTTTCTAGGCACACAAGCGTGTGTGGACAAAAACAGAATAGGAGTAATTGGGATTTGTGGGAGTGGTGGATTTGTAATCAATGCAACCAAGATTGATTTAAGGATTAAAGCTTTAGCCACAGCTAGTATGGTGGATATGGGAGCTGCTACACGATTTGTTTTTGCCTCTGATCGGATGAAGTTGTTAGATGAAGTTGGACATCAAAGGTATGTAGAGTTTTTGGGTGGAGAAGTAAAATTAACAGGTGGTACGGTGAATTAATTATCCAAAGATACACCTCCGGCACAGCGGGAGTTTTATAGTTTCTATCGTACACCACGTGGTGAAGTTATTCCCGAAGGTGCTACGTTAAAAACTACAACTCATCCTACACTTACAAGTAATGCTAAGTTTCTGAATTTTTATCCTATGACAGATATTGAAAACATTTCACCAAGACCCTTATTATTTATAATAGGCGAAAATGCAATGTCGAGAAGCTTTAGTGAAGATGCCTACAAAGCAGCAAATGAACCTAAAGAACTTGTAATAACACCAGGTGCAAATCATATAGATTTATATGATAGGGTAGACTTAATACCTTTCGATAAATTAGAAGCATTCTTTAAGGAGTATCTATAAAATAGGATTGTGAAGTAAGTTTTTTTTATTAACTTTATAAATGATGATGTATGAGAAGAATTATTGTTGATATCGTGAACTATTTAGACAAATTGCCCAATTATGAGGAACTAATGCCTCAAGAGTTTGCTATTTCTACTAGCTGAATTACAGAAGGTGTAGTGGAGCATCGTTTCATTAAAGAGAACAAAACAGGTTCTATTTTAATATTTAAAGACATAGAAGAAAGTGAAGTAAGGAGAATGATCTCCTCACTTCCTATGTTCTCTAACTTCGACAAAGTGGAGTATTCTATTGTAAATGATGATTTTACTAACATCTTTAAAGTATAAGCACTTGAATCATCTATCTTCTAATCTGACTATATTAAAACATAGATTTCTTATAGTCAGATTCTTTTTTAAAGCCACTAGGGGTTTGATTCATATGCTGTTTAAAGAATCGCCCAAAATGTTGGGGGTATTTAAAACCTAATTGACTAGATATTTCGTTCATGGAAAGGTTCGTCTCAAGAATCAATTCCTTGGCCTTTTGTATTATAGTGTTTTGGATATATTCTTGAGCCGATTTTCCTGTTTCTTTCTTAATCAAATCTCCAAAATAGTTTGGTGAAAGACATACCTTATCAGCGAAATATCTTACGGTAGGGAGCCCTTTTCTGAATAAATCGACTTGATTAAAATATTCTGATAAATAGTATTCGAATTTCTGCAATACATCTTTATTACTGACCTGGCGACTAGCAAACTGACGTTCATAAAAGCGCAAACAATAATTCAGCAACAATTCAATGTTCATTGCTAATAATTCTTTACTATACTTATCCTTTACATGAAGCAGCTCTAATTTAATATTTTCCAAACATAGCATAATCACTTTTCGCTCATCATCCGATAAATGCAGTGATTCGGTGACATCGTAAGAGAAAAAACAATACTTAGACATTTGTCGACTTAAGTTTGTTCCTTTTATAAACGAAGGATCAAATAAAATACCATATACTTCAGGTTTTACTTCATCTTCATGAGTATTTACTTCACCAATCTGGCCAGGAGCAAAACAGACGATAGTGCCTTCTTGATAATCATATTTGTTTCTACCATACTGAATGGCGCAAGATAGATTGTTCTTTAAATACAATGCGTAAATGCCGTAATTCATCTTTATATGGTTCACAATATGAGTGGCTTGGGTAAGATCTACTATGCTAACCGATGGGTGTATCGTTTCTAATCCATATAGATCATTATACTTTTGTATTGTATCAAGTTGAAGTATTTCTTTCATCGTCAGACGTTAAATTCAAGGGTGTTGATTCGTATTCTATTATATAACAGACTAAATATCAGAATGTTTTATATAAAGAGAAAATTAAAAGGGCATAATACTCGCAGTCTTAACCATCCATACTTTTGTCTAAAGAAGGAGGTAAATCTCCTAATGCCTAAATATTATAAAGCTCCCTTAAAGAAGGAGTTCATCTTCTCAGCTACCTCTTCTACAAATGGTGATTTATCATAAAGATCTACATGTTTTGCTCCTTTTATATAATATATTTCTTTGGGTTCGAGAGCCTTCTCATAAGCTGTATCACTGAAATAAATTGTATCAGCTTTATTACCAACAATTTAAAGTAAAGGGCGAGGTGATAGTGTATCTATCAAACTAAAAGCATCCATGCTATCATACGATCATTACAAGAGAAAATATATTTATTATGAGAGTTTATATGAGAAGCTCGAGGTGTGCAATAGTAATCGGATGCATCTTTTGAAATTTGCGCAGTAGCTTCCGTGAATTCCTCTGGAGAATTTGGAACATAATTCATATAGAGTGGTTCTTCGCCTCGCGCTTCACGAGTACGTTGTGCTCCAACCTCTCGCAACAATTGTCGACGTTCGTCCTTTGTTAAACTACGGAATAGGCCATTGCGTTGGCTATCGCCAACATCCCATGTACTGATACCAGCTACGGCTTGGATTCGCGCCTCCGATTGTGCGCAACTGATAGCGTATCCACCACCTGCACAGATACCAAAAGCACCAATACGCTCTTCATCTACATAGGGCAATGTAACCAAGAAATCGATGGCACATCGTATATCTTCAACTCTTCGTGCTGGATCCTCCAAATAACGTGGATAACCGTCACTTGCACCTTGATGCGAAGCGTCGTAAGCTAATGTCACAAAACCCTGTTCTGCCAAAAGTCTAGCATATAATCCTGCAACTTGCTCTTTTACTCCATTTCCAGGATGGACTGCTACAACTGCTCTATATTTCTTTTCAGCATCAAATACATCAGGAAGATAGAGTTCTCCTGACATTTTTAAATCTCCATTTTTGAAGGTAATTTTTTCTTTTCGACTCATAATAGTTATATTTACTTGTGCAAAAGTATCTACTTGCAGACTGGTCTTATGTAGATGGATTACGGATAATAATACCCTAATTACGGAATGCGACAAACAGTGATAATACATTTGAAACAAAGCATATATATTTGCATAAAAACAATTGATAGTAATGGAAGAAATAGTTTTAGATACAGTTGATAAGTATAATAAGCTTTATGGGTTGGAGACACTTCATCCATTGGTTAGTGTTATTGATTTGACAAAGGCGACTCGTGTAGTGAATCATATGCAGATGGATTATGGGATATACGCTCTTTATCTTAAGAATTCGACTGAATGCAATATCAAATATGGGCGTAAGAAGTATGATTATCAAGAAGGGACTATTGTTAGCTTTGCTCCTGGTCAAATAGTCGAAGTAACAACAGAGATTGATGAGGTTAAACCAAATGTTTATGGATTATTGTTTCATCCGGACCTTATTCGGGGGACTTCGCTTGGCCAGAACATTAAAAAGTATGGATTCTTCTCCTATTCGTCAAATGAGTCGCTACACCTATCCGAAAGAGAAAAAGAGGTGTTCATGGATTGCCTGAAAAACATTTCTATTGAGTTAAACCACTCAATTGATAAGCATAGCAAATCGCTCATTTCTATGAACATTGAATTGCTGCTCAATTATTGTCTTCGATTTTATGAACGACAATTCATCACACGCGAAGAATCTAATCGAGATATAATACAGTTATTTGAGAAGTATGTTAGTGAATACTTTGAGAAAAATCTACAATCTGAAAACGGACTACCCACTGTTAAATATTTCGCTGATAAGGTGCATCTTACCTCCAATTATTTTGGTGATTTAATCAAAAAGGAGACGGGTAAATCTGCACAAGAATATATTCAATTGATGGTTATAGAAAGAGCAAAAGATAGATTAATAGGATGCAATCTAACAATCAGTGAAATTGCCTATGAACTGGGTTTCCAGTATCCCCAACACTTTTCGAGAGTTTTTAAACAACAGACTGGAATTACTCCTAACCAATATCGCATTAATAATTAACATCGAAGCAGACATTAAAAAGAATAGGAGGAAAACTTATATTTGTTTTCCTCCTATTCTTTTTAGGATTATAAAGCTAAAACAGTGTATTACACAGTGCCGTGAGCTGTCACGCCTGGTTCGATCTTCTTCACTAAACCTTGTAGCACTGTACCAGGTCCACATTCTGTGAAATCTGTCGCACCATCAGCCACCATGTTTTTAACGGTCTGAGTCCAGCATACCGATGCAGTCAATTGATCTACTAGATTCTTCTTGATTGTTGCAGGATCTGTGTAAGGTTTGCCATCTACATTCTGATAAACAGGGCATTTGGGAGTATGCACTTCAGTAGCATTGATAGCAGCTTCTAGTTCAATCTTGGCCAAGTCCATCAGAGGTGAGTGGAATGCTCCACCAACTTTCAATGGTAGCGCACGCTTTGCACCTGCTTCTTTCATGCTCACACAAGCTTTTTCGATGCCTGCCATAGAGCCCGAAATTACAATCTGTCCAGGACAGTTGAAGTTGGCTGGTACACATACATCACCTTCTCCATTTATAGTATGGCAGATCTCAATTACTTTTTCGTCAGGCAAGCCAAGGATAGCAGCCATTGTCGATGGTTCTGCTTCGCAAGCTTTTTGCATCGCCATGGCGCGCGCATAAACCAAGCGTAAACCATCTTCGAAACTCAATGCACCTGCAGCTACAAGAGCCGAGAACTCACCCAATGAGTGACCAGCAGTCATTTCGGGTTTAAAGTCTTCACCCATGCACAATGCAGAGATCACCGAGTGCAAGAATACTGCGGGCTGCGTCACTTTAGTCTGACGCAAATCTTCGTCTGTGCCTTCAAACATAATATCTGTAATACGATATCCTAGAATATCGTTTGCTCTTTCAAACAACTCTTTTGCTAAAGCAGAATTTTCATA
>CAMTPC010000121.1 GCA_947074295.1 uncultured Bacteroides sp. | reverse complement strand
AATCTTCGTCCCGGGATGTCTATTCTGGTGACTATGAATGATAAGAAAAAGTAATTGCTGAATGAAACAACCTCCCATATCCAGTTCGCCTTTCAAGAAAGTGTTAAAGCGCGAGTTTGAACGCATGACATCACGACGAATTTATTTTGGTTCGTGTATCGTGCTTCCACTCTTTCTGCTTTTCTTTATGGCAACCATTTTTGGTGGAGGTGCTATGGACAACTTACCCATCGGTATTGTTGATAGTGACAATACTTCGGCATCGCGTTCGGTAACGCGAATGATGGAAGCCGTTCCTACTTTCTCTGTCATTCGCCATTTCACTAATGAGGTAGAAGCCAGAAGATCAGTACAGCAGAAGGAAATATATGGTTATTTGCACATCCCTCATCATTTTGAGCAAAATGCTCTGACAGGCAAAGATGGCACACTCTGTTATTACTATCATTACGCTCTATTGGCAGTTGGTGGTGAAATAATGGGAGCCTTTGGTACATCACTAGCTCCAATCGCCTTTTCTCCTATAGCAGTAGAGGCCGAAGCGCTAGGTGTTAGTTCCGAAGCTATCGAAACATTCCTTTTGCCTATAGATGTAAGCGATCACCCAGTATACAACCCTGGACTTAATTATAGTATTTATTTAAGCCAACCATTCTATTTTGTTTTATTCCAAATACTTATACTTTTGATAACTGTCTATTCAATGGGTAGTGAAATCAAGTTTAAAACAGCTGCAGACTGGCTGGCGTGCGCCAATGGCAGTATGCCCACAGCAATATTTGCCAAGTTGTTGCCCTACACTGTAATCTTTTGTATAGAAGGTATTCTTGCCAATTTCGTGATATTCGATCTTTTCAATGTTCCTATATGGGGAAGTTGGTGGTTGCTCAATCTGGCTACAGTCTTATTTGTCATTTCTACGCAAGCCTTGGCTATCTTTATATTTGCATTATTCCCCGCTGTAGCATTAATTATCAGTGCGGTGTCAATGCTAGGTTCCTTGGGTGCTACACTATCTGGAATCACATTCCCTGTAGATAACATGTATGGTTGGGTTCGATTCATATCCTATCTTTTGCCCGTAAGACATTATACAGAGTTCGGTCAAATCATGTTTTATACGGCAGCTGACTACCCTTATCTATGGATGACATTTGCCATACTCTTAATTTATCCAATATTGGCTTTTATAATGTTTCCACATCTAAAACGAGCCATAATCAGTCGCAAGTATGAAGACATTGAATAAGAATACAAAGGAGAAATTCGGACAGATAGGTGAAATAATTATACGAGAATTCACTTTTATCAGTACAAGCTATGCCGTATTGCTGGTATTGATAGGCGGTATATTTGTATATGGTTTTCTATACAATCTGATGTATGCGCCAAATCTTGTGACCAATGCTCCAGTGGCCGTTGTAGATCGATCTAATACAAAAATGAGCCGAGAATTTATTCAATGGTTGGATGCAACTTCACAAATACATATCTATGCACACTCTGTAAATATGATAGAGGCAAAAGAACTCATGAAGAAAGGAGAAGTGCAAGGTGTACTCTATCTACCCGACGACTTTGAAGCCCAGATCTATAGAGGAGAAACCGTAGATTTTCCATTTTACATCACCACCGATGCTTTCTTATACTTCGAAGCTTTGCAAAAAGCTTGCGCCAATGTGATGCTGGCCATCAATGATAAATATAGAGGCGTGGAGGCACTATTCGTACCACCGCAAACCCTCCTTGCCGCTACTATGGCCGAGCCGGTAAATATAGTTGGTACCCCACTCTACAACCATACTCAAGGGTATGGTTCTTATCTGATTCCAGCGGTCTTAATGATGATTCTGTTTCAGACATTAAGCATAAAAGTAGCGATGCTATCAGGAGGTGAATATCAGAAAAAGTCATTGCGCATCTATACGGTATATGGAAAAGGTTGGGGAACAGCGATACGCTTGGTTGCCGCAAAAACATTTGTTTATAGTTGCATCTATGCGATATTCGCCTATTTCTTCTTTACCGTTTTGCCCATGATATTTAGTTTGCCTAATATTGGCCTATCACTGGACATCATGATCGTACTGATGCCTTTCTTGATTGGTACTTGTTTTTTCCAATTGGCTTTGTCCAAATGGTATACCGACTCTGAAGCTCCACTGCTATTGATAACTGTATTTTCGGTGCCATTCATATTTCTCTCGGGAGTATCCTATCCACTAGAAAACATGCCTTGGTATTGGCAGTGTTGTCATTTCCTTTTTCCTGGTACAGCTGGCACATTGGCGTATGTTAAAATCAATTCGATGGGGGCGTCTCTTGCAGATGTGCGCCAAGAATATATCACACTATGGTGTCAAGTGGGAATTTATTTTATACTTAGTGTCATCGTTTATCGTCAAAAGTTGTTATCGCCACGACTTAAAACGCCCTAAGCATATTCAATCATCATCGCTTAGAGGCAAAATATACACCACTAATAATCATCACTGCACCTAAAAGAGCAACCCAAGTGATATGTTCGTCAATAACAATGGCCGAAGTAAACAAAGTGACAGCAGGAATGAAATAGATATAATTAGTAGCTGTTACAATACCCAATCGCTCTATAACAAAATTCCAAATGGTATAACAAATAAGTGAACCTAGTATGGCTAGAAACAGCAAATTGGACAAGATGATAGGTTGCAACAATATATCTATATCAAAGTGTAGCGGCTGAACGAGGAAATAGGGTAAGATGGTAAGGAGGCCATAAAAAAATACCTTGCGCGTGACAAACAATACTGGGTAGCGATCATTCATGCGCTTTACCAAAAGACTATATAAAGCCCACATCAAGGCCGCAAACAAGGTGAGCAAGTCACCCAAAGGATTCATCTGCATAATGAAACTGCCATTGAAAACGACCATAGCCACACCTGCAAGAGCCATGAATGAGCCGATTGCAAAGAAGCGATTCAGTTTGTTATCGGGGTAGCACAAACGGTTGATCAATGCAGTGAGGATAGGTGTGGTAGATATGATTAGTGCAACATTGGAAGCCAATGTGTAGGATAGTGCTGAGTTTTCTGAAAGGAAATATAACGATCCACCTGTGAGACCCAATAAAACAAACAAGACTTCGTCTTTCCAAGTACTAGCCCACAGACGTCGTGGCGCAAAAAAACATATACCGATATACGCTATTATGAAACGATACAAAAAAATAGCGGCGGGCGATAATCCACCAACGATAAGGAGCTTTGTAGAAACAAAAGTGGTACCCCAAACAAGAACAGTGAAAGCGGCCAGAATATGAAAACCCAAACGAGAGTTAGAAAGAGATTTACCTATCATCTGATTTTGTATTTAACAGAAAAAATGCAAATATACATTTAAACACCTCTGGTTTGAGTATCTTCGCGGCTTAATTTATTACAGAAACAAATATATATATTTGCCAATTGACTATGCAAGGTGTAAGAAATCTGACCGAAGGCCCCATAAATAGACAGTTAATCAGACTAGCTATTCCCATTATGTCAACTTCATTCGTACAAATGGCCTACAGCCTTACAGATATGGCATGGGTAGGCAGACTAGGCAGTGAATCGGTGGCTGTTATCGGGGCAGTGGGTATCTTGACCTGGATGACTACTTCTTTGTCACTACTCAACAAGGTTGGTGCCGAGGTAAGTGTGGCGCAATCCATCGGTATGCGGAATACAACGGATGCACGCGCTTTCGCATCACATAATATCACACTATCTTTATTGATCTCTATAGCATGGGGATTGTTGTTGTTTGTTTTTGCTTATCCGATATTAAACTTATTCAGACTAGATTCGGGAATAGTATCACAGGCATCTGTATATTTACGGATCATTGCGATAGGCTTCCCGTTTGTATTTACAGCCGCTACATTCACTGGTATTTATAATGCATCAGGGCGAAGTAATATCCCTTTTTATATTAGTGCAACAGGATTAGTGCTGAATATACTATTAGATCCTCTCTTTATTTTCGTTTTTAAATGGGGAACCAATGGTGCAGCTTGTGCCACACTTATATCCCAAGCATTGGTGTGTGGCATGTTTATTTATAAATTGCGCTACAAAGACAATCTTTTAGATAGCTTCCCTTTCTTGACCCGACTTAAAGCAATCTATTCAAAAAGGATATTCAAGTTAGGGCTTCCAGTTGCTCTTTTCAACACACTTTATTCGGTAGCAAGTCTTTTCCTTTGCCAGATAGCTTCTACACAAAAAGGACATATCGGCCTACTTGCCTATACCACAGGCGGACAAATAGAAGCTATAGCTTGGAATACATCCCAAGGCTTGTCGTCAGCATTAAGTGCATTCGTCGCCCAAAACTATGCGGCAGGAAAGATAGACCGCGTACAATCTTCTTGGCGCACCGCATTATGGTTTGCTGGAATATTCGGATTCATCTTTTCATTGGCACTTATATTTTATGGAGAGGAACTATTCGCCATATTTGTTCCTATAAAAGAGGCTTTTATTGTAGGGGGAGAATATCTAAAGGTAGATGGCTATTCGCAAATGTTTATGATGCTGGAAATCACAATGCAAGGCATGTTTTATGGTATAGGTCGCACCATGCCGCCTGCTTTTATAAGTATTCTTTTCAATTATCTGCGCATCCCTTTAGCTCTACTCTTTATACATTTAGGTATGGGCATAGCAGGGCTATGGTGGGCTGTGAGCCTTACCACGATTGCAAAAGGGATAATAGTACTGGTATGGTTTCTGTGCATTCGCAAAAAAGCCTTTAGTTTGGTGGAGAATAAATAGATTATCATTTTTTTCTTTTTTTTGAAACAATAAAATTATATATCTTTGTCTTATTGTTTAATAATAAGAAACTTATATTTACAATTAATTTCAAGTTTATGAAGAAAATTAAATTTACTGCTGCGATTTTAAGTGCAGCTCTTCTTTTTGGAAGCTGTGGCTCGCTTAATCAAACGCAAAAAGGAGGTATGATTGGCGGTGCATCGGGTGCAACGCTTGGAGCTATTATCGGTGGTATAGCCGGACAAGGTAAAGGTGCGGCAATTGGAGCAGCTATCGGTACTGCAGTAGGCGGTACAGCAGGTGCATTGATTGGCCGTAAGATGCAGAAAAACGCTGAAAAAGCGGCTGAAATAGAAGGTGCACAAGTACAAGAAATCACTGATAGCAATGGCTTAGCAGCTGTTCAAGTGACATTTGATTCAGGTATTCTTTTTGGATTCAACTCATCTACCCTTAGCACTCAAGCTAAACAGTCATTGGCTCAGTTTGCCAATTTGCTAAAATCTGATCCAACTATTGATATAGCTATCGTCGGCCATACTGATAAAGTAGGTTCTTATGAAGCAAATCAAAAAGTATCTCAGCAACGTGCCTATGCAGTAGAAAACTACCTACAGTCTTGTGGTGTATCTCCAACCCAGTTCAAATCGGTACAAGGTGTGGGATACTCACAGTATAACGACGCTTGGACAGCAGCAGAAAATCGTCGCGTGGATATCTATATGTATGCTAGCGAACAGATGATTAAGAATGCTGAAGCAGGCTATTAATCTATAATAGAACTATTTTATCCCATAAACTCCACCTTTGCTTAGTAGGTCATAGTTTATGGGATAATTTGTTTAAATCTATCCTAATCCGCACTTTTTCATATCAACATCTCATGAAGCTATATTTAAGATTCATCCCATGCATCATGTCTCTGCTATTTGGAGGATTATTTACTAATAAAACATGTTATGCACAACGCACAGAAATCTTTGCGCCACGCATAGCCACAGTGCAATTATTAGCCAATGGAGAATTTGATTCTAACCCTATCATCAGATTAAATAGCGATGAATACCTCGAGTTTTCATTTGATGAACTTTCCCATGAATTTCATAGATATATTTATGAAATCGAACATTGTGATGCCAATTATCAGCCTTCTCAAATTTCACAGTTCGATTTTATGGATGGCTTTTCAAGTAACTATATCGATGATTATACATCGTCCATCAATACCACAGTGGACTATACACATTATAGACTTGAAATACCTAATAATGATATCACTCTAAAACTATCCGGGAATTATTCTCTCACGGTGTTTAATGAAGATAATCGTGAAGAGCCAGTATTAAGGTGTTATTTCTCCATAGTTGATGAAGTCATAAATATAGAAGCCAGAGTGAGTGGCAATACCACTATAGACAACAACAAGGGTCATCAACAGGTAAGCTTTACAATTAATCATAAGGGCTTTCCCATCCGAAATCCACATCAAAACATCAAAACAAGAGTGATGCAGAACGGAAGGACTGATAATTGTGTGACTGGCATTTCACCTACATACATCCTAGCCGACCAGCTGAAATATGAGCATAACACGGCTTTGATATTTGCAGCCGGCAACGAGTATCGACGATTTGAAACAGTGAGCACTCGCCATATCGGTATCGGTGTAGAGAACTTTGAATATTTCGATCCTTTTTATCATGCGACTCTTTTCGAAGATGTATGTCGAACTTATACCTATAGTTTTAATCACGATAGCAATGGACACTACATTGTGAGATATGATGATGCCATAGACAATAACACAGAAGCTGATTATTTCTTTGTCCATTTTACCTTAGAACATGACTCACCATTCCGTAGTGGCAATATATATCTGGAAGGTGTTTTTACTTATGACAATTTTAATACGACCACTGAAATGAAGTTTAACCCCGAACGTCATAACTATGAATCGGTGCAACTGCTCAAACAAGGCTCATACAATTATCAATATTTATACGTGCCTGAAGGAAGCAAGCAAGGTGAAACGGGCCCTATAGAAGGCAACTATTCGGAAACAGAGAATGATTACTTAATTTTGGTGTATTATAGAGCACAAAATGAGCGCTATGATCAGCTTATCGGAATGAAAACGATACATTTCAAACAATAAAAAAGAATAAAGCCTGATGAACCGAAGTGCACCAGGCTCTAATGAGAATAATTAATATTAGAATAAAAGGAAATTATCAAGCAAAAATATCACTACGCTGTAAATAAGCAATCACATCCCCTTTGTGAACATTAGTTCCTTGTGGGGCACAAATTTCTACTACTCTTCCAGTAAATCCTGTCAAAATCTTATCGTATTCGCCCCAAGGTGTCGATAGAAAGCAAAACACCTGATCGTGTTGATACTTACAACCAATAAATGGTGCGGAAGATGGACCATCAACAGATACTTCCCATAGTACCTGACCATTACTAGGCGCTATAACAGGATCGGCCTTTGCACGCTTAATTTTTTTAATTTCAGTTTCGGACATACCGGTTTTTGCCATATCAGCGTCTTTTGCACGCTGCAAGTCATCCTCAAAACGTTTCTTAGCTATACCCGACTTATAATCGCGATACTGCCGATCGTGCATGGCTAGTTCGAAAAGTTCTTCATCATCTTCGCCATATTCCCAACCATTTTCATCCATCTCCTTACGGTACGCTTCCAAAGCATCTGGATAATTAGACTGGGGATCTTTATCCATAAACTCAAATCCTTTTGCCTGTGCTAGTTCAATAATCTCTGGTGTTAAAGGACCGGGAAGACGTCCACTCTTACCTAGAATCATATCCCAAGTATGATTATCAATCATCGTCCAACGATCTTCCCCTTTAGCCATTTGCATAACATTCATTAAAGCCACATTTTTAACATACTGACTAAATGGTGTCACCAATGGAGGATAACCTAGTTTAGGCCATACATATTCAACTTCATCAAATAACATGACTAACAAATCATCGAGAGAAAGCTCGGGTTCATTACGACCGCGAAGAATCATATTAATACCAGAGTGTACACCTTTCAAATCGGCCATCATTGAGCCCATCATGCCACCTGGCAAACCACATTTCAACAAAAGCGATGAAGTATGTTTATTCGTTGGATCCATGAAATAGCCCAGAAAGTCATCAATAAAACTTTGGGTCATCGCACGCGCTTTCATATAAGCCTTCATGTTGATTTCTGGAACATCATATCCTTCATCCTTCAGCATGGCTTGAACGGATATTAAATCAGGATGTACTTTACCCCATGAAATTGGTTCCATCGCAACATCAATAATATCAGCACCATTGGCACATACTTCTAAGATAGATGCCATTGATAGACCTGGTCCACTATGCCCATGATATTGAATCAACACATCTGGATGTTTGTCCTTAATTGCTTTAGTTAAACGCCCTAGCATACCAGGACGTCCTATACCTGCCATATCCTTTAAACAGATTTCTTGAGCGCCGGCTTTAATAAGCTGGTCAGCGATATCACTATAGTATTCGACAGTATGTATTGGAGAAAATGTGATGCAAAGCGTAGCTTGTGGTGTCATGCCAGCTTCAAGCGCATATTTTATAGAGGGAATAATATTACGTACTTCATTCAGTCCGCAGAATATACGTGTTATATCAACTCCTTGCGCATGCTTCACTTTATACATCAATTTACGCACATCAGCTGGAACAGGATACATACGGAGCGCATTGAGACCACGATCGAGCATATGTGTTTTTATGCCTACATCATTAAAAGGTTTTGTAAAAGCTCGGACAGACTTATTGGGATTTTCACCATAGAGTAGATTGACTTGCTCAAAAGCACCACCATTGGTTTCGACTCGGGAAAAACAGCCCATTTCAATAATTAATGGTGCAATTTGCACCAACTGATCAATACGTGGTTGGTATTTACCAGATGATTGCCACATATCACGATAGACTAAACTAAATTGGATTTTCTTTTTCATAACAGATGTCGATACTTTCAATTTCACACATCAGGTTAACTATCTCTGTTGCAAATATAATAGTAAAATGTCATTTCGACAGTTTTAATGGAAATAATTGAGTCTCCAAATAGATGTTTAATATCATATAGTCAAACAAAAACCCTTTTTATATTGTTTTTGTTTAAGAGAAGAATGTAAGCATACATTGTATTAATAATAAAAAAGAGGTCGATTCTATATGAACCGACCTCTTTTTTATTGCGATATTAAAGCTTTAATGCTATATATCTTACGATTTATTACTACACTAAAGCACTACCAATCAAATAAGTAGCAGCAAGGGCAACAATGGCGTAAAGTTCAGGGAATACGGCAAGAATCAAAGTATTAACAAACACATTGTGACCTTGACCTACAGCTGCGATACCATTCGCACAAACTTGTCCTTGACGGATTGAAGAGAAAAGAGCAACGATACCCAATGCAATACCCGCACCCAAAACAGCACAACCTTGAATAGCAGTAATCTCGGGAGTCAAGATACCAAAGATAGTTTGGAACATGAAGTAGCCGGCAAACCCATAAAGGCCCTGTGTACCAGGGAGTGCGGTGAGCACAAGGAAACTACCAAATGCCGAGTCGTTTTTCTTAAGTGCACCGATAGCTGCATTACCAGCGATGGTTACACCATATGCACTACCAATTCCTGACAAACCAACCATCACTGCGATGCCAATATAGGCGATGAATAAATTTAATTCCATAATTTCAATTGTTATTTTTAGTTTTACTTAATTACTTATTTATTATTTCTTAAATGGTTTATATTCTTTTCCACCACCTTCGTATCCCGCGTTCTTGAAAAACTCTACAAAGGTGAGGCGCATTGGGTGAACCATAGCTCCTAAAACATTCATGAAGATGTTGATAGCATGACCAACAACGAAAATCAATACCATGATGATCGGTCCTAATATTGCATTATCAGGACTCATTCCTTTTGCTAAGCTATTAAATACACCTGCTAGAATACCACCAGATAAACCTAATGCAAATAGACGAACATAGGATAATATATCTCCAAGTAAGCCAGTTATCATATTATAGGAATCCCAGAATCCAAGACCAATGTTCAGGAAAATATTCTTACCTGGACTATTGAAGAAGAAAATGCCGATACCTGCCACACCTAAAATAATCAGGTGAATAGTTCCCCACATTGGTAAGATATGAGGGAATACCGCTGCAAAGCCTGTAGATAAAAGCAAAATAATCCAACCGATAGTAGATAAGGCATATTTAATACCAAATTGTATGGCTTGATTTACTGCTTTTAGCACCATACCAAAAAGTATCTGAACCACACCGCAAAGCAATGATAGTTCGAACATCTGGTTGTTGTCCAAACGGATTGCACTCTCCATCTTTTTCACCCAAGGCCAATGTAGATCATAAAGGTTTGCACCGAAAAAGGTACCTGTTAACAAACCGCAAAAAAATGTTGAAGTGGCCAAGACTTGAATCAACGAAATAATAGATTTCGTTGAAGGAGATATATTCTTCTTGAATATACGAAATAATGTTGCGCATAAGAATAAGAATAGACCATATCCAGAATCACCCAAACAAAGACCAAAGAAGATCATAAAGAATGGTGCGAAGAATGGTGTCAAATCCAATTCATTATATCGTGGCAACATATAGAGCTTACAAATAGGCTCGAACCATGAGAAAAAGCCTTTATTGTTCAACTCAATAGGCACATTATCACCAGGAACTGGATCACTCATCTGATAATAGACATGTGACTCGTCAAGGAAAGCACCTACAGCATCTGCATTATGAGCTGGCATCCATCCTTCGAGCAACATCAGCTTATCACCTGCCATTTGTTCAGTACTCAAAATAGCTTTCGAGAAATCTAGTTTTTGCTGTATAGAGCGAGAGGCCAACTTTAATGAAGGAATATCATTAATTGACATATCCATCTGAGCCTCATCATTCTTTACGATAGCTTGATCTGTTTCTTCACGAAGTGCTGCTAGCTGAGTCAATGAATAG
>CAMTPC010000120.1 GCA_947074295.1 uncultured Bacteroides sp. | reverse complement strand
GTCATATCCGGGGTGATGCCATGTATACGAATATTCGAATGCCAATAGTAATTGTCGGGTGGCTGGATGAGGCTGAAGTATTCGTCTACGATTATTCCATTCTCTACAGTCACTATTCCTACCGCGCACGCGCTATCCCGATAGCCGGTCGCGGTTTCAAAGTCTATGGCAACGAACGATTGACTCATGATTTAAATACGGTCTAATACGGTTTTTATTAATATATCGATACTATTTTTGTAACCCGTGTTGGCTTCTTTGATCAAGCGATTGGCAATAACCATACACACAGTCATCGCTCTATGCCCCATCAATTTGGCCAGACCGGCTAGAGCCGAACTCTCCATCTCGAAGTTGGTGATCTTATAACCTTTGTACTCGAAGGCTTCAATCTTGTCATTCTGATGTGGGTCGGCCAAAGGGATGCGGAGTTCACGACCTTGAGGACCGAAGAAACCGCCTGCAGCAATGGTCACACCTTTCACCATATCATCTTGAGCGATGCGGTAAAGCAGTTCTGGGTTAGCGTCAATCACATAAGGGTAGGGGATACACATATTGCCTGTCCAACCCATGTGGTTGATAAAGGCACGCTCAAAAGGAAGATCACAAACGGCATTGCGACCATCATAGAAGTTGAGCAGTCCGTCAAAACCGATGGATTTTTCCGAACAGACAAATGTGCCCACAGGCGTGTTGGGCTGCAACCCACCACAAGTACCGATGCGGACCATTTCGAGTGAACGAAGTGTCTCTTTTTGTTCGCGAGTATTAAAATCAATATTGGCCAGTGCATCCAACTCGTTTACTACGATATCCACATTGTCGCAACCGATTCCTGTCGAAACAACTGTGATGCGCTTGCCTTTATATGTTCCCGTGATTGTCTTGAACTCACGGCTTTCTACTTCGCATTCTTTATTATCAAAATGTGAGGCTACTAAAGCTACGCGGCCTGGATCACCTACCAAGATCACCTTGTCGGCCAACCACTCTGGTTTTACATGAAGATGGAATACGCTACCATCTTCATTGATAATTAGTTCTGAGGGAGGAAAATACTTCTTCATACTGTTTTTTGGCATTATGTAAGATTAAAAAAAGAAAACACGGCAGAGCGATTAATGTTTGCGGAAGAGGCAAAATACACTTCCATAAACTACGCTTTGCCGTGTTTTCACTGCTTATTTCGAAATGGGGCCTGTCGAATGTTCGTCCATCGGTTTAGCGATGTTTTCGCGCATGGTCGTGTCGGCCTCAATATTCTTCATTTTATAGTAGTCCATGATGCCTAGGTTACCGTTGCGGAATGCTTCGGCCATGGCTTGTGGTACTTGCGCTTCGGCTTCGATCACTTTGGCGCGTGCTTCTTCGGCCTTAGCTTTCATTTCTTGTTCTAAAGCTACGGCCATAGCGCGACGTTCTTCGGCTTTGGCTTGCGCAATATTCTTATCCGCATTGGCTTGATCCATTTGCAGTGCTGCACCGATATTGCGACCTATGTCGATATCCGCGATATCGATAGAAAGAATCTCGAATGCTGTACCTGCGTCAAGACCTTTGCGTAGCACTAATTTAGAAATAGAATCTGGGTTTTCCAATACCGTCTTATGATTCTCTGATGAACCGATAGACGATACGATACCTTCGCCAACACGTGCCAGGATCGTTTCTTCGCCCGCACCACCAACTAACTGACGGATATTGGCGCGAACTGTAACACGGGCTTTGGCGATGAGCTGGATACCATCTTTGGCTACAGCAGTCACTGATGGTGTATCGATTACCTTAGGATTAACCGACATCTGAACCGCTTCGAACACATCGCGACCGGCGATATCAATTGCAGTTGCGTCCTGAAATGATAGTTCGATATTGGCTTTCGATGCAGATACCAACGCATGAATTACTTTCTCTACATGCCCTCCTGCTAAGAAGTGTGCTTCTAGTTCATCACGAGTGATAGAATTTAGACCAGCTTTGTGTGCTTCAATCATCGCAGGTACAATCACATAAGGAGGTACATTACGAATGCGCATCAAGAAAAGCTGAATTAATGATATATGCACACCTGATACTTTGGCAGAAAGCCATAGGAAAAAGGGCACATAATGAAAGAAGAGAATAATCAGCAAGATAGCACCTGCTATCATGATGAGCGTGAGAATAATGGGTTCGTTCATAAATGTTTGTTTATAATAAATGTATTAATGTTTTCGACGTTCTACAAAAATGGTGCGATTGCTGACACGTACCACTATAATAGGAGTTTTCTCGTCCAACAAACCCTCGTTTGTCTTTACTTCAACAATTTTGCCGTTTATCTCTGCATAGCCTATTTGTGCCAAGCGTGTAGTGCTCACTCCTTTATCGCCTACCTTGATGCTTTTCTCTGCATCACGATCTACTTCAGAGGTTATTTCTTTCTTTAATGCCAGCTTATCCAGTGTTTTGGATTTCATGAAAATGATGATGGCGGCTATTACAACGAGTGCCACAATGGAAAGCGTGACAAAACCACCTACTGCACCAAATAAACTGAATGCATAGTAGATAGTGAAGGCATAACAACAAAAAGATAATATACCCGCAAAACTAGTTCCGGGGATAATGAAAAGCTCTACCAACATCAATATGGTAGCTATCACAATGAGTATAATAATAAAAACTGTTCCCATAGTATATTCGTATTTTGTGTGATTATTTCTGACGTTTTTCTACATTTCTGATTTGTGTTTCGAGTGCAGTGAGTTCTAGTTCCATTTGATCTACTCGTTTCTCCAGATCTAATATCGGGGGGGTGAGCTTCGTCTTATCCGAACTATTGCCAGCAATATATTCCTCACGCAGACTTTCAAGCTTTTGTATCTGCTTTTTAAGGTCGGCATTCTTTTGTTGATATTGTTTGAATAATTCTTTGGCTTGAGCCGAACGGAAATCCGTATAATGATAATACGTATTATTATCATCTAAAATAAAAATAAACTCGGCATTACTTTGAGGTGTAGGTATATAATTAATGACTTCTTCGAGGCGTTGCAGACCTTCTTCTACCTCAATAGAATCTTTCCACGTGGTTTCGATGGATGATAATTGAGCCAATGCAATCAGTTCATCTTTATCAATTGTCTCAAAATTGTAGGTTTTGCTCGAATTATTAGGCACAAACACATAGACGCAAACTTTATCTTCGGGCTGATAACGGTCTGAAGCAAACCAACCTAGATTGCTGTATTCGTCAATTACAAACATATAGTCGTTAAAAGGAGAGTTGAATGGCATGCCTATATTCTGAGGGATGAGATAGGTGTTATTATCACTATTATAGCGAGTAGCAAATATATCATAACCTCCTATAGAATGCTCACCTGTAGAGGCGAAAAAGATAGTGATACCGTCAGTCATCACGTAAGGATAGTTATTATTTCCTATTCCATTGATGCGTTCAGGTAGTTCTGAACTACTGCTCCATTCATCACCATATTTATGTCGGGCGAAAATTTTCACCTCGCCAACTTCATTCATACTACCATAGTATAGGTGGTTACGCAGTTCTGTTTCGAATACGGTACCGGGATTGTCACCTTCCGTATCGAAATATTCATTATAGCTATAGAGATTGCCGGCTTCTTCGCTTAACTTATAAGTATTCAAGAAATCCACTTTGTCTACAACAAAGCTGTCGATCACACAGATCTCCTCTACATTCTTTAGCATTCTAAGGCCTGTTTTCGCTTTTTCCATGGCTTTTTCGGCTTCCTCAGTAGGTCTTTTTCTTTTCGTAAGATCGGCTATATAGGCTTCATAGTTTTTGATGGCTTCATCAAACTGATATAAAGCGTCATAAGCTTCTGCGAGATAAAACTGCCCCGATGGAGTGCGCCTTTTTACTGCCGTCTGTAAATATTTCAATCCTGTCTGCGGACTTCCCGTTCTTAGGCAGCACACGCCATACCACAGGTTGTACTGTCCATTGTTAGGAGTCGCTTTTGCTAGTCTTTCGAAGACGGGTTTGGCGCCTTCATAGTCACCGTCATTAAACATTGTTTTTGCTTCCTCCAATGTTTGAGCCGAAATGGTGAATGAGAGAAGAGCCAAGAGAAAAGAGAAAATATATCTATTATTCATGTTTACTTATTTACTATATTTTTATAGGTACCCAAAAATACAAATTAATCACTAATTAATGCTTTTTTGTCTATTTGTAACTGTGTTAATTCTTCTTTAAATGATACTTTTCACTACTTTTGCTTATAAATTCAGCTAAAAACATGAAAAAATATTCCGAAGAAGCGCAATTGCTTCGACGTATTGAACGGCGATTCAGTAAGGGAGTTGTTGAATATGGTTTGATAGAAGATGGGGATAAAATTCTGATTGGACTTTCGGGTGGGAAAGATTCTTTGGCATTGATCGAATTATTGGGTAAGCGCGCCCGTATCCATAAACCAAAATTCTCGGTTGTTGCAGTACATGTGGTGATGACAAACATACCTTATAAAAGTGATTTGGAGTATCTCAGCTCATTTGCTCATTCCTATGACATTCCTTTTGTAGTCTATGAAACATCTTTTGATGCTACTACCGACAATCGTAAGTCTCCGTGTTTCTTGTGTTCTTGGAACCGAAGGAAAGCATTATTTACTGTTGCTAAGGAACATGGATGTAATAAGATTGCCTTGGGACATCATATGGATGATATCTTGGAAACATTATTGATGAATATGACCTATCAAGGAGCTTTCAGTACGATGCCCCCATTGCTAGAAATGCGAAAGTTTGATATGACCATCATTCGTCCCATGTGTTTGGTGCACGAGTCTGATTTGAAGGAATTGGCCGAAGTGCATGGTTATAAGAAACAGGTGAAAAACTGTCCCTACGAATCACAGTCTAGCCGAAGTGAAATGAAAGGCATACTTCATCAGCTCGAAGCCATGAACCCTGAAGCACGTTATAGTTTATGGAGCAGTATGAGCAATGTGCAAGAAGAATTACTACCTCAAAAAGTAAAAGAATAATTTTAATTTGACAGAACGGATATGAATGCTTTTTATACAATACTTCTTTTAGTAGGATCCAATATCTTTATGACTTTTGCCTGGTATGGCCATTTGAAACTCGAGGAGATGAAGGTGATATCGAGTTGGCCGCTTATCGGCATTATTGCCATGTCGTGGGGGATCGCTTTTTTTGAGTACGCTTTGCAAATACCAGCAAACAAAATGGGATATCTAGGTAATGGTGGATCATTTTCGCTGATGCAGCTCAAAGTGATTCAAGAAGTTATTTCAATCTCTGTATTTACCGTCTTTACGATGGTTTTATTCAAGAACGAAAGTCTGCATTGGAACCACTTCGCGGCATTTGCCTGTTTGATTCTAGCTGTATATTTTGTTTTCCTAAAACCTTGATTCTATAAATACTAACGGATATAATCCCACATACCATCCGAATAGAACGTTTTCAACTGGCCATCTCCATCACTGTAGATCAGATATACATCAATTTCAGGATGTTCTTTGATGTATGAGCGAGTTTCGTCTAATCCCATTACCATGAAGGCGGTTGCTAAGGCATCGGCTGTCATGCAATCTTGGGCTATTACTGTCGCAGAGAGTAAGTTATGCTCAACCGGATATCCTGTGCGCGGATCTATGGTGTGGGCATATTTTTTACCATCTCTGTAATAGAAATTGCGGTAATTGCCTGAAGTTGCCATACCTCTATCTGTCAGTTGCAGGATAGTTTGTAGCTCTTGATTGATTGAAAGAGAGTCATCAACGGGTTTGTTGATACCTATGCGCCATAAGCCATCACGTGAGTTTCTTCCTTTAGCCACAATTTCTCCACCGATATCTACAAGATAATTGCGCACCCCATTACGGTTCAGTAGTTGTGCAATCACATCCACGGCATACCCCTTGGCTATGGCACTACAGTTTAGCATCAAGCGTTCATCTCCCTTCGTGATCTTTCCATCCACCAATTTTATTTTCTGATAACCAATGATTTGTTGGAGACTGTCTATCATCAAAGAATCTGGAAACTCACCATTCTTGAAACCAAACCCCCACGCATTGACCAATGGGGCAACAGTGATGTCAAAAGCCCCATCGGTCGATTGGGCTATTTCTAGGCTCCGGTTAAAGCAATTCTGAAAGAGGGTATCTACTACTACATCCTCATTCTGGTTGACTTTGGTGATTATGGATGTAGGGTTGAAAGGCGACAGTGATGCGTCAAACCTTTTTAGTTCTGCTTCTATTTCAGGTTGCAAATCCTTATCCGACTGATAGGTGATGTTATAAATCGTTCCGAAAATCAATCCGTTGATCTGCTGATAAGTTCCTTCGTTTCTTTTTACCAGTATCCATACTGTACCTGCCAATAACAGGATAAGCCAAATAAGATTTTTCTTTGATTTCATAATTGTAGCGTATAGTATAACTTATGAAGCGATGTGTTCGAATAAGATTTTCGTTCCGATAGCTATTAATATCAGTCCACCCCAAAATTCGGCATGAATCTTTTGGGCATACTTACTGCCGAACTTAATGCCAAATAAAAGGCCAATCAATGAAAGTACAAATGATACGAGTCCTATGATGCCTATCGGAGAAAGGAGTTCTGAAACCTTATCTACCCCTAGGAAAGCAAAGGAAACTCCTACCGCAAGCGCATCGATACTTGTGGCGATGGCCATAGTAATGATCACTTTGAAACTTGCTGGATTAAGCCCATTTTGCTCATCTTCTTTTTTGAAAGATCCATAAACCATACGTCCCCCTAGAAGTAAGAGGATGGCAAAAGCTATCCAGTGGTCGATCTCGGCTATTAAGTGGCTGAATGAATGTGCACAAAGCCAACCGATGATAGGCATCACTGCTTGAAACAGTCCAAACAAGAAGGCAGTAAGAAGAATGATGCGCCAATTGATTTTTTTCAATATTATGCCATTGGCTATAGATACAGCAAAACAGTCCATGGCTAAGCCTATGGCAAGTAGCCAAATTTCATATCCTTTCATGAAAAGTAATTACTTCAATTTGTAAATCAATGAATAAGTAATACCCATATTATTGGATTTGTATTGGCCGTATCCAGGTACATACCAAGGATTGCTATATTCATTGCCCGATAAACTTATTTTGTATTTTAGACGAAAAGACCATCCCATGTAAAAGCTTTTATAGATCTGTACGTTTACGCCAACCACTGCCTCAAACCATTGCATTGTGGCTTTAAGGCCTCGGTGATCGTAGGGCACAGTGCTCCCCCAAATATAATCCTCGAGGCTAGGATTGGCAACCTCTCCTCCATAGATAGGATCTCGAAATGGCATGCTTGATATATCGTAACTCATAGGGCTGATGCCATAACGGATACCAGCATACAAGAAGCTGGCTTTCTCTTTTTTTCTCGCTTTGGTGTTATAGTCTACACCGAAACGAAAATAAGGAGCAGATCCTTTATAGTGGATACCCGTTTCATTCCAAGTATCTGTAGTGCCATAGCCAATTTCTAGAGTGGGTAGAAACATGCCTTTGAGATCGACAGCTGCACTGAGTTGAGTACTCAGAAAGTCACTGCCAAATAAGCGTGCCCCCAGTCCATAGATATCTACTCCCAGAAAAATACCATTATAAAGTGGAACGTATTCTTCGGGCTCAATATTTTTTTTCTTATTCTCGTCCTTTTTAGTATGTTTTTCTGTTCCTTGATCCAGCCTTTTGTTTTGACTCTGACCTTGTTCCCATTGCGCCATGGCAGGTGAAGCAAAGAAGAGAAATAGTATACTAATTATCGAAGCGATAGAATATCTGAAGGTTTTCTGTCCCATCGGTATTTGCATTAGTATTTCGTATATAGATAGAGTCTATTTGATGCTTGGTGTAAGTCAAATCTGTAATGATCTGAGTCATGGTATATCCACATTTCATCGATTCGAAGAAAGGTGTATTGTTTTGGATGAAATACAGCGTATCAGTTATACCTGGAAACTCATCTTCATCATAATGTAAGACTAAAATAGTAGAATCAGAAGTATATCTCAATGGCAGTGAAAAGTCCATCACATTTGTTTGATTATTGATGATGATCGAGTCTGTGCCAAGAGCCGTTATTGTGAGAGATGTTAAAGTGTCTCTATAGCGTACATTGGTCTCTGGATTGATCTTGTAAAGAAGGCAGTTCACCATCGAACGACCTGCAATAGAGCAGTTATCGTCATCGGAACAAGATGTATTTGTACTAACTATTATTGTGGCTATAAGCGACAACAGGAGTAGGTGGAGTAATTTCTTCATATTTAGTATGTTCTATATAAATCAGATAACCTTTTCTATCTGGTAATTGTTGCGCTCTGTAGAGTTACGTGCAATCAATTCACCTATAAACCCAGTCAGAAAAAGTTGTGTACCTATAATCATAGCTGTAAGCGATAGGTAGAAGTAGGGCGAATCGGTAACTAGTCGATAGGGCATTCCATTGTACATGTTGTAAAGCTTTGTTGCACCTACTATTATCACTGCGATAAATCCAAAAATGAACATCAGCGACCCTAACAAGCCAAAGAAGTGCATGGGTTTGATGCCGAAACGCGATAAAAACCATAATGACAATAAGTCTAGATAGCCATTGAAAAAACGGTTCCAGCCGCCAAATTTTGTAGTTCCAAATTTGCGAGCTTGATGCTGAACTATCTTTTCGCCTATCCTGTTGAAGCCAGCATTCTTTGCCAGGTAGGGAATGTAGCGGTGCATCTCGCCATATACCTCAATGTTCTTTACTACGTCCTTGCGATAAGCTTTGAGACCACAGTTAAAATCATGCAGATTTTTAATGCCCGACACTCTTCGTGCTGTGGCATTAAAAAGTTTGGTAGGAAGGGTTTTTGATAGCGGATCGTAGCGCTTCTTTTTCCACCCTGATACCATATCGTAACCTTCACTTGTAATCATCTGGTAAAGTCCAGGAATTTCATCAGGACTGTCCTGCATGTCCGCATCCATCGTTATGACGACATCACCTTCTGCTTGTTCGAATCCGCAAAAGAGTGCAGGCGATTTTCCATAATTGCGTCTGAACTTAATGCCTTTTATATTGGAGTTATTATCCTTCAGTCTTTCAATGATTTCCCATGATCTATCAGTACTCCCATCATTCACGAAGATTACTTCGTAGGTGAAGTTATTCTCCTTCATCACACGATCAATCCATTGATAAAGTTCAGGAATAGATTCTTCTTCGTTGTAAAGTGGAACTACAATTGATAAGTCCATAGTATAATCGTTTTATTATGTATTTTCTTTATAACTCTTCTTTGTATGTTTCTACGTTTTTCTTTTTGCGCATGCCAAATAGAGCTGTAGGTATGGCTAGAAGACTACAAAAAATAATGTCACTCGATAAAAACTGGAGTGTAATGTTGATGGGTGTCAGTGATCTTACTTCATCAAGCATCATCTCAATGGTTTCCTTCTGTTCGTCCATACCAGGGGTGGCATTGAAAACCTGTTCCACCATATGACTATATTCGTTGATGATGAAACCTCCATCTATAAACGCGAAGTAAACGTAATGGGCTACAGAGGCAAGCAATGAAGCAAACATATACATCAATAAGGTAAAAAGACAGGCTTGGCCAAAACTGATCGCTCCTCCGCAAATGCGCTCACGGAAAGCCTTTAAATAGAAATAGCCTACAAAAGGTACGGCGCATGTCAAGCAGAAATAAAGAATCATTAAAAACTGAATTTTGAATCCTAATGGTAAAAGTATGAACTTAAGGATCCAAAAGATTCCCATGTAAGTGCCAAAATGCATGGCGTATTTCTGTAAAACTGCTCTACTATCTGTCATAAGTCATTATAAAATTGCGCACAAAGTTATAAATAATATCGTTTATTGTCTTGTTTATGGCTGTTAAAGTTAACAAAGCTTGAAGGGTATGACTACTAATTGGGATCTCCGAGAAATCATTGACAGTATATCCCTTTTTTACTATGCTTGTAACTGGTGCAATATATACCGTTATTGACGCTGGTGAGCAGCCTTGCTTACCCTAGTATATAGCCCTATTCACGACGCTGTTTATTCTTACTCACCATGACAAGTGTCTATGATGATTGTGTTGAGTGCTTTTTCCTTCTAATACAGAATTCACCAGGCTTAGTTTTGCATTCTCTTTCTCCAGCATTTTTTTTAAGAGCTAATGCGCTGAAAAACAGTGTTGATGGGAGGTGGATGATAAAAAAGTTTTCTGTAGGTATTGCAAATATAAGAATTAGCTGTATCTTTGCACTCGCAAAACGGGTAAGTCCTATACGGCTAGCTCCCTTCGAATCCTCCAGGGCTTGATCGCAGCAAAGGTAGTTGGTTGTAGCGGCGCGATATAGTAAGCTTACCCACCCGCCTCTTTAGCTCAGTTGGCCAGAGCACGTGATTTGTAATCTCGGGGTCGTTGGTTCGAATCCGACAAGAGGCTCAAAAAAGGATGTTTCAAACGAGACATCCTTTTTTTTGTATGGTTTAAACACCTTAGCATTCTGCAAAAACTATCTATTTTTTGTGAATTCTCCCTCGGAGATTTGTTTTCTTTTGTTAGTTTTGCTTTCCCTTTTATACTAAAATATGATTCTTGATAAACTTATCCTGGCTTTGTTATCGAAAAACACATATCGTGGCCTGTCTTTATTGATAGGTTTTATTTTTTGTATTCAATCCATTCATGCTTCTTTGTCTTTTTCTTATCGTACATTTTCAGAAAATGATGGTCTATCACACGGACAGATTACTCACTTTGTACAAGATAGACAAGGTTATATATGGCTCTCCACTTGGAATGGGCTGAATATGTTTGATGGTCAGAGGTTTCATGTTTACAAGGCTAATCCAGGTGA
>CAMTPC010000119.1 GCA_947074295.1 uncultured Bacteroides sp. | reverse complement strand
TATTAGGAATTAGCTGCGCACACGACTCTAATGTATGCGTCATTAAAGATGGCGAAGTATTAATACACATCGAAAAAGAACGCCTCACACGCATCCGGTATGACGAAGGTTCAATGGAAGAATACGTGCCGGAGATACTCGCAAGTGTAGGATTAACCATCGACGATATTGATTTAGTAGCTACCTCCATACCCGTCTGGGTAGATATGCCTACAACTGGCGTGGTGACGGGAGGCGAATATTCCACGTCCACAGGCTGGGGAAAAGGCACGATCGAGCTTTGTGGACGTCATATTCCCGCTTACCAGATTGCGCATCACCTAGGACATGTCGCGATGTCCTATTACCTTTCGCCTTTCGACGAAGCCGATATACTCTCCCTGGATGGAGGTGGTAATTTCACTTTCGGATTGCTTTGCAATGCCAAGGATACCGATATCAAACTTTTGGCTGACCTCAAGGACCAGAACCTGGGATGGTTGTGGAACGCTTTAGCTGGACGTATATTTGGCGCGATGTCGGCGGCAGGCAAGGTGATGGGACTGGCACCATTAGGCAATCCGACCTTTGTGAACGATCTGTATGACGAGTTTTTAGTGAAAAAGGATGGTATCAAATACATCCGCATGGATGAGTTCCCCGACCACACCAAAGAGATTGGATTCTGTAAGATCGGCTACAAAGACCAGATGGGTGTCTTCACAGAAGAGGAGAAGGACATGTCGTCGAGCCTGCAAGCCATCACTGACGAGATGGCTATTTCCATACTCAGCAACCTGATCAAAAAGGAGGAACGCTCGGAAAATCTATGCCTTTCGGGCGGTGTAGCACTCAACTGCGTCATGAACGAGGCAATTCGCAAGACTAACCTTTATAAACATATATATGTACCATCGGCACCCAATGATTCGGGGTTGTCGATGGGCTTCGCGCTTTATCTTTGGCACAACATCTTGGGCAACAAGCGACATACCAAATCACACTGGCATCCTTATAGAGGCATACCACATACGGATCACGACAAGTTCAAGGCCATCGAAAAGGCACATGCCAACAACCTGAACGTGCTTCACCTAAAGGGCGAAGAAGAGCAAAATCAGAAGGTAGTAGAATTGCTCATCGACCAGAAGATAGTGGGCATACATCGTGGTCGCTCCGAGTCGGGTCCCCGTGCATTGGGTCATCGCAGCATCGTGGCCGACCCACGCAATCCGGAGATGAAGGACATCATCAACGCAAAGGTCAAGTTCAGAGAGTCGTTCCGTCCATTCGCCCCATCGGTACTTATCGAGAAAGCCAACCAGCTGCTCGATTTCACAGGCTATAGCCCGTATATGAGTTTTGCACCGATATGTCAGCCTGGTGCCGAAGAGAAGATGGCAGCCACTATTCATTGCGATGGATCGGCACGACTACAGACCGTGGATCCCCACAACAACCCAGACTTCTATAAGCTGATATCGACATTCTATGAGAAAACGGGCATACCAGCTTTGCTCAATACATCACTCAACACCAAAGGCGAGCCAATTAATGAAACACCGCTGCACACACTCGACACACTGCTAAGGTCCGAGCTGGATGCTGTGTTGATTGATGACTATCTTTTCACAAAAAAATAAACAATATATCTATGAAAAAAAATCTTTTAGATAAGAAGGTGTTGGTGGGCCTCATCAGCCACAACCGCTTCGAGTTTACCAAGGTAGCTCTGAAGACACTCCAAAAGACCAATCTCCCTTTCGACCTATTAGTGGTGGATAATGGCTCGCAGATGAACACCAAGTTGGCTTTGTGCGAACTGAGCCATTCGTATGGCGCACACTATGTGTCCATCGAAAACAGAAACTGCAACGGAGCGCGCGACATCATCAACCACTATGGTTTGAACTACGACTATATAATCTATGTGGACAATGACGCCATCATGCCCGAGAAATGGCTGGAAGTGCTGCTCGATAATGCCGAGAATACGGGTGCCGCACTTTTAGGCGTATCGCAAGCAGAGTTTGGCAGCAAGGAGACATTCTTTGGCAACATCACCAAAGATGAAAGTTTCGTCCTCTTCGAAGAGCAGGATCAAATCGTGAACAACGCACAAAAAGTGGATTGGGTGACAGGCCATTGCCTCACCGTTAAAGGAGATTTCTTGCGCACCATCTGGAAGAAGTATCAACTGTGGGAACGCAGGAACATGTTCCCCATCGACCTCGATGATATCGATTTGATGATGATGGCCAAGGAACTGAACCTGCCTGTCTATGTGGCGCCATTGGTGGTACCTCAAAACCGGGAGTTCAAGAGTGCAGCCGAATCGAACAGTTACAATTCCTCGCGCAACGATTTCCACAACTATGCCCTTTCGTGCGTATCTTTCTGGAACAACTGGGGCGCCAATGCCCTGCTCAACTGGAATCGTGGCTATACGGGCAATGCACATAAGCCTGGTCGCATCTATGACAAAAACATTAAAGAACAGTTCATACAGCTTGTCGAAATGGTGAAAGAGAAGGACAAGGACATTTATGAAAGCTTCAAACTAAAGTTGGCCGACTAAATGAAGATCCAGGCCGACATCACCACTTCGCTACTGCATTCTTATCGGGGATTTGGGGTAAACGACAAGTGCATGGATCTCAACGAAATGTTGCGATTCGCGCACATCGACTGTGTGCGCGTCGCAATTTTCACAGACCAATCTTCCTTACTGCCTACAGAAACCTCCATAGATACCATCCGCCAATTAGATACAGATTTGTATCTATGCGTGCATTGCAGCGACACCTGGGCCGATCCGTCGCATCAGGAGATTCCCTCGAAGTGGGATTTCAAGGATATACGCCACCTCAAACAGCGCTTCATCCATTACCTGACCTCTATCTTCGAGCGTGTAAAAGGCACGGGTAAACGTATCAGATATATCCAGGTGGGCAATGAGATATCCAATGGCATGCTTTGGCCTTTCCTCACCGAGCCGTACCAATATATAGAGTTCATCAAAGTGGCACATATCCTCTGCCGCAGTTTTTTTCCCCAGGCACAGATCATCTTGCATACCGACCTGAGCTATTCGGAGAAAAAAGCGCTGGAGTGGTACGAGATCATGAAGGCACAAAACATCGACTATGACCTTATCGGACTCTCCTACTACCCCGTGTGGCATGGTCCTTTGAAACAGTTGCAAAAGACCGTCGCGCTGTTGGGGCAGGAGATAGGCAAACCCGTGATGCTATGCGAGGTGGGTTATATGAATACCGACGAAAAAACATCGGCCTGGTTTGGTCATTGGAAGTGCGACGACATCCCCTATTCGCCCGAAGGCCAACAGGAGTATATGCAGCACTTCATCCACTATCTGCAGCAGGAACTACACCCCTATCTCGCGCCCGAAATGTTTTATTGGGGCATGATATCCCATCTCAGTGACGAGCATTTCCCCATCTCGCTTTTCGACCGCAACGGACGAGCGCTACCATTACTCTACGCCTTAAACAAAAGCCTATGAGAAAGTCATCCATCGCCCATACTTCCCGAGAAGCCTTGTATGTCTTCCTGAGAAGAAGCAATGACTGCTACAAAGATACGAAAAGAGAATTAACCGCTTTGTCACGCCGCATCGCCCACTGCTTACGGGCCCCTCGCGAAGCACAGGCAGCCCGCAACACTGTCTATCTCATTTACACCATGGGCAAGGTAGCATCGATGTCTGTGCTCGATAGCCTCATCAAACGGCTGCCGTGCGCCACCACCTATGCCATGCACTACCTCACGCTTCGCAACCTCCAGTTGCAAGAACAACGATTGGCACAGAGCGATGTGGTGGGCAATCGTATGTACAAAGACATGCATGCCCAGCATGCGGCAAAAATCCTGAACCATATCAAGCGCCATCCGCAGAAACAGATCAAGATCATCACCCTTATCCGCGAGCCCTTCGAGCAGATTGTCTCACAAATCTTCCAACAGCTCAATCTGCACGATATCGACTCCCTGAAACACATGGACCAGCATACTTCGTCCATCGATTTCGACTACGCACAAAAGTGGTTGGACGAAGAGTTGTTGTCATTCTCGGGCATGGACCTATTGCGGTTGCCTTTCGACACGACAAAAGGGTATGGCATTTATCAGCAGGCCAACATCAGCCTTTTGGTGATTCGTTTCGAGGATATCAATCGCGTCTATGCCGAGGCTATGGCCGAATTTACTCACACAGCCCCTTGGACACTTGGTGCTCGCAACGTGGGCAATGCCAAACCCTACGCCCTGCAATACAAAAAGTTCAAACAAGAGCTGGAGATAGCACCTGAGCTGCTCGATCAGCTTTATTCGTCTGATTTTGTCCGACACTTTTATAACTCGCAAGAGATTGATGCTTTCAAGCGCAAGTGGGGAAAAGGAAGAACAGAGCATCATCCGTAATTTGTGTAAAGATCAAGGTAATTTATATACAAGACATTAGGAACATAAGTCGTATTTTTGCATTATACAAAACCAACTTAAATAATCAATTCCTATTTATATGAATAACTTTGTATTCCAGAATCCCACCAAACTAGTTTTTGGCAAGGGAGAGATAGCACAGCTAGCTCAATTGATTCCCACGGACAAGAAGATCATGATCACCTATGGTGGCGGTTCTATTTTCAAGAAT
Source organism: uncultured Bacteroides sp. (assembly GCA_947074295.1). GTDB lineage: Bacteria > Bacteroidota > Bacteroidia > Bacteroidales > Bacteroidaceae > Bacteroides. The sequence goes on along the minus strand of CAMTPC010000119.1, from coordinate 6,272 downwards.
GGCATCTACGACCAGGTGAAAGAAGCCCTGAAAGGCCACACTGTTGCCGAGTTTGGTGGCATCGAACCCAACCCAGAATTTGAAACGTTGATGCGCTGTGTAGCACAGTGCCGCGAACAAGGCATCGACTTTCTGCTCGCTGTCGGCGGTGGTTCGGTGATCGATGGTACCAAGTTCATCGCCACAGCCCTGAAGTGGGAAGGCGATCCCTGGCAATTCCTGGCCAAACCGATGCGCGTCACCGAAGCTGTACCCTTGGCAGCAGTTCTTACTATTTCGGCCACTGGCTCAGAGATGAACAACGGATCGGTGATCAGCCGCCGCGAGATCAAGGAGAAACGTTTCTTCTTCAATGACGCCTGCTATCCGCAATTCTCTATCCTCGACCCCACCGTACTTTATTCTCTACCCAAAAAGCAGATCGCCAATGGTGTGATCGACACCTTCGTGCATGTGGTGGAGCAATATGTGACTTTCGACAACAAAGCATATATCCAGGATTACTGGGCAGAAGGCATCCTGAAAACATTGGTAGAGATTGGCCCTAAGCTCATCGCCGACCAACACGACTATGACAACTGTGCCAACTTCATGTATGCCGCTACAATGGCCCTCAATGGCTTCATCGTGATGGGCGTGGCGCAAGACTGGGCTACACACATGATCGGACAAGAGATTACTGCCCTGCATGGTTTAGACCATGGTGTGACACTTGCCATCGTTTACCCTGGTGTGATCAGCGTGATGCGCGAAGACAAACGTGAAAAGCTACTCCAATACGGTGAACGTGTATTCGGTATCACACAGGGCAGCGAGGACGAACGTATCGACCAAACCATTGCTGCTACTGCCGATTTCTTCCGCTCGTTGGGTGTTGCCATCCGCCTGTCCGACTACAACATCGGCGATGACACCATCGAGGAAATTGCCAACCGTTTCGATGCTCGCCGTTTCATGCTCGGCGAAAAGGGAAACATCACTCCTGATAAAGTACGTGAGATTCTCCACACCGTAAAATAATCGTATGGAAACAAAAGAATTTCTTGCGATACTGGATAGTGGCGAAAGGGTGGATATTGGAACAACCACCTTTCAGAAGATGTGCGAACTCAGTCAGGAGGCCATGCGTATCACTTGTTGCCTCAACTCCAGCTATCACACCCCCCAAGAGATACGCCTCCTTTTCTCCGAACTCATCGGACGCAAGGTGGACGAAAGTTTCGGACTGTTCCCCCCATTCTACACCGACTGCGGCAAAAACATCAAACTCGGCAAAGGCGTGTTCATCAACTCGGGGTGTCAGTTTCAAGACCAAGGAGGCATCACCATTGGCGACCATTCCTTTATTGGTCCCAAGACCGTACTGGCTACGCTCAACCATGGTTTTGCACCCAGCCAGCGTAGTTCGCTCGATCCTAAACCTATCGCCATCGGCAAAGGGGTATGGATAGGTGCCAATGTCACGGTGCTGCCCGGTGTCACTATCGGCGATTATGCCATAGTGGGTGCTGGCGCAGTAGTCACTAAGGATGTAGCAGCCTACACAGTGGTGGGTGGAGTACCTGCCAAGCAGATCGGTAGCGTGCCACAGGAATAATAGACGAGTCACAACACATATTAAATTGAGAGAGGTTAAGCAGCGCTTCCGCTGTTTAGCCTCTTTTCACATCTATCTTTTTATCACTTCATTTCAACGATCCACCAGTTCACCATTCACTCATCGGGTACAAAAAAGTATTCTTCTCGTCTTATCTATACTATTTTGATTTTGTAACGATGGCTCACACACCCGATAATAACTTTAGTTTTATCTACACTTCTTATTATAAGAAGTCCTTCTTCTTCGCCAAGTCCTATGTCCACGATGACCTAGCAGCCGAGGAAATAGCGTCTGAGTCACTCATCAAGCTATGGGAGCGCATGAAATCCGAGAAGATTGATTACACCATTCCGTTGTTACTTGCCATCATCAAGAACAAAGCCCTGGACTATCTTAAACACGAGGAAGTGAAACGCTCGGCCTTCGAAAACATTGCCGACTGGCAGAGTCAGGATCTTCATCTTCGCATCTCTTCCCTGGAGGCCTGCAACCCCGAAGAAATATTTTCCAGCGAGGTCGAGGAAATCATACAAGACACCCTGCAAAAACTACCCGCCAAAACTACGGAGATCTTTGTCCTCAGCCGTTATGATAGTAAATCGAACAAGGAAATAGCTCAGGAAGTAGACCTCAGTGAAAAGAGTGTGGAGTATCACATCAGCAAAGCCCTCAAAGCATTGCGCATAGCACTCACTGATTATCTGCCACTGTTTTATTTCATCTGCAGCTGACTTCAATGCGTCTTTTTATGCTTTCTAAAAAGCGCCTCAATAAAAAAAATGCATTTTTTTAGTTTTCCGTTTAGGGATAATCGACACTGAGTCGTTCACTCTATAAATAGCCAATACTATGAATCCTGAATTACTGCAAAAATACATAGCAGGTGATGCTACATCTCAAGAAAAGGAAAGCGTCATGCGATGGGTCAATGAAAGCCCCGAAAACATGCGTCAGTATATGGCTATGCGCAAGCTCAATGATATTTCTATTTGGCGCACTCCACCGCAAACCAACATACACGTTACCGAGACAAAACCTATCTCACGCAGACTATGGACTGAAGTCATGAAAATAGCGGCAGTCGCTGCACTTGTGTTTGCCGCTTCTCACTTCTTTCTATCCACACGCCAGACACTCAGCGACTCGGGTACCCTGCAATCCATCTATGTACCTGCTGGACAGCGTGTAGAGCTGTTGCTTGCCGATAGCACTAAGGTATGGCTCAACTCGCGCAGCACTCTCTCTTTCCCCAAGACATTTGATAAAGACAACCGCATCGTGCGTTTGGATGGCGAAGGCTATTTCGCGGTGACACCCGACAGCAAACGTCCCTTCATCGTGGAAACGTCCAAGTACGATATAAAGGTTTTGGGTACAGAGTTCAATGTGATTGCTTACGCAGAAAACGACTACTGGGAGACCGCTTTGCTAGAGGGCAGTGTGGAGATTTATGTGCCAGACAGTAATATAGGCAGCATCAGGCTAGAGCCCAATAGCCAGCTTTCTCTGCGCAACACCAAGCTTAGCAAAAATCCAATCAGCCGCTTCGACTATTTTCTGTGGCGCGAAGGGCTGATCTGCTTCAACGATCTTTCTATCAGCGAAATATTTGAAAAAATCCAGATGTATTATGATGTGGATATCATCGTGAACAATACGAATATATTAAAGAACCGGTATACCGGAAAATTCCGCATATCCGATGGAGTGGAGCATGTAATCAAGGTATTGCGGCTCAGTACACGATTTAGCTATACCAAAAATGACGAAACGAATACAATCATCATAAATTAACCCTAAAAAAATACCAAGCCCATGAAATAGCCTAGTCCATCTATTCCCCTGCAAGAAAATGGGATAATGCTGCAACATCACCCCATTTAGATGCCAGGCACAGAGCCTGAGCAAACTTTTTTAATAATCTTAGTCAAACCTAAAATTAGTACTACAAATATATGAAGAATATTTTGTACCAGGAATCTATTGTCCAAATTAAACATCTATTCCGTATTATGAAAATCACAACCTGCCTACTGTTCTTATTTACCAGTACGGTCTTTGCTATTGACACTCACTCGCAGATTGCCAAGGTGACAGTAGTTTCGGGTAATGTATCCACAGAGAAAGTTATCCACGAAATCGAGAAACAAACTAATTATCTCTTTATCTACAATGTAGACGAGGTGGATCTGGAACGCAACGTGAATGCCGACTTCGAAGACACAGCAGTGGCCGAAGTGCTCAACAAGGTGTTCGAAGACACAGGCACCTATTATGCCATGGAAGGCAGCAACATCATGTTGATGAGCAGATCCAACGTTTCAGCATCTGTACAGCAACAAAACCCCATCACTGGTGTGGTTGTCGATACCTCGGGCGAAACGATCATCGGGGCCAATATTCGTATCAAAGGACAGCCGATAGGTACTATCACCGACATCGATGGCCGCTTCACGATGGATGCGCCCATCGGCTCTAAAGTGGAGATCACTAATATCGGCTATACACCACAAGAAATCACCATTGACCAACGCAAGGATTATAGAATCGTGTTGCACGAGGATACCAAACTGCTCGACGAGGTGGTGGTAGTGGGCTACGGTACAGTAAAACGTAGAGACGTGACAGGTGCTGTATCTTCTATGAAGAGCAAGGATGTTGTCATTTCACCTACTAACAATGTAATGGAAGCACTATCGGGTAAGATAGCGGGTATGGACATCATCAAGACGAGTGGTCAGGTGGGCGAAGATGTGCAAATCTTGCTCCGTGGCTCGCGCTCGATCTATGGCGATAACACTCCCCTATTTATCATCGATGGTATACCCGGCAGTTATAGCCAGGTGAATCCTTCGGATATCGAGACGATTGATGTGTTGAAAGATGCTTCGTCAACAGCTATCTATGGTTCGGCTGGTGCCAATGGTGTAGTGATCATCACGACCAAACGTGGTAGCGTGGGCAAGGCTACGGTCAACTTCGATGCATATTTCGGATTCAGTGGCAATCCTGAGTACTTCCATGGTATGACTGGCGACGAGTGGACCACTTACCAACGTGAAGCCTATAAATACATCAATGGCCAGTATCCTGCCGATATGTCGGCTATCCTTACCAACGCCGATAAGCTCAACGCTTACAACCAGGGCAAATGGATCGATTGGGTAGACGAGGCAGCTGGCAATACCGCTACAACACAAAAATACAGCATGTCGGTAACTGGTGGTTCGGAACGTACACGCATCTTCGCGTCGGCATCGTACATTCACGAAGAAGGCTTGCTCAACAACGACAACCTGAAAAGATACGCCATGCGTCTGAATATCGACCAAGATATCTTCTCATGGGCAAAGATGGGTTTCAGCTCTAACTTGACGTATACCGACCGCAACCAAGGGGTGAAAAACACTTTCACCAAATCTCTTTCGATGTTCCCGCTGGGCGATGCTTACGATGCAAATGGTAACATCAACCACGAATACGCACCTAGCGAATATTCACCGTTGGGCGACTTTATCCCCAACCAGTATGTCAATAATACGAAGTCTACTTATATCAACGTGAATGCTTACTTGGAGCTTACTCCTGTCAAAGGGTTGAACCTGAAGACGGTCATCAGTCCTACCTTAAGCAGCGGCCGCTTGGGACAGTTCTGGGGCGAACAGTGTAATGCCAACCGTCCTACCTATGCTGGTACGCCTCACGCTTCTATCACCAACTCGTACGGACGTGGTTATACGTGGGAAAACATCGCTACATACAACACGACTATCGCCGACAAGCATTCGTTGAGCGCTACATTTGTGACTTCATGGTCGCACAACCAAATCGAATCGAACATGGCGGCTGGTAGTGGTCAAGACCTCGAGGCACAGTCGTTCTGGCGTCTTACATCGGCTACTGCCCCTCACGTAGAGTCGGACTTTGCACAGACACAAAAGATGTCGTATGCCGCACGTCTCAACTATTCGTACAAAGGCAAATACCTATTCACTGTTTCCAACCGTTGGGACGGTGTATCTTGGTTGGCCAAGAAGTGGGACTACTTCCCTGCGGCGGCTTTGGCTTGGCGCATCTCCGACGAGGAATTCATGGCTTCTACACAAGAATGGTTGAGCAACCTGAAACTTCGTGTGGGTTATGGTGTAACTGGTAACTCGGGTGGTATCAGCGCTTATGGTACTACGACCAATGCCATCGTCTATTCCAGCGCAGGTTTGAGTATCGGTGGTGCCAATTCGGCTTTCGCTCAGTACACAGGTACGTATAGCAACCCTAACCTAGGTTGGGAGAAATCGTACAACTGGAACGTGGGTCTCGACTTCGGACTCATCGACAACCGCATCGACGGTTCGTTGGAGTGGTTCCGCACCAAGACCAAAGGCTTGCTTTTCAAACGCACACTGCCTGTTACCACTGGTAACACAGGTTGGGGTAGCCCACTATCTGTATGGGAGAACTTGGCCGAGACCAGCAATAAAGGTATCGAGCTTACCATCAACTCGCACAACATCGTGAAGAAAAACTTCACGTGGGATACGACACTTTCTTTCACTTGGAGCCGCGAGAAGATCAACTCTCTGCCTACAGGCGATCTTATCAATGAAAGTCTTTTCGAGGGTCAGCCCATCAAGACACTTTATGGTTATAAATATGCAGGTATCTGGGGAAC
>CAMTPC010000118.1 GCA_947074295.1 uncultured Bacteroides sp. | reverse complement strand
GGACTTTTATCACTGTTTCATAAACTTCTGACTATAGGTTTTATTACCCGATGTGATCACGAGCAAATAATTGCCAGTTGGCAAATCGGCTACATTCAACTGATAGGCTGTTGTGTTGGATATAGCTTGATCTATCACCATGGCACCTGCCAAATCGAACACTTTCACACGATTGAAGTCATTGCCCGAAACAATATTCACGTATTCATCTGCAGGAGTTGGATACATGATCATATTGGCATTTTCGCCTATTGTAGCATCTTTTATACCAGTGGGTTCTACAATCGTAAAGGACAAACCATTAGTGGCTTGCGAATAAGTTGTGGTGTATTCATATAGAGCCATTAGATAGCTACCAACACTGAGTTCAGGATTGAAGCTGAAACTGAAGCTAAAAGGTGATTCATCAAAGAATACATTGCTAAGAAATACGCCTTGTGAAGTAGTTCCGGAAGAATCGAAAACGATAACTGCCAATGTACCGCTATAGATACTAGATGTACCTGCCACGCTGAGTTGGGCAGTTATTGTAACATCATCTCCATATTCTACTTCGCTAGATGCGACAGCAAATGATGATACAGAAAGTGTTCCTACACCTGGATCGCTGCTCACCGTCACGCTTTGTCCATCACCTATCGTGTAGTAGGTACTACCCCATTGTGCAACTGGATAAATATCATAAGTTCCTTCCGTAATGGTGGAGCTCAACGTATCCGATACTGTAAGTGCCAAAGCGGTTTCGCCTGCCGACATATATATCTGCAATGGATCGACAACTGCTACCAACGAGCCATTGGACACAAAACCAACACCCACTTCACCGAAATATTCTTGGGTATTGCTATTGTTGTTGATGGTCATCGTGAAATCTCCCAGCAACGTGCAATACAAATCATGCTTGATATCAACGGTTGCTGCTAAGTTTATATCGCCCCAATAATCAGACAAAGTAACGGAGCTTCCTGATACAGTAGCATAATATTGCGTAGCTGCTCCCATCATTCCGCGCACTCTGCTCCAAGAGTTGGTGACACCCGAAGCTTTTGTGGCTGCATATACCAGATAAGTACCAGTAGAGAGAGAGGAAGGGAATGTGACACTACTCATAGAGAAACTAGCAATTCCATAACCAGCTTTTATAGTAGGCAGAGTTTGGGTAGCTAGCACCGTTTGTACGCCATTTATTTCGGCGATGATTGCCAGTTCTCCTCCTGTGAAATTGGTACTCATATTATAGAAATCGGTAAAGCTGAATGTAGTGCTTCCGCCCAAACTTATTGATTTGGAGGCAGGTGTCATTTCCGATGTCAAGAAATAGGACTGATAAGTGGTGCTGGTAGATGAGGTCTGGATGCCGATGATCATACCTTGATCGTAGGAAAAACCACCACCCAGATTGTTTCCACCGCCTATACCAAGGCTTGATGGAGCCAGTGCCGAGATAGCGAAGTAACCATCATTGGCCCCCGACCATCCCCAATTGACATGCACCATATCATTTTCGTCATAACCATCAAACACAAATTCGTGTCCACCTTCGGTAGACTGTCCATCATACAAGATGGGACGACTATTGCTCAGTTCGGTCTTAATCAAATCGATCCATTCACTATAACTGAAGTAGTCGCGAAGCAGATAGCGGATATTGCTATTGTATTCAAAATAGTTGATCAAAGCCTCGGCAGCAGCAGTGGGTTGTGCTCCCGATTCATCTGTGGTATAGTCCATGTCGACTGACACGCCGCAAGCATACATCAATGTAGCAACAGCGTCTGCCTGTGCTGTGGTATATGATCCACTGATATATTGAGGCAACATATTGGCCCAATCGAAAGTGGTACTAGCAAAATCAAATGAAGCGGACAGATTAAGCGAGGAGGTGGTGTAAGAATTGGAACCTTTACCCTTTGTGGGGTAATTATGGTATCGCATCACTTGGGCCATGGCAGTAGCTACACAGCCCGTCACTGAGTGTTCGCCATTATACGTTGGACACTTATCATTGTAAGGCGTGCTCTGGTCCCACATGATTTCGCCCAATAGCGGCGATACAGATGTAGGATAAGAACGTGTAACACTAGTGAGCTGTCTAGAATTAAAGGCATCAGGAGCAGCCTGCTGAATATATTCATATTCTTTTACATAGCTTTTAAGCCATGACTTCAGGTTGATTGGAATATTCTCTGCTTCGAACTCATTAATCAAAGAATAACCGAGAACGGCCTCCAAACGGTCATCACCCGAAACGATAACAAAAGCATCACCCCCTTTATTGAATACATAAAAGGCAGATTGATTAGAGAATGTGCTGATTTTCTTAGAAGGAAACAGTTGATCAGAGGTGGCAACGAGTGCTACAGATGCCGACGAACGTGTACTCACCATCTCATGACTGGCAAAAAAGTCTTTGGCCACATCTAGTGCTTCGCCAGGCGTGCGCTCTTTGGCATAAAGCGATAATGGGAGAATGAGTAATAATAATAAATGTAGATATTTCTTCATAACTATAAGGTTTAAATCTCTATTTAAACGCTGAAAGTTAGAGGAAGGTTCAAAAAAACCTGTATATCAAGAATATAATTTCTTGATATACAGGTAAAATAAGAATATACAGTTAGTATAACTTTTCCTAGTAATTATCTTTTAATGAACTTGCAATTGTACACCGCTTCATCAGATTGTAGCATCAAAATATAAGATCCGGCAGCAAGTTGAGATACTTCAATAGAATGTGCAGCGGCATCCGGAGAAAGCACTGCAGTTGTGACAAGCTGTCCATTTACATTATAGATATCAGCTTTTTGCAAAGCGATGGCCGAGGAGAAATTCAACATATTTTCCACAAATGTGGTTTCGAAATTGATTAGTTTCTCTGCATCAGCGGTGGTGCCAGCAATACCGGTTGGCTCTACTAAGGTTACTTTAAAGATATTTGAAACCTTATTATAAACATTACCTGCAGCTGAGCGGGCATATAATACTACCAAATAGTTACCAGCATCCAAATTAGGATTAAACTCATGTCTGAATTGATAAGTATCGTCTTTCTCAATGAAGACAGTCGTAAAGTATTCACCCAAATTTTGTGATCCATCGTGACTGAACATAACAGTCTTCAAAACATTGTCATATACTGGCGCTGTTCCAGTCATGATCATTGTTCCTGCTAAAGCAATATCTGTATAAGCTTCGTACTCACTCTTTTCTAAATCCAAATTATTGATAACCAAGCTAGCGCTTCCAGTATAAGGTGCTATAGTTACATTAACACCTGTACCGATTATATAATAATATGAGCCCCATTGTGCAATTGGATAAGCTTCATAATCGCCGGCTGTAATCTCGATCTGACCAGCAACCTCAACGATTTTATCTTTTGAATTTGGATCGATGTCCACCATTACTCCAGCTACGAAACCTTTGACAGAGCCACCTTGAACAAATCCTACTCCAACTTCGCCATAATAAGTCTTATCTGTTGGGTTATTAATCTTCAGATTGAAATGAGCAGTCTTCGATGCATAGAGATTTTGCATCTGCTCCACTGAAGCTTCTAGCTGTATATCACCCCAGTAATTAGAGAATTTTACGCCGTCACCATTTACGACAACACGGAACATACCTTCATCACCTTCTACACACAGTACACGACTCCATACAGTTTCTTTGTCAGTAGCAAGTACGGCAGGGTAAAACATATACTCGCCATCGGCTACATCAGTTGGAAAAACTAAATCAGGATCTACTGCACCCCATGAGAATTTAGAGTATCCATAGAATGTTGGCACAGGCGAAAGAGTGTATGTAGATAGCACGCGCTGAACACCATCTTTCTCCAAGATCAGTGCTAGCTGACCGCCAGGGAAAGTGCTACTCATATTAAAAAAATTATTCAGTACGGGCAATAGTGCATCGCCTTTCTTCTCTGGTTGAGCTGTGAATTCCATACTATCGTATATAAAGTATGAAGTATAAGTAGATGTTATAGTAGGCTTCTGTATACCGATTACCATTCCTTGCGAATATCTAAATCCTCCACCCATATTGCTACCACCACCAATACCGGTCGAGTTGGGATTGAGTGATGAAACTTCAAAGAAACCGTTGTTTACACCACCCCAGCCCCAGTTGACATGGACCATATCATTGGCATCATAACCGTCGAACACAAATGCATGGCCTACTTCAGTAGAAAAACCAGTATATAGTATTGGGCGACTTTCAGATATCTCTTCCTTAATCATATCCATCCAAGTTTCAGTGTCGAAATATTTGCGGAAAAGGAATTTGATATTTGGATCATAGTCAAAATAGTTGATCAAAGCATCGGGTATCATAGCCGCTGTTGCGCCAGAACCGCTAGGAGAATATTCCATTGAAACAGACACACCACAAGCGTACATCAACTCGGCTACTGCCTCTGCCTCTACAGTGTTATATCTGCCATATAGGTATTGAGGTAACATATTATCCCAATCGAAAGTGGTAGCACTAAAATCATAAGATAATGAGATGCCTAACGAGGATGGTGTGTAAGAGAAACTACCTTTCCCCTTTGTAGGATAAGCATGATACTTCATGATCATTGCCATAGCTGTAGCTACACAGCCCGTCACAGAACTTTGTGGGCATTTATCATTATAAGGAGCACTCTGATTCCACTGGATCTCTGGCATTAAAGGTTCGACAGAGACAGGGTAACTCCTTTTTTCCTCAGAAGAAATCTTGAAAAGTGCGGCCTGCTCTGATGTGGAAAGTAAATACTGCATTTCATCCACATACATCTCCAACCAATACAACATACTAGGCGATATATCAGTAGTAGTAAAGGAAGTGTCTTTCGAATACCCTAAGATAGGTTTCATTCTTTCATCACCTGATACAATTACGTATCCATTCTCTGCATTATTGAAAACATAAAAAGCAGGATACGTAGAGGTGCGTGTTGCAGGTAAATCAAATAAATCATTAGAAACTGCAATCAGTTGTGGATTGGACGCTGTAATAGGCGCTCTTTTTGGGGTATTACTAAAGAAACTATTCGCTATCGAAGTAGCATCACTAACCGATCTTTCCTGTGCATTCAATATAAATGATAATGCTAGCAAGAAAAAGAAGAGTATTTTTTTTCTCATACAACTATAATTTAAGTATTATTCTTTTATTGGTTTCACACAATATTTCCCTCCGTAAATCATACCATATCACTAACAAAGCAGAAGAAGCAAAGAGAATAGACAAGGTTTTAACATCTATCGTCTAAAGATATTAATTTTATTTATGAATCAATCATTTAACATCAATTAGATGAATCAAAAGACAGATTTTAATGCGATCGAGTTATATCTTATTAAATATAATGATACAGAAAAGGGCAATTCCGAAGAATCACCCTTCACTCTTAAAAATATATGGCTACATATTATTCACCAAAGTTTGCTTTGATATAATCATCCATAGACAGATACAAATGCGTAGGATTTTCTGAAGCAGCCCAAGATCTACCACCTTGGTATAATGCCAAGTGAATGTAAAGCGAATTCAATGGGAATACTACAGCATTGATATCTTTATTATAATGACCCAAAGGATAAGTATTGATATTAGTACTCATTACACCATAAACTGTACCCAATGTGAATAAACCATAAGCAGTAGGATTCATAGACATACCCATGCTTGAAGTTTCATATACCCAACCTTGGCTAGTTTCTGTAAGTATAAATACACAATTGTCCTCCAGTACATTTGAATTATTAATATATGGATAACCATTGTAGATACCATACAAAGCATTTACATAAGCTGTTGCAGGAACATAAGCATCGAAGAAACGATATTTAGTTTTGCCTTCAGTTGTAGTAGTTTTCTGGATATTAACTGCAACTGGAATCAAGTCAACACCGAAAACTGTCGAAATAGTACCATCGATGTAAACACCTGTACCTACTTCGTCCCATTTAACACGTTGGATAAAACCACCTGCTGCAGGCAATCCTTTATAATAGTTAACTTCATCTTCTTTGAAGGTAACATCATACGAGTATTTAACACCGATTTCAGCCTCAGGAAAGCTAATTGTCAATGTAGCTGTATTTTCACCAGCCGCAAAGTTCAACACATCAGGTGCTTGAAAAATATTCGATTCGTTTTTCAGGAATACAACTTCTAAAGACAAAGCCGAAGAAGCATCTTCACGATTCACGACAATATCAATGCTTGTAGGAGCGTCTGGCTCTAATTCGCACTTATATTTATTAGTTGTAGCAAATGACACTACAGCTGCCGACTCGCTAACAGCAGGAGCAGCCACATAGTCAACTGTATCCTTACATGAAGCAAACACCAGCAACATCAGTGCAGCCACAGCTAGGAAGTTCTTATTTAATTTATTCATATTGTTTAGTTTTTTGTGTTTCTATATTTTAATTTGCTTTCCATGGAGTGTAGCATCCACTTGGATCAGGATTGTTCCAACCGAATACACCTTCATTGTTATTGCCTTCAGTAAGAACAATACAGAAGTTCATCCATGCTGGACGACCATTCGTATTGAATCTAGTAGCTTCTTCGAAGTTAGTACCAGCATAACCGCGTGTTACAGACAAGTTCAAACGTTTTACATCATAGAAAGATATACCTTCACCGAAGAACTCGATACGTTTTTGAAGAATGATTTCATTGATCAATGCTTCTTGTGTAGTCATTTGATAATCATAAGAAGCATCACGATATGTCTTCATGAATGTATTCAACTTTTCAAAACCTAATGAAGCATTTTGATGAGCAATTGCTTCCATTTCAATAAAATACATTTCTTCGATACGCATAATAGGATAAGCACTTGCTGAACCTACCTTGAACTCAGAATAGTTACCTTCATTTGGTCTGAACTTTACTGAAGCATACGTAGGAAGCTTAGCAGCAAAAGTTGGATCAAGATAAGATATTTTTGAAGCAAGGGCACTACCTGCAGGTGCTTTGAAAGAAAGTTTACGGAAGTCATTATCACCAATCTGGTCATAAAGACTTGCGTCGATTTGCACATAAGGACCTGCTGAAGAATAACCATATTGAGCTTCGTTTGACGCCCAAGATGTCCAGTTCAACAAAGCAGAAGCGATAGCATCTGAGTTAAGGAATGCACCCCATATCCATGCATTGCTGTCTAATGTATTAAAACCAGTATTTACATTAGTCCATTGTGCTTCATTTAGTGGAGTATAGCTACCTGTAGCCAAAGCTCTAGCTGCATATTCCTGTGCATTTGCATAGTCGCCAACCCATGAATATAGACGGGCTTTCAAACCATAAACTGCTGTAAGGTTAGGAAGAGTCTTATTCATTTTTGCGTTACTGATGTATTTTTCAGCTGTATCAAGATCCGAAAGAATGAAATCAAACATTTCTTTGCGAGTCACACGTGGGTTATTACGTGCATCATCTTCGGTTGTCTTTTCGGTTACGATGGGCACTGTCAGATTCAATACGTTATTACCGTCAGAATTTACAGAGCTGATTGCATCATTTTCCAAGAATTCATACATACGTGCCATATCCAAGTAAAGATAAGCGCGATATGCCTTAGCCATACCGATATAACCTAACTGTAAATCAGAAGCAGAACTTTCTTCTACAGCCGAAAGAAGGTTATTTGTAGTCAAAATAAATTTCCAATGGAAATTCCAAATAAACTGAGTAGCCAAGTATCCTGGGCCAATATAAGTATTAGTTGACCAAGCAGTGTACCAGTCATAACCACTAGATTTGATGGCCATATCACCTGTCATAACATCTCTAACATGCATCACAGAACCAAGTCCCCAGTCATAATCAGCTGAAGAGGATACTGTTGCAACATTATTAGCAAAAGCGGGAATAGCCCACAACAAAGCCTCAGTGGCTTTCGCTGACGAAGCTAATTGTTCGCTTGTAGCACCACTTGTAGGAAGCGCCTCTTCTATACACCCTGTAAACAATAGGGAAGACGAGCAGCAGATTCCAATAATATATTTAGCTAAATTTTTCATATTCAATTGTTACAATTAGTTTTTAGAAAGTAAGTGTCACACCTCCTGAGATTGTACGAATAGGAGCATAGTAAGAGCCGGTAGTAGATCCTGCAATACTTTGACGTGGATCCATACCTTGGCGTTTAGACCACAAGAACACATTGTCACAAGCTACATAAAAACGAGCTTTTTCAATGAAAGCAGCACGACAGATACGAGCAGGTAGAGTATAACCAGCGTTAATATTTTGGATGCTCAAATAAGAAGCACTTACCAAGAAACGATCTGATGTAGATGTTGAATACTGATCACCATATTGCATTCTTGGAATAGATGAGCTAGTATTTGTAGGCGACCAAGCCTTCAAAAGATCAGCGTGGAAATTGCTACCACGAGATTGTGAAGTTGGAGGTGTCATCATACGTGCATAGTCACTATCATAAACCTTACCACCCAATTGGTAGTTGAAGTCGATAGTAAAGTCAAAACCTTTATAGTTCAAAGTAGTACCGAAACCACCATAAACCTTTGGTAGAGCTGTACCACAAAGATACTGAGTTGCATCCGAACCGTTAGTAGTAGTATCAGTATAAGTATAGTCATTACCACTTTCGTCTTTAGCAGTCTTTTCTGTATAGTACAAAGCTTCACCATTTTCGTTTACACCTGCATATTTGTGCATATAGAAAGTGTACATTGGTTGACCTTCACCATAGAAGTGGTTATCAGATGAGAAACCTTCAACACCCTCAGGCGTAACCAAAGTTTTACGTTCTTCTGGAAGCTTAACAATCTTGTTCTTGTAGAATGTCATATTCATACGCAAATCCCAAGTCAAGTTGTTGTTTCTGATTGGTGTTCCGTTGAATTCTAATTCAAGACCCATGTTTCTCATATCACCGATATTAGCATAATATGAAGAATAACCAAATGATGGAGCCAATGGGAATGAGAACAACATGTCAGTAGTCTTACGGTTGAAGAATTCTACCGAACCACCGAAGCGTGAAGCGAACATATCAAAGTCGAAACCAATATTGAAGTTTCTGTTTGTTTCCCAAGTGATTTTTGGATTACCCATTGTCAAAGGCACTGTCGCTGGATTACCAGATGAGTTAATGATCTCATATGTGTTAGTATAGCGGTAGTTACCAATATTGTCATTACCTTGAGTACCGTATGAAGCTTTCAGCTTAAGCAAGTTAAAATAGTCAGCTTCAAACCATTCTTCGTTAGTAATATTCCATGCCACACCAGCTGACCAGAAATTACCCCAACGGTGATCTTTGTGGAAACGTGAAGAAGCATCACGACGATAAGATGCAGACAAGAAGTATTTGCTATCGTAGTCATATTGCAAACGACCGAAATAACCTTCTGTGTTGTACATTGAAGTATAAGAGTTCTGAGAAACTTCGTTTACAGAACCAGCCAATTCAGTATTAGCAGGGTCAAACATATTAGTTTTGCTACCACTCAAATAGTAGTTCTTATTCATGAATGACTCATGACCCAACATTACGTCGAAGTTGTTAAGACCAAATGATTGTGAATAAGTAAGCAATTGTTGGAAGCTATAGAACCAAGTTCTATTGTGTGACTTCGAAACCGAACCGTTTGATACAGCTGACGAACCATAGAATGGGTTTGACATAGAAGTCGAACGTGTTTCATCAACAGTTACACTATTGTTCGATACGATCTTGAAGTATTCCAAGAAGCGAATTTCAGCATAACCAGTAGCTGCAAATGCATTTCCTTCAGATTGATATTTGTTCAATAAAGATTGTGAGATTGCATTTGAGTTAGTATATGTAGGACGAGTCAAACCTGCATTGTCACCGTCACCATAGTCATAGCGTGTTACACCATTACCATCTACGATTACATTACCGTTGCCATCACGCATGAACAGTGGATAGATTGGCGCGATTTGAGTTGCAGCAGCAAAGATATTACCAGATGAATTAGAAGTACCATCATTACTCATTTGGTTGATATAGAAGTGTGCGTAAGACATGTTAGCACCTACTTTCAACCATGGTTTTACTTGGTAGTCAGCTTTCAAACGACCTGTATAACGGTCAAAACCAGAGTTCTTAGTGATACCTTCATTCTTTAAGTAGCTGAATGAAGAATAGAATGATGCTTTATCGTTTGCATTAGAGATGCTAACATTATATTCTTGACGAAGACCATGTTTGTAAGCATTGTCCAACCAGTTATCTGCTTGCAAATAATATTCTTCACCATTATAAGAAACTTTGTTACCCATTGTAGCGTTTGGATTCAACTTACCATTCAAACCGATCAAGCTTTCGCCTTCTGGCAAAGAATAGACGTTATATCCAAGCCCCATACTACCACTAGAAGTGATATTAGCATTAGCCATAGTCCATGCATCACCTGACGAATAGCCATTATTCAAATAATAGTTATTCAAAGCAGTATAGTACATTTCATAGTATTGAGCAGGCGATTTGATATAATTATAATCGCGTGTAGAACGAGTGTTACCACCCCATTTAGCGTCAACAGTTACACGAGCTTCACCTGTCTTACCTTTTTTGGTAGTGATCATAATCACACCATTCGCACCACGAGCACCATAAAGTGCATTTGACGCAGCATCTTTCAATACTGTCATCGATTCGATATCGGCAGAGTTGATGTTGTTCATGTCACCATCGTAAGGAGTACCATCAAGGATTACCAATGGGCTATTGCCTGCATTGATAGATCCGATACCACGGATACGAATAGTTGGAGCAGATGCACCAGGTTGACCAGAAGTATTTGTCAACTGTACACCCGACACGCGACCAGAAAGTGCATTCAACGCATCTGAGCTTTGAATTCTTTCAATAGTCTCGGCACTTACTACAGTAGCCGATCCTGTAAATGCAGACTTTGTCGATGTACCATAAGCGGTTACGATTACTTCATCAAGGAGTTCCGCATCACTCTTTAAATAAATTTTCATACTGGGTTTGATAGCCACCTCTTGTGTCAGCATACCAATATATGATACTACTAAATGCTTAGCACTAGTAGGCACATTTGGCAAGGTAAAATTACCATCAATATCAGTAACAGTACCAACAGTAGTACCTTTAACCAATACTGAAGCTCCGACTACAGGATGCCCATCTTCCTCAGAAATAACTACTCCCGTAATTTTCTGTGTTTGGGCAGTTACTATACCTATAC
>CAMTPC010000117.1 GCA_947074295.1 uncultured Bacteroides sp. | reverse complement strand
GATGCTGCGTGGTGAGCACAGTGCCTTATGGCTATATCAACTATAAGATTTATGCGGATGTGGAGATGGAAACAGAATGATATAAGCCCAATTTATATAGATGCTAGAGTGGCTTCTATTTTACTGTAAAATTCGGAAAGGTGTTCACCATCAACAAAACCATGATGAACATTTATTGCTATGGGTAACTTACTTTCAGGGCTAAGCTGTCCAACATTAATTATTGGATAATCACTTCCATGGCGATTCTTCTGTGTATAAGTTATGGAAGTGAAAGGCAATTGAGGAAGTGGGCTGACTATGACTACATCAAATTCCTTGTTTTGCTTTTCTAATGAGTAAGGATCAACATTCTGCACATCATCAATACGACTTTTCGCTACCTCTTTAAAAACACTAAATGTTTCATGATACGGAATTCGTATAGTTGTGAAACATCGAGCGCCTGCTTTCTTTATTGGGACGAAAGCATCTATTTTATCATATCTGACAATCTCATCCTTCTCACTGATGCGATACTTTAATTCATCAATCGTATTGACTGCATCTAAAATAGCATATAGATAATAGAGGAAGAATGACTCTCCTCGTTCTTTCGCTACTTTTTTTGCCACTGAACAGTCGACTTCACAGGTCACTGAATAAAATGGATTTAGAAAATCTGCAAAAAACAGGAAATTATCTCTTCTTTCCCATGATGATAGGTCAATATATTCCTTCATTAATTCAAGTTTTATCAGTTAGTAGATGAAGATAAAAAGGGGCTACACGAATCAATCGTATTGGCTGCACCCTACACAAAGCTACAAATTTACTTTCAGAGTTAAGTATTATTTTACCATAAATGGGAAGTATATCTGCATCAGTGGGGCCAGCAGTTCCATCAAAATAGACCGGCACATGGTCCCCATCTATCATAAATAATGATTTCTTCGCATTCGATATTATCCTGATCGCATTGTGATGCGGCGTGGTGAGCATTGTGCCTTATGGCTATAGCAATTATAGATTTTATATGACGGTGGGGTGAGTGGATGATTTTAAGCAGAGCTATAAAAGAGTAAAAGCAGGTAATAAAAACACCATAGTAACAAGTTTACACTTCAAATCTGTAGGATTTTTACGAATTTGGGTGATAAACTTGTTAATTTAAGACTAGTGGAAAGGGTCATTGATAGTTATAATCGATTTTATTTAACCATTTATTCTTTATAATTTATCAATGCATTTATATGGTTACAATAATAATCTAGAACTTTGAATTCGTCGGGCAGTTGCACAGATGTCATAGTTCCATTATTGAATGACTCTGTACAGAAATCAAATATGTAGCCATTTGTGCGAGCTAAAATCTCAAGCGGAACATGCACTATTTTTTGAGTTCGCTTATGATATACTACAAAAGTAAAACCATAAAGCTCATTCATTTTTTCGAGTATATGAGCTAAAAAAGTTTCCTCTTTTGAGATTTTTTGACCCATTAAAAAGGTTTCTTCCCTTGAGAAATCAATACATATTTCTAGATAACATTGATTATAGAAATACTTTGAGAATCTTATCTGAATAGGGCAAAGTTCATAATACTTGCTTTGCTCTCCCAAAAATGTTTTAAGCGTAATATCAGAGATTATATCACTAAACTCTATATTTGCTTCTTTACAGAAATCCGTAAGTAGTATATCTTGTAATCGATTCAATCGTTTCAAGTTATCTTCATTATTACGCAGAAAAGCATGCTTGGCTTCATATAGTATTGAAAATTCTTTCTTTGTTATAAGGTTATTTATTTTATACTCTTCCAAGAAATCTTTATTATAATCTGGATAGTCGATCATATATTTATAAATCTGCCTTTTTAAATAGAAATTATAGTTCATAACATAATTAATTTGTTTTTTAAAATGAACTGGTAATTCTAGAGTTATATTAAAATATTTCTCTATGGCATCTATAAACTCCTGCTTAGGATAGATTTTTGTTTCAGGTCCTATGTATGTTTTTATTTTATAGAAGTCATGCATTTGACATTCTACATACAAACGAATATCAGTTTCTGTATTAGGATCTATTTCATATATTTTAGTAAAAGTTCTAGGGCGACTTACACGCTTTAAATATTCATATACAGTTGTTTTATCATTCTTATACGAAGGAATAACTTCAGTCATCTTCGTATTTTTAATTTCCTCAACTTTAGGATTAAACAACTCTAGTAACCTCTTTTTAATCATTGGCTCATTTTGTTCAATCTCCTCTATTTGGCTTTTTATTATAGATTCAATGAGATCTTTATATCCTTCTAATTGCTCTTTTGCATAAAGCAGGGCTTCCTGTAAAAGCCTCGTAAACCCTTTACCTAACTCTACTTCGTCACTTACCTCTTTCCATTTAGAAAGATATGTAGGCATTAAAAAATTAGGATCATTCTCGAAACGCAACTTTTTGGATATCGTATCAGTCCAATAATCTGCAAAACTCTGCAAATATTCAGGTTCGTATTTTAAGCCATACTCGGCTAATTGCTTTAGAAAGATTTGTTTGCGTTCATTAATTCTTAATGGATTAATATGAATATTTTCCCTCCTAATATTCGGACTGATCTTTATATTAGACACTTCAAGATCACTACTTCCTCGCTTACTATTCTTTTCAAATAGCATATTTATAGCATTGATAATCTCCAAATACATAGCACCCCTATTATGTGCTTTTTTTATTGCTTCGTTTATTATAACTGAATTTTTATCAGAGGATATGGAATGCTCTTCCGCATGACAATCTTCACAAAGTGTAACCAATGAATCATCAGGATATTCCCAATAGTGAAGCCTCCCATCATAATAACGATGGTGAACATGGACGAATTTATCCTTACTTCCACATAGAAAGCACGTATAATCGTCTCTTTCTTTAATTTCTCCACTTTTACGTTGCCACTCAACTGTTTTAGCTTCCTCGCGATAATCATATTTCATACTTACTATTATTTAAAGATTAAATAATTATTTATATATCTGTATATTCAATTCACAATTTATTCTTAAAAACGTTTTGTTGCAATCTATAGAAGCAAAATTAAGATAATCAACGAGGTATAGCAACCTATTAACTAGTATTTATTTCAATCCCATTCCATTCCTACAAACACCAAATAATGACTAGCCCTTCCCAGCTTGCAGACCAGCCGTGGTCAGCAAACAGAGCAGCCGTGGTTGGCTCGGTGACCAAGCGTGGTCAGCAAACCAAGGAAAACAGCCTAGAATAATGCAAAAAGACCGATTCACTGCTTTGTGAGTCGGTCTTCGTCGGAATTTAAGAGCTTGATCTTTTATTTCGATTGCTTCCCAGCCAATACAGTCAAAACAAAGCCTACCACAAAGATGGCAGTGGTGCCAAACACGATGGTGAGGTAGCTGTGAAGCGGACTGCGTACGAAGCTCCATGTGGCGTTATCGGGAAGCAGTGGACTGAGACTCATCCAGGCGATGACTAGCAAGCCCACCACTACGGCAGTGATGGCGCTGCCACGGCCCACCTTGCGCTTGAGCAGCGCCAAAAGGAATAGACCCAACATGCCGCCGCTGCATATAGAAGCGAGCTTCCACCATGCATCGAGCACGCCGTTGACTTTCATCATGAGCAGACCGATGAGTACGCCCACGAAACCCACCAAGAAGGAGGTGAGATAGAGGGTGCGCATGCTTTTCTTATCGCTCAACTCTTCTTTGGAAAGGCGCTTCACAAAGTCGGTGAGTACCACAGTGGCAGATGAGTTGATGCTAGTGGATACGGTAGACATACCAGCCGCCACGATACTGGCTACCACAAAGCCGGTGATGCCAGTGGGCAGACCGCTGACGATGAAATGCGGAAACACCTGATCGGGCGGAAGGCCAGCAGAGAGCAATTCGCCACGGGCGGTGTAGTAGGCATAGAGTGCCGTGCCGATATAGACGAAAATCAGCGACACGGGAATATAGAGCAAACCACCGAAAAGCGTGGAGCGGATGGCTTCTTTGGTAGACTTGGTGGTCATGTAGCGCTGCACATAGTTCTGGTCGATGCCATAGTTTTGCAGGTTGATAAAGAGGCCGTAGATCAATACCACCCAGAAGGTGGGTTCGCCCAGTGACAGACCCAGACCGCCCAGACTGAACTTATCGTTGGCCGAAGCGATCTCGAACAACTGGCGAGGGCCTTCGGGCATTGAAAAGGTGAGGATCAGCGCACAGGCTATAGCGGCCACAATCAAGATGATACCTTGCACAGCATCGGTCCACACCACAGCAGCAATACCACCCATCAGGGTGTAGATCAGGGCGAGCAATCCCACTACGATAATGATAGACTCGATGGGGAAACCGAACATGCGGTTGATGGGCAGCGCCAAGAGTAATAGAATAGAGCCAGTACGTGCCAACTGAGTGAGTAGGTAGCACACTGCCACATAGCAACGTGCCCAGTAGCCGAAACGCACTTCCAAGAAGTGATAGGCCGAGACGCTGTTCATGCCCCGATAGAGCGGAATGAATATCTTAGCGGCCAGATAGGTGGCGATCGGTATGGAGAGACTGAAGACAAATGGGTTCCAATTTCCCCGATAGGCATCGCCCGGTAGCCCCAAAAAGCTGATGCTACTGACGAAAGTGGCGAAGATGGACATACCCACTGCCCATGCGGGAAGCGTGCCGCTAGCTGCTGTGAAGGCTTTAGCGCTTTTGCGGCTCTTGAAATAGAAGGAACAGCCGAAGACGGTGACCCCGGCTATAAAGGTGAAAAAGAGGATATAGTCGAGAAGTGTGATTTCCATGATAAAGGTATGTGTTGGGGGCGGCACGTAGCCGCCCGTTTATATTGTGTAGAGGGATCAGCCTTTGCCCATGATTTCCTGCAAAGCGGCGGCAATCTTGGCACGCTCTTCTTCGCGGAACTTGCGGTAGGGGTAGGCTAGCTCGTCGCTGCAAATGCCTAGCACCGAAAGCGAGCATTTCACACCCTTGAGGTAGCTCGATCCGTACTTGCCCACCGAGTAGATGCGGGTACTGATGGCCATGATCTGCTGTTGCAGGCGGCGCACTTCTTCTACGTCATGACGCTGTGCTGCATTGTATTGTGCCACATAGAGTTCGGGGAAGATATTGGCACCACCATTCACACCACCGTCGGCTCCCATCAACACGCATTCGCCAGTCAGCTCTTCGGGACCCACATAGAGAGCGAAGTCGGGCTGGTCGCGTAGCAGATAGGTTAATGTCTGGAAGTAGGTCATGTTGGCCGAGCTGTCTTTCAACCCGATGATATTAGGGTGCTTAGCTAGTTCGACAACGGTTTTGGCTTCTAGGAACACCTTCACGTGCGATGGCATGTTGTACAAATAGAGGGGTAGGCATAGTTGGTCGGCAAGGGCTGTGTAGTATTCGATAAGTTCTTGTTGTGACGGTGCGAAATAGTAAGGCGCGGCAGCTACCACACCCACAGCGCCGCATTTCTGAGCGACTTTAGCCATCTTAAGGCTCTCGCCTACAGACGTATCGGTAACTCCCACCAGCAAGGGCACACGTCCTGCCACTTGGGTAGACACGAGTTCGATGAAACGATAGCGGCACTCGTATGACAAACTTTGTGCTTCGCCCGTAGTACCCAATAGGAAAAGGGCATGCACCCCACCCGCTATCATGTGTTCCACCAATCGGATAGTTCCTTCAACGTCAATCTGATCCTCACCTTTGAGTGGTGTGATCATAGGAGGGATGATTCCCTGAATCTTTGTACTCATAATTATTTGATTTGTAAAGTTATAATCGTCTTAAAACAGAAGACACGGGTTTCACGCATAGCCTAACCACTGGCGCTAAGCGCATGGTCATGAACTTTCGTGTAACCCGTGTCAAACATTTGTTATAAAAACAACAATCTAATTTTTCCTTATTTCAATACCTTTTATACTGTATAGACTCGAAAAGTGATGAGTTGTACCCACCGTTTCAAGTAAAAATCAAATAAAATGCAGCAACTTGCCCTAGAACAAAATACCCGCCATCTGCCCTGGTATAAAAGAGCAAATGACGGGTAGTCATTATCTGTAAACCGATGAACCGTTAATCAAGGAAACAACTCCTTGAAGGCGGCATTTTCTTCCTGTACATGTTTCACGGCTTCGTTCAGTTCCTCGGCAGGCAGGTCGAAACCATACCAGCCTGTATAGGCATCTACTACATACCACTTGCCATCTACCAAAGCGAACTCGATGCGCATATCACATTCCGACTCCTCGAAACCGGCCTCAAAGACGCGTTGCGTAGGCTCTACGAGTATAAATTTGGAGACATAAATAGACCCATCGCCCTGATCGATACGCTCTTCGACAAACACCTCGCTCCCCACTAACGGCCACTTATCCTTGGTAAAAGGAAAGGAGCGTTCGGTCTCGCCATCTTCTGCCAACAGCACGATGGGACTTTTGAGGGGGAACTTGATACGCGTGTATTGGTGCTTGGCACTAGAAGTGAACTTATCGAGGAAAGCATCAAACGCCTCGGTAGACTGTGCTCCCACAGGACAAACTGCAGCGCAAACGATGAATAGTAGGGAAAGTAAAGATACCCGTTTCATGACTTAATAAAGTATTGAGTAAGAAGTTGATGCAAAGATAGAGGAAAGCCTCTAATTATCTGCCCGCTTTGCGCAAATATTCGTAGCCGAAGCGGCAGAAAAGGCATTTGCGTGGTTCACAGTAGGCACGATGAAGCTGGATTAGCGCTTGGCTGTCAGCGGCATGCTTTACCGGAATACCTGCCTTTTCCCACAGGCGGGTGACGAAGTTATTCTCAGCCTTCAGCTCCTCCAGCAGGTTTTGGGCGCGATCGCATAGTAGGTCTTCACCCCGATGTAGCCCGTAAGCATAGAGGAAAGGAACAACGGCATTAATGATGAGAATGTCTTGCAGCGTACGCCCCCATCTCTTTTCTTTCTTGACAGAAGATTTCGCAAAACAGAAATGTGATTTCCAATAGTCCGATACATCAGCTTTGAGCAATAGTCGCATAGCCTCAATCGTTTCGGCAGCCATCAATTTAGAAAATAGCGAACGAGAGGAGTGATAAAGACCAGCCAACTGGCTGATGCGTATATAAGGGAAATTATCTGGACGTAGGCGTAAGAACTTCCAACGCGATAGCTCCATAGGTGCAGCCAGTCCATAGAGCTGAGATTGATAATGAAACTCTTTCTTCATGGTGGCCATATAATCGTCTTTGGCTTCTCCATCCAGGAATCCTGCCATCCCCATGAATAGCGTTTCTACCCGGAAACGGTCGTTGCGCAGCTTGTCTACCGAGCGGAGAGGGATGTGTCTTGCCCATGTCTCGAAAGAATCGCCATTAATACCTACACCAGCATAGCGTGCCAAGGTGATGAAGAAAGCATCCTCCCAATTTCGTCCGCACTGCTCTACCCTACCTCGTATCACTTCGGTTTTCTGCTCGAAGCGTTCGGTCTGCAAAGCGGTGAGCCAACTATTCACAGCCAGCTTGGGTAGCGTTTCTATGATACCATAACAGGCAGGCGAAAGCACTGCCCGTTCCAACTCTCGATAGTGACGGCGCACATGATCGGGACACGGCAATAACATCTGTGGAATCTCTTCCCCGTTGGTGCGCTTCACTTCACAGTCCAGACAACCCACTACATGCAATATCACTGAATCGTAGGCCACATCGTGCTGATGCCCATGTCGCATCCAATCAGATGAAGAGGCGTGAATCTCAACATTCCCCACCCACAACGTGCCGTCAATCTTAAGTTTTGCATTAAAAAAGTCGGGGCCAGCATTGGTGTTATGCAGGCCCGTGTCAATAACCTCTACCTCCTGTCCAGTGGTAGTCTTCAGGGTTTGTAATGGGAGTAATTTGTGTTTCCATACATAGTGTAGCAGTTGTTCCATGTCGATATAAGATATTAAGTAGGTATGCAAATGTAAGGAAATTTACCTATAAACCGCAGCTATATAGCTACTTTTTTAGCGACAGTTGATGGTTTCTCTTTTATAATGTGTTATCTTTGCCATTATCAATTTGAAACTAAGTCACTATAACAATGAAAATTGCATTAATAGGATACGGAAAGATGGGAAAAGAGATCGAAAAGATCGCCATCAACCGTGGACACGAAATTGTCAGCATCATTGACGTAAATAATCAGGAAGACTTCGATTCAGCCGCATTCCGTTCAGCGGATGTCGCTATCGAGTTTACTAATCCGCATGTAGCTTATCAAAACTATATACGTACCTTCAATGCCGGTGTGAAGCTGGTTTCGGGCAGCACTGGCTGGATGGATGCGCATGGAGAAGAAATCAAGGAACTTTGCACCACAGGCGGCAAGACGCTATTCTGGTCTTCCAACTTCAGTTTGGGTGTAGCCATATTCTCGGCTGTCAACAAATACTTGGCAAAGATCATGAACCAATTTCCCGCTTATGATGTGAGCATGACCGAGTGGCACCATATTCACAAGATGGATGCGCCCAGTGGCACTGCCATCACCCTTGCCGAAGGTATCCTTGAGAACCTCGACCGCAAAGACAAATGGGCACTCGACGAAGCTACATCACCTAACGAGATGCCTATCAAAGCCGTACGCGAAGGCGAAATATTCGGTATCCATACCATCCGCTACGATTCGGATGTGGATAGTATCTCTATCACGCACGACGCTAAGAATCGCGGTGGTTTTGCACTCGGTGCTGTACTGGCAGCTGAATACACCGCTCAGCACGAAGGCTATCTAGGCATGAGCGATTTATTCCCTTTCTTGAAAGACTAAAACAGACAAACTATTATGAGAAAACCTACACGGCCACAGTGGATAAAATGCGCCATCGTATTGGCCCTCTACATCGCCTTCCTCATCTGGGTGAAAAGCTGGTTGGGGGTCATTGCTATACCCTTTATCATTGATGTTTATATCACGAAATACATTCCTTGGGCTTTCTGGAAAGACTCCAAGAACCCTGCCGTTCGTTCGGTAATGAGCTGGGTAGATGCCATCGTCTTCGCTTTGGTGGCAGTCTACTTCGTCAATCTGTTCTTCTTCCAGAATTACCAGATTCCTTCTTCATCATTAGAGAAGACACTGCTTACAGGCGACTTCTTGTATGTGAGCAAGATGAGCTATGGGCCACGTATCCCCAACACACCATTGTCGCTGCCTTTGACGCAACATACCTTGCCTGTGCTCAACACCAAGTCATACGTGGAATGGCCCAAATGGGACTACCGCCGTGTGCCAGGTTTCGGAAAGGTGAAGCAGAATGACATCGTGGTGTTCAACTTCCCTGCAGGCGATACGGTTTCGACCTATCTCCAACAGAATGACTTTTTCACCAATATGGCGATCAACCAAGGGAAAGAGCTCTACCCAGGACATGTGGAGATGGATAGCCTCAGCCCTGAACAGCAATACATGATCTATGACTTGTATTACAATGCAGGAAGCCAATATATTAAGACGCATCCACATGAGTATGGTGAGATTGTCTACCGTCCAGTAGACCGTCGCGAAAACTATGTGAAGCGTGCCATCGCTCTACCAGGCGACACCTTGCAGATTATCGACCGTGCTATCTATATTGACGGCGTGAAGCAAGAAGACCCCAAAGATATACAATTTATTTATCGTATCACTGGTACAGGCAAACCCATACCCATCGAATTCCTGATGGATGAGATCGGCCTGAGTAGAGAAGACACGGCAGGCTACCGACCTGGTGCTACTGTATTTGCATTGCCGCTTACCGTAGAGGCACGAAGCAAACTATTGGCACGCAAGGATTATGTGACAGCTATTGATCCTATTAAGACTTCTGCCACGTACGACCTCTATCCGCAGAATAAGTACAACGACTGGACCGTGGACAACTATGGCCCTATCTGGATACCCGCCAAAGGTGAAACCATCGACCTGACCATCGAGAACCTGCCCTTCTATGAGCGCCCTATCGTGGCCTATGAAGGCAACACTCTTGACGTGAAAGATGGCCAAATCTATATCAATGGCGAGAAGGCCGACAAATATACATTCGGTATGGACTACTACTGGATGATGGGTGACAACCGTCACAACTCACAAGACTCACGCTTCTGGGGATTCGTACCTGAGGATCATGTGGTGGGACAACCTAAGTTTGTGTGGCTTTCACTCGATCCAGACCGCGGTTGGTTCAGCGGCAAGATACGCTGGGACCGTTTCTTTAAGTCAGCCGGACAATAATTCAAAACGACTCTATATGAGAAGATATATAAAATGGATAGTAGCCATCACCGGAGCAGCAGTACTCGTACTGTTGCTCCGGTGTTTTGCTTTCAGTTCGTTTTATATACCGGCGGGCAGCGTAGACAGCTCCTTCCAAGAGGGCGAGGGTATCCTGGTCAACAAGTGGAGCTATGGATTGCGTGCACCGCTCAGCAACCTTTTCGATTATCATCGGTGGCGCGAGCGACAAGTGAATAGAGACGATATCGTCGTCTTCAACAACCCAGCCAACGTGATAGACGCCTTGGCGGATAAAGAGACCTTCATAGGACACTGTGCGGGCATACCCGGTGACACGTTGATGGTCGATTCACTGTTTCTAGCACAATCGCCCCAGCAGCTCAGCTCGTACGCTGCACTTGCCTATTATTGCTACCCCGATTCATTAGAGGAGAAGATTGACTCGTTGATGGCAGCACTTCATATTCCTGCCACGCAGTGTTTCAGTGAAGATTCCCTGCACAATGTGCGTCCTTTCACGCGTAAGGCTCATCATCAGATCGTTAAAGCTTTGGCTTGCGACAGCTGTTTGGTGCCGCTCGAGGGCAATCGCCAGTTCGTTAAACCACTGATAGTGCCAGGAAAAGGAATCTCTATAGATGTTTATCCTTGGAACCGCACCCTGCTGATGAATACCATCCTGCTGCACGAAGGCAAGAACGCGGAGATCAAGAACGACACTCTGTTTGTCGATCAGCAACCCGTCGAACAATATACCTTCAGCAAAGACTATTACTGGATGACGACAGACAAGGACGGACAAATGGCCGACTCTCGCCTATTCGGGTTTGTTCCGCACGAATACCTCATTGGTAAGGCAGCTTTGGTGTGGTTCTCTAAAGATCCCGAACAACCCTTATTTAAGGGGTATCGCCACAACCGCTTCTTACACCGATTGGAGCAATAGACATTCACC
>CAMTPC010000116.1 GCA_947074295.1 uncultured Bacteroides sp. | reverse complement strand
TTTATCTCAAGGTTTTTATTATATATACAGTACGGAGTTTACCGAATGCTTACGTTAAAGTAGATGTTAACACCATCTAGTTGATCGATAACCTCACCGTGTTTTGCGAATAAGGGCATGTAGTAGATATCTTTCTTGAAATATATTACACTTAGAGCTGTGAGAATAAGTAGTACAAAAAGTAAAATAAGTCGTTTCATCGTGTTATAAGTGTTATTGTTTAGTTAAAGGAGCTCCCATGGCTTCGAGTATGCCAGCTAACCATTTAAACAAAGGTCCCATAATTTATAGTTCTATTTATTGCTTTATTAAAATTACCACATCCCATACTCTATGGTAGCTTCTCGCTGGCCTTTCACAATGTATATCGATAGAAACCAATCCTCATCATCGCTTTCTCCCTTAGGTGCAGGCATCTCATTTCCCCACATTTTGCTGAACCTATACCCATCATTACTCTTGCTCCAATCAGACCCTTTAATAGATGACAAACTATCTAATTCTTGAATAAACTGTGGCGATAAATCCTTATTAAATTTGATTTTCATAGAATTCGTAAAATCTCCCATGAATGCAACCTTTCCTTCATCATGCTCAATCACTTTAAAGCTGGGGAATTTCGTTTCAGTTATTCGCTCTATTGTAGAAACTCTGGTAAATTTGTGTTTTCTTTCATAAGATGCGTAAGCGAAATATCCGTATAGGCCAATAGCCATATACAATACGATAAATAAGGGAGAAATAAACATAAAGAAAGCACTTAGCTTCTTGCCCATGAATTCCCACTTCTTGGCTAAATAGTAAAATAGCGGTGAGATTGTTAACCAACTAAGTATGCAAGTGAGTATTTTTATAAATTTCATAATAAAGAGTTATTGATAGTTTGAATTTAATAACGATATAATTTCATCTTTCTTATTTACAAGAAGATAATGTGTTTCATCATTTTGCCAATACAGTTCTGCCTTAGAGCCATTTTCTTTCAGTTTTGTATAAGCCGGTTTTAATGAACTAGAACTAGGATCTCCTCCACCACCAATGAGTAATATTTTACTTTCCACTGGATAGGTTTGATTTATACCTGTCGAAATAAAAGTGATGGTCTTAAACTTATTAGAGAAGCTATTGTATGCCACATTCGAAGCCGAACCTCCGTTTGATAAACCGATAAGGTGAAGATTATTTTCGTCAACTTTAAAACCCATATTCTTCAAGAATGGTATTTGCTTTGTGAATAGTGCATTAATATCAGATTTTTGGTATATGCCCGACCAATCTTTAGTCCCAATACTCAAAACGATGCAATCATCCAAATCTTTAAATATACCTTGATATAACTTCCAGTTTCCCATCAATCCATGCATAAAAAACACAACAGGGTAAGACTTTTCAGGGTTATAATTCTTAGGCTTGATGAGGTAGACTGATTGAGTAGATCCTAACCCCATCTGATAAAAGACTTGTGAAGTAACACCCGACATCGGGAAATTACCACTCCAGTTTAGTGCATCAAAAGGACTATAAAAATTGGCAATATTACCTTTCTTATCGTCTTTGAGAAAATCTTGCACCAACCAATTGGCAAGGGATGGAAACATGCCCGCACATCGTACACCATATATACAAACATTCATTGCTTCTTCTTCGGGAATAATCATATTTGCTATATAGTGACTTATTGGAGGGTGGATAGCATTCCCTGTTTTGTCCTGATAAATGAGGCGTACACGGTCAGAAGTATTATAGCGAAAACGTGGTATCACCATAAAAATAGCAACCAGTAGTATTGTTATTATTGATGGATACACCCATTTATGGAGCTGCTTAATTTTATCACGCCATACGACTGCAAGAAATAGAATTGCTAATAACTTGTATAGCCATGAAGCGAAAAAGAAGAAGGTTATTAGTATCAATACTGTTTTGAGTGTTTTCATAAATTTATTTATATCATCTTATATAGGATAATCGAAATAAAATGTAAAAACCAGACAGAGTTTAAATTACACTCCCGTTTAATTACACTCCCTTACACTCCCGTCAGATAATTAGGTATTGTGAAAGATGATTTTACTACATTTCTTTATATAGCAACTTAAAATCTTAGCATATTGTTTTAGGACTTAAATAATCCTTTTAGAATAATACCACCAATCTTCTTTTCCATTCCACTCTTTGTAGTAGGAATACCTGTTTTTTTGGCTATTTTTTGTTTAGCTTGTGTTATACCAATGGCTCTTTTCAAAGAAAATGAAACTCCAGGAATTTTTAATTTTGTCATGATTTTATATTTGACTTTATATAATTAGATGGATTTGATTTTATTTTTTTTATTTCCTCTTCTTTCCATTCTTCAATAGCAGTTTCAATCATTTCAGCTTGTGCTATTGCCAACTTTTCTAATAATATATTATTTGCCATTAATTCAGCATTTAGTTTATTTTGATTTTTTGTTGTAGATAATTCTAATGAAGTATTTATATCATCGTTAGTCTGAGAAATAATCTTCTGCGAATATGCTTGAACTTTATGCTTTTCTGCTACAAGCAAATCATCATAAGATCCTGAAGCAATCATCATTTTAAAAAAGACAGGTGCTATCTCAATCACTATAAATAGTAACATAATAAATATTGCAGCTATTCTTGTGGATTCATTTTTTTTTATTTCTTCAAAGCCTAGCATTTTAGCCTGAAAGCCATCAAATTCTTTTCCTAAAAGTGTTTTATAATTAGTCGATGCTTCATTTATTTTCAATGAGCTTTCATTAATTAACGAATCAATTCGCCTTATTTCCCGATCCTTTTTTAGCTGAGCACTCTCTAATGCTTTACTATACCCTTCATCATTTCCTGCGAGTATTCCTTCGAATCTATTTATCTCAGATTTATATTGGTTAATTCTTCTTCTAGTACGATATATTTCATTGGTTAATCTATTAAACTGTGTAGAGTCTGATACTAAACCAGTAGCAAGTGTTATTCTATTGCGTTGAATAACAAATTCATTCATTTTTTCATTTTCGTTTAATAAGCTAGACTTGCTATTTTGTAAATCAATATATACCTGCTTACTTCTTGTATCAATTGTGCCAGCTCCAGATAAATCTAGTGGTTTTTCTGATTCTATATTTCTTAAATCAATTAGCTCTGCACGCAAATCTCTTTCTTTCATTGTGTATTCTTCTAATTTATTTTCCTTAAGACTTTCAATGGCTATGTTTATTTCACTCTCAAATATCTTAAGTTCTAGAGGTGTAGATATACAAACACCAAGAAATATCGCAATTATGATACGTGGTAAAGCGCACATAAACTCTTTAAAACTAATGGTAACTTTTCCATCAGAGTACATTGTGTTCACTATTAAACGGTCAAGGTTAAAGATTAGCAAACCCCAAAAAAAACCAAATATTATTGCAGCATATTGATGTTTAAATACTGTAAAAAGTGCATAACCACCAGAAAGCATGGCCATTAAAGCCGTAAATAAAATAGTACCGCCTATACCTGCATATTTTGCATACTCAGTTGGACATTGGCGAATAACTTTTTTATTTACACCAGCACATGTCCAAAGAAATTCATTTAATAACCCACCCCATTTTATCTCTTTATCCTCTTTGTCTTCTGTTTTGATATCATTTTTCATGTTAAATATTTTAGTCATTTATTATATATTTTTTCACAGCCTTCATAACGGTTGTAAACCATTTGCCTTTAGGTTTCATTTTATGTTTTATATTAATTGGCGGTTGTAGTGAAATACTTGAGAATGGTTCTATCAAATAGTTTTCGTTTACAACAGTAACTTTAGGTATATTTATTTCTGGCAGTTGAATATCTATATTCTTCGTATATTGAGGAACGCTATTTATTATATTCATATTTATATTGATATGTTGAATTGGTACCTCTATTTGTGTTATTTGGGGTAATGGAACCATAAAGAAATCAATGAAGGCTTCTTTAATACCAAATTCATCTTTCACCATTAATATTATTCGACTGTCCTTAGTTAGTTCAACTATTAAACTTCCAGTAGTTTTAACTATTCCAGCTCCCGCGAAATCCCCTACTAGTTCAATAGATTTAGCATTTTGAACATTCCAGTTCAAAACTATTGGGACATTCGGTAATGTAAATCTTTTATCGGCATAAAATTCTATTACAGCCTCTGGAACGACATCAATAACTAATTCTTTATTAAATATCTTCTTTCCATCAAGTCCTATTACCTCAAGTTGGTATTGAATAGAACAGAGAGGTGAAATAATTTTTGAATCTAACAAACATATTTTTTCAGACTCGCCATTATACTTTAAAACGGCTGAATTAGCATTTTTGATATTCCATGATAATATTGCGTCACTATTCGGCTTAATCTTTCGCTGGCTAGACTTAAAAGAGATTGTTGGTTTAGATATGACTTTTATTTCAATATTTTTTTTTGTTTGTTTTAGTCCATTAATCGCTGTTATTGTAAAGGTCGATGTCGAAGATAAACTCGTACTATAATTATTCTTATCAATCTTTTTATCATTGATATAGAGTTCTGTATAATATTCAATATCCCAATGAAGTGAAATACAGTCACCCTTGTAAATCGTATCTCCTTGTCTACAGTCAAAAGAATTGATAACAGGTTTACGAGATAATCTATCTATAACTAAATCGAATGACTCTAGAGTGTTAATATTATTTATTGACAAATATTCTTTCAGTATTATAAGATATAGTTTGAAATCATTTCCAAGTGCATCTAACTCTTTATATATTTTAGATTGCTCTATATTTACAAAGTCTGCAGCTTTAAATAACAACGAATCGCTAATGTCAAAATGTTCAATAAGTTGCGGTTTATGCCATATAGCTATTATAGATAGGTAGATTATTAATTCAGAAAAATAGTCTAATTTTATTGATGCGTAGTTATTATTCTTTCTTTTTGGGTGTTGATAATCCTCTTTACCAGCAATAATATCTGGA
Source organism: uncultured Bacteroides sp. (assembly GCA_947074295.1). GTDB lineage: Bacteria > Bacteroidota > Bacteroidia > Bacteroidales > Bacteroidaceae > Bacteroides. Next base: position 6,426 of record CAMTPC010000116.1, on the reverse strand, counting down.
ACATTCTGCATTTCCTCACAATACATTGAGTCATAATCTACAAGGAATAATCGTCCATCTTCATTTACAAGTATATTGCCGTGTTGCAAATCGCCATGTGCAATCTTAGACGAGTGCATATCGATACACATTTTTAGAAAACTATCAGCTAGCTTTTTGAGTTTTTCACCATTGTTCTTATGTTCTAAAATATAGTCATTTAGCTGTACTCCATTTACCCATCTCATTCTTGTGGTAGGAAAGGTTTTACCATTAACAATAATACCTTCATCTACATAAACAAATTCACAAAAATAGGGTAAATTAAGTTTGTTAAGAACTTTGGATAATATAGAAAAGCGTTCGCGTACATTGCCTATTTCGGCATGCCAGCATCTAAATCCCCAATCTTGATTATCAGCAACAAAGGGGAACACTGAGGTAAATCCGCCACTATATGTTACAAATTGTCCATTAGGTAATTTCTTAAATAACCCTTTCTTTACAAATTCGTCTTTTATAAGCTGAGGTATTGATATACTTTCTTTTATCTCTGTAATCTGTGGCATTATACTACCATTTATTTTTTATTGAATCTACTATTTGTTTAGTGCTTATAGTCTCTTCCGCTTTATTGGATTTATTATTGCGCCATCCCTTTGAGATTGATTCAACCCCTTCGTCTGTAACAAAAACTGTATTATTATATCCATTATTAGCCCATTTACTTTGTATGTCATCTAGTGCTTTTGCTGATGCTGATACTATAGCATCTTTCAATGGTAGTAACTCATCTATCGAATTACAAGCCAATGCATTTTTCATAGATTGTTCTAGAGTGGATAACTCATCATCTTTAGATAAAAAATCAAATATTGTACTTGTTCCCTTTGAATTTAAATCATTGTCAGAGAAAAGAAGTGTTTCTGTGTCCTCAATATTCAAATTATCCCATAATTTTGGATACTTAGCCAAAGCCAGCAAACTAGTATAAATAACTAATTCAGAAAAATAGTCAGCTTTATGAGACAACTCTTTGTGTGTAAAACGCTCATGGTGTTGATATCCGACTAGTCCTTTGATATCGTCAGATTTCCCAGCTAGTGCTGGTACGTACATTGAATCATAATCCACAAGAACAATATCACCATTATCTTTTACTAGTATATTTCCGTGTTGTAAGTCGCCATGTGATATCTGATGCGAGTGTAGTGAATTTGTCATTTTAAGAAATTCACCAGCAAGAGATCGTAAGGCTAGCTCATCCATTAAATGAAGTTTGATATAGTCTTTTAGTGGCTTTGCATCTACCCAATCCATTATAACAATCGGATGAGTATTATTAGCAGCTATAATACCTTCATCCACATACTCAAATGTGACAAAATATGGTAAATTTACTCTTTTTAATTCATCAGAGATTAGTTGTGTACGTTCCTTTGAATCATCCACATTTGCATGCCAACATCTTAATGCATATTTATGATTATTGACTTCATATGGGAATACAATGCAAAAACCTCCAGAATATCGGACAACTTTTTGGTTCTTGCGCACTACATTACCACCAATTAGACTTTGAGCCTTAATGCATTGTGGGATAACTATTGACTCACAATAGTCGGTACAACTAGGTGTTTTTTTCATTTTTATCTAGGAAATTAATAATAGCACGAATTAGTCCCTTTATGACGTTTATTCTATTAATATTCTTACTCCCTTTTTGGGGAGGGTTTTTTAAATAATTGTCAATGGTCCTTTTGAGTGAATTAGCAGCTTTTGTAACTTCATCAAAAGCTACTGTAGGAGTATTATTGCTATCTTCTTCCTGTTTGTTAACACTAATATCCCCATTTAAATTTTCAGTTTCTAGATTATTTCTTTCTTCTTCAATTAATGAATGCAAACCTTTATCATATACGATATCTAATGATATTTTATCATCATACTCTATTAATATAAGTGTACTATCATCATTGTGCAACCCTTCATTTTTTCGCCAGTTGTCAACTAATTCGCAGAAGTCATGATTGTTTTCTAACTCAAATAATTGTTTTATATAGTTAGCTTCACCTAACTCACCTCTTTTTTCGTATAAAAAATCAACAAAAGGATCACTTGCTATAATAAGTTTATTATTGACAGTAAGTTTCCCACAAATAACCTTTGGCTCACCTTTTCCTTCACTAAAACTGTCAAAATAATCAGGATGATTGTCAAAGGAACCCTCTTGTGAAGTATATATTCTTTCAACTTGATTATCCACATTAATCTCAATTACGCATGTGTCTCCTAGAACATAACCAGCCCAATCTGTTTCATTATTAAAACGAATGCCGCAAATTGTAGCACCCGCTCCTTTTTTTTCAGCTATACTGTTTTTTAATCTCCAGAGATTTTTCCCTTTTGAAGTTTCAGTATCAATAAAGTGATTGACCTTATTAATCCATTCCAGACGAATGTCTTCTAAATTATTAGTATCAGGTATCCAATTATCCTTAACAAAAGCCTTTGTAAGTGATTCTGCCCACCAGTTGGGGAATATTGATTGTGACATACCATCAGAAACAGCTATAGCATTATTTGAAATGCTATAGCTATCTTGACAATCTTCATATTTTTCTGCTAGTTTATGAGTAATAAACGCTCTAATTTTCATTATAATTATTTGTCAGTTTTACCTTTGCTTGAACCAAAATCAATTAATTTAATAAGGTGCTCAGCATCTGCAGCGAATACGCATCCTTTAGATCCATCTTTAAGTGTTAGACCATTTTTTTCGGCTGCTTTTATATATCCTTCTGGTATAGTACTTGAGATATTGTATAGGAATTCCGCTTCTTCTCCAGCAGGTTTTACTTCATCAATTGAATTGGGTAATACAATCATATTTTTATTACTACCAATTTCTGCATTAAAAACTAATACGTTTCCATCATCATTTTTTAATTGCATGATTTCGTTTACAACATTTTGAGTTTCCTGTTGGCAAACATGTTGATCCTTTCCATAATATGGCATTCCATCTGAAATGTTTATAATAACTGGTGCTGGATTCTCCGGTTTGTCGTTCATCCAACGTTCTGCCAAGTCTTTTGCCATCACAAAAGCATCTTTCATATTTGTCCATCTATCTTCAGTTACAGGATCAATCCATATTGGCATATCTATATCTATGTCAATTAACCCCCCTGCACCATCACTAATTTTCTTTTTTACTTTTTCTATGCGAATAATGGCGTTATCCAAATCTTCTAAAAAACCTGATGCTAATTCTACAATCTTATCATTGTAACCTATTACTGAGATAAAGCATCTATTTTTAGGCTTATCTCCATTGTAATTTTTCTGTATAATCTCGTTTATAACGCGATTAATAACTCTTGCAGTAAAAACTGTACGGGAATCATTTTGATCATAAGGCAATGTCATTGAGCCTGATTGATCTACTAAAAAAATTAGTAACCCAGGAGTAGCAGAGCTCCATTGTTTTTCATTGTTTGGCATAATAGTTTTTTTTGATAGTTTTTATTATAGATTTCAATTATTAACAGTCATATTAGAGCAGATAATATTTCAAAGTGTGCTATATTTTTGTAGAAATAATCCTCATTACCTATTTTAAACCAAAGATAATAAATATTGTAATAATTCCATATAATTCTTATCTCTTTATTTAAATATTTGTAATTATAATCTTACATAGAGTGTATATCCTTTATGCATTAATCTGTAAACCATAGTTGCACAAATATTTTGTCTTTAATAACCTCACTTTACCTATTTAATATTTTGATTATTTCCACACCTCTCCTCATCCCTCCAAACCCTTATATATGAAGAAAAACAAACCAATCAATAGATAATAAGAACCGACTATAATCCGAAGAGAACTATAGTCAGTATCCTCATGTGATAAATCCTTTCTTTGACCACAAAATCAGAGAAAGGATTTTCTTATATCTATCAATCAAATAACAATATACAGGACCCATTTGAGGTCCTTTTTATTTTTTTCTCCTCCAACCTACATACAATTAATGCCCCAATAAAGAATAATTATTGAGGCATTTAATTTTGGTATAACTTAGCTGGTTACTAATAAACCATCACTTTTGAACTTTCTCTACCAGTCTTCACAATATAATAACCTGGCTCGATATCAAGACTTTCCACTTCACTTGGTTGCTGTATAGTTCTTAATGCAGCACCACCTACATTATATACAGTAATTGGTGATGTAGCATTTTTTACAACAACGCATCTATTACCCGAATAAACAACTATTCCATCAGAATTCATATCTTCAATAGATGTAGCACTATTCCATTTAGCATATAATGTAGTATTGCTATAAACACGATCATTATCGAAATCCCATGGTTGGTTAAGTTCTTGGTCTTTATGCCAGCCAGAAAACTCATAACCATCGCGCACTGGATTGGTAGGTTTAGGAAGAAGTTCGCCATATTTTATTTGAATTGGTTCAATTATTGTACCGTTGTAAGTCTCAAAAGCTATTTTTAATTTTGCCAACTCCCCAAAAACAGGGTAACCATTATTAACATAGTTATGTGATTCCCATAAACGCATTAACACACCCAAATCAAACCGATTATTTTCCACATAATTATTTAAAATATCTATAGGCCTTTCTCTTAAATTTTCTCCATTGTTACTTCCTGTGAAACTTGTATTGATGTGAAGTTGGTTAGGTGATGTGCCTATTGCAGTAATTAAATCCGTTGAAGCATAATTTTTTATTAGAATATTTATTTCATTTCCCACAATTCTACCTACAAAACAAAAATCTAAAATTTGACTTATTGAGTATATAATATCGTTTAGTACGACACTATTTTCTATATTTCCAGTTCTAAGATAACCAACTATACCAGCAGAATAAGATCTACCATTAGAGTTTGAAGAAATAGTACCAGTAGAATAACAATTACTAACTCTACCTCCATTTAAATCTCCTGCTATACCTCCCGAATAGGAAGTAGCAGCAGCAGAAGATGTGATATCTCCTATGGAGTAGCAATTAGAAATATTTGTATCATGTGCAGAGGCGACTATACCACCAGAATAAGAACTAGTACCCAGAGATGAAGATATAATTCTTCCCTCCGAATAACAATTAACAATATTTGCAAAAATTGATTCACCGACTATTCCGCCAGCGCCCCCAGGCATAGCATCAACGCTAGAAAATTCACCGCTAGAAAAACAATTAGAAATATCAGATTCGTCAGCCCTGGCAATTATGCCACCAACTATGTTTTCAGAATATATTCCTAACCATCTAACTCCTAAGTTAGTAATACTAGAATTTTGAATAAACCCAAAGAAACCATTAAAATAATAATTAGAAGGACTATCTTTTTTACCAATTCGAATGTTGCTAATAACCTTTTTGTTTCCATCAAAATATCCTTTAAATGAATAAAAATAATCAAGTCCAATAGGTTCCCAATCATCCTCACAAGAGAAGTCTAAATTAGAAATCAATTTGTAATATGCAGTTGAATAATCAATATCTCCTATATTAACTCGATCTCTCATCCATTTTAGATCATTAATACTTATTATAAGATAAGGATCATTAGCGGTCCCACTTCCGTTTAATGAATGAACTTTAGCTGATACATTTAGTGCACAAAGAATTATAGTAATAAATACTAATCTCATTTTCATACGTGTTATTATTTTATTCATTTTTTTCATGACAAAAATATTAAAAAAAAACTCGTGTACCAAGTTTTATTTCAATAGATTTACATATATAACTTCCCTCCAAACCCTTATATATGAAGAAAAAGAAACAAACCAATAGATAATAAGAACCGACTATAATCCGAAGAAGATTTTAGCCAGTATCCTCATGTGATAAATCCCTTCTTTGACTACAATCAGAGAAGGGATTTTCTTATATCTATCAATCAAAACAACAATATACAGGACCAATTTAAGGTCCTTTTTTATTTGCTCTCCTATCACCTCAAACCCTTATTTATGGAAGAAAATTAACTTAATTAATTAACAATAGGAGAAACAATATGAAGAAAGAAAAACTAATCAAACAACTAATCGACCGCTACGGTCAAAATTTGCTAAACCATGGAAATAAAGAAAATGGAAACAGTAATAATCATTATTCTGGAAATGACGCTCATCGTCATAAAAGGAAGTAAAAAGCTAAGAGGTGCTTTAAAGAAAAAGGCCTCTAAAATTAAAACAGAGTAAATAACTAATAATCAAAAACAGTTATGGAAAATAACACTAAAACCGTCCAATTATTACCAAGCGTAATAACAGGACAACTACAAACAAGAAAACAAGAAGAATGGAGCGATGCAATAGAAGATGCTATCATTATAGATGAGCCAAGCAGCATCAAACATTCACCATTTATTGAAGCAAATACAGAAGAAGTAACAATCTCAC
>CAMTPC010000115.1 GCA_947074295.1 uncultured Bacteroides sp. | reverse complement strand
TATCACTTTCTTGCCATTTACGATGTAGATACCGTTGGACAGTCCTGTTGTAGCGTCTTGGCTATCTATATTATGACGAACCATAATGACTTGTGGGGTCAACACATTTACTACACCCTCTTCTACCACTACATCATCGGCAATACCGGTGCCCGGTTCGCTAGGAGCACCCAATGCTAGTTCTGGATACCCACCTGCAGCTACACGCCATTGGCAAGCCCCGTCTATAGTGGCAGCCTCAGCATTCAAAGCATCTACTATGGTGCTCGATTCGGCTATAGAGATAGCTTTTGTATTTATCAGTTTGGCATAGAGGCAATAGTCTGGGCTGTTGAACTCTGTAGCCATCTCGTTTTTGTGACGCACGCTGCAAGTATCTGCCCAATATACATTTTCCACGGTGCTAGGGTTCAGACATTCCCAAGTCACTTCGTCCTCCTGTAGTGTCAAATCCTCGCCTTTTTGTGAGTTGTTTCCACCAATATAAGGAGAGGTCATTCCCCAATACTTCATAGAACTCACATTGTTGTAAACTGCTCCAATCCATGCATTTGTGAAACAGTTTTTCAAAACAGAGGTGAAGGTCATTTTGCCGGCAAGACCACCTACATTGTTTTTTGCCCATAGCCAGGCGTCGGACATACAGTTCAACACTTTAGTTTCGTTTTGCATAGCTCCCACTATACCTGCGTGGTGCGATCCACCGCAGAATATGATACCGCTGGTTTGGCAGTTTAGGATAGTAGAGTTATTAAATGTACCACCTATCAAACCTACATTAGCATTGGCAGAGAAGTAGGTATCTTTCACCACGATGTTTTTCACTGTAGCATTGAGGGCATAGTTAAAGATACCGGTACTTTTATTACTCGACTTATTGATATATAAGCCGCTAATGGTATAGCCACCTCCATCATAGGTTCCTGCGAAGTATTGATAATCGGCATCACTAGCATAATAGCCGATACCATTAATGGTGCGTAGTCCGCTATTATTGATGGTAGAAGCATCACCACTGTCAAACTTCACTCTACTTAGCACATCTTCGTTGAATACAAGGTTTGCAGTCTGTTTCCAGTACTTACCTGTACTGTATTCGCACTCCCAGTTGCTATCATCGGCAGCTAAATTTTCTACCTCTACAGCAAGCTTCATCAGTTGTTCAGGAGTAGCAATCAAGTAAGGATCGGCCGCTGTACCAGAGCCACCTGCATAGTTTTCGGCAGCATAGTATTCCCACTGTGTGTCTTGATAGTTGGTCTGAGCCGCCTTTGTATTGGCACTTTGCGCAAAAGCAGCGCTAGATATCGCCAATGCCGACATCGTAAAGATTGAGGTAATCAATGTTGTTCTCATAATAATAGGTTTTTAAATGTTTTCTTATTATTCTTGTCTACTGGTTTTCTTATTTTATCACTAGCTTCATGCCATTGCGATAGCCATCCTTGTTGGTGACCCACATCACATACACATTGGCTGGCATAGCGCTAAGATCTATTGTATTATGACCTCCTAGACTTTGCTCCATCAAGCAGATGCCACGCATATCGAATAGATGCAAACGGGTGAGTCCTTCGCCGGTAAGAGTCAGTGTGCGGTGATCTAGTGTATAGTCCAACTGTACGGCCTTCTGGATGCGGATGGCGGAAACATCGCCAAATGCGCCGGTGATATCTTCTCCCATCAGCGAGCCGAGATATTTCTCTAGTGCCGTATAACCTTCGACATTGATCAAATTGCCATCTTCAGGGTTGCTTTTGTCAAAACCATAAAGATCCTCCCAATAGTCGGGCATACCATCACCATCGGTATCCCAAGCAGTGGGGCGACAGATGCTAGGTTCTGCCACGTGGCAGTACATCGATCCATTCTCGGCGATAGTCATCTCGGCATCGTCTGGATGGTCTATGATGCCATAAGTGCCTCCACCATTCCACTTGCTTCCACCAAAGGTAGCTGTGCCTTCTCGACACTCGCGCACCAAACGACGTTCTATGGAATCGCGCACGATGCAGCCCACCTTATCTAACACCTCTTGATAGGCCACTTCGGCATCTTGTACCTTATCGCGTAGAGTGTAGAAGCTCAAATCAAAAGAATATTCAGGGTAGAACTTGGTGGGTTCGATGAACTCGGCTACTTCGTTGTACACAGCAGGTTGCTCTTTGTACACTCCTTTGCTGTTATCGGCAGTGATCTCCGCACTACCATCCATATAGTTGCCGCTAAAGTGCCAATCGGCCACATAGGTTCCTCCTGTTTGGCGATAGAAGTAAAGTTTGCCGCCTGCACCACGCTTAGTAGCAGGACCTTGACGGTAGTAGTTACCACAGAAGTTGACTTGATGGGTGTGGTAGCGAGGCGAAGGGGTAGAGTTTTCGCCGCCATAACAAGCGCCCCAGCCACCCCAGTTAAAATTGACATTGTTTATGTACTCGTTATAGACCATCATATCTGTGTTTCGCGCACCTTGGAAGCGTGGGCTGCGCGAGTTGCAATGAGCTAACATATTGTGGTGAAAGGTGCTTTGGCTACCTCCCCACTGTGCGGCATAACCTCGCGAGCCTTTGTGGTGACCTGTGTCGTAGAGTCCCTCGTGCAAGATACAATAGGAGAAGGTGTGGAAGTGCGAATCGGCATTGTTGACAATCTCCTCACCTGCCCACCCAAAGGTGCAGTGGTCAAAGATGATGTTTTGCGCATTCTCGGCGCACAGCGTTTGGTCTACCAAGTCTTGCCCTACAATGACATCCGAACCATCGAAACCTTTGTTGCCGCAGCGGAAACGCATATTGCGCACCACCACGTTGACACAGCCATTGACGCTGAACATACGTGGATAGACGGTGATACCCTCGCCTGGAGCTGTTTGGCCGGCAATGGTGATGCCGCCCTTACGACTTACACGGAGCTCTTTGTGTACATTGATCCAACCCGAAACATCGAACACCACAGTCACAGGGTCATTGGGGTGTTGTGCCAATGCCCAGCGCAACGAACCTTCTACGGCATTGCCTTCGGCATCTAGGTCGTCTAGGTTGGTCACGGTCACCACATAGCCGCCACGTCCACCAGTGGCATACTTGCCAAAACCCTCGGCGCCTAGAAAGGCGGGAATATTTTGTGTCACTGTAGGGTAGTCAAAAGATGACTGTGCATCTAACAAATTGGCCCAACAAAAAAGGAGGGCGAAGAGTGTAATCAGTCCTTTAATTCTAGCTTTCATATATATCAGTTTTTAGGTAGTAATAGGTAGGTCGGTGGCAAAGGTTGCCCACCGTGCAGAATGGTTCTGTGATTAATCGGCAATGACAAGTTTCTTTTTCACCGTACCATATTGCTGCTTCACCTCTATGATGTAGATGCCTTTGAGCAGCTGCTCCAGATAGATATCCGTGGCGCCTTGCACCTGTTTTATCTGCTGTCCGGTGATATCATAAAGGGTAAAATCGGCAATATCTTCCACATAAACATGTCTTCCCTCTTGAACGAAACTTGGCTGTGAAGCGATAGAGGTATTGACTCCGGTGGGAGTGGAGAAGGTGGCAAACTGACTCATACACCCTGTGGGAGATACCGAACAGATGGTATAGATATCACTTGCTTCTACCACAGATAGCGTATAGGAAGTTTCTACAATATTAGTCCAGTAGGCCCCATTTTTATAGACGATATAGCCCATAGCGCCTGTCGATGCCTCCCAAGAGAGCTGTGTACCCTTGATCTGCGTATTGGCAGGCACTTCGCAAGCCTCTATCAGCGGCAGTGGATTGAAGGTTCCACTACAGTTCGAGTTCTGGTTGGCTACGTATTCATATACATAGTGTAGATCGAAAAGATTTTCCACCACTTCGCGCGTCATATACTGACTGTTGTGCGTTTCGTCTTCGGTGAAAAGCCAGCTGATGCGCTTGGACTGGTCGATGGGGTTACCCTCTAGGTCCATACTGCCATATTCGCCCACATAGGCTTTGGAGCCATTGGCCACGTGGTTGCTCATATCTGTCCATCCGGCATCGGCTATGTGATTGTCCATATAGCAGTTGATATAGTAGGCGGCACAAGTGGTCTTGCCCCAAGGACGACCCAGGAAGATGCTGCTAGGCGAGATATTGCTCTTATCGTAGGTCAGCGTACATCTTCGTAAGAAGATGCCAAGTCCCCATATCTTATTTTGCCCTGTTATAGCTTTAGAGTCAGCACGAGTGATGGTGGCCGATGTTTCGCCGGGTGCGGTGATATAGCCTCCAAAGAGTTGATGAATCGTGCAATCGTCCAAGAAGGCTACACCACTATCGAAAATATAGTCTACCGTTCCCTCTATATAGCACTCTTTGAAATAGCTACGACGAGCAGAGTTGAGACGCACACCGTCTTGATGCGCCTTGAAAGCTACATTCTTAAAGGTTGCACGGTCGGCATTTACGGTAATACATTCAGCTTGTCCGCCGTTTCGGCCCGCTGTGTGACGTGTAGTGAAATTCTCTCCATAAAAGTCGGCTCCCGAGAGATAGATGGTCGAGGTAAGACTTTCATTGTCTGCATCGGCATGAGAAAGGTTATGCGTCAGTATGGCATTGTCGCGTGTTTCGCCTAATAGGCTCACAGTAATGCCCGAGGGAATGGTTAGCTGCTCTTCATAAACACCATCGCGCATGAGGATGATTTGGCGTTGGCTTCCTGTGCAGGCATTGACTGCTTGCTGCACAGAGGTATAGTCGCCCGAACCGTCTTGCGCTACCACCTTTATAAAAGGAGTCTGGGCCACTAGTACAACGGTGCATATTAATAATAGGAAAGAGAGGAGTATTTTTCTAATCATAGGATATAAGGATTTACTGTTAACCAATGTTGCAAAATAAATGATTCCAAAAACGACGGACGTATAAAATCGAGTCTCTATGGTTCAATTTGGTGCTGTAGGATTTTTTTTTCGCTAGAACCAGCTCCTTTTACAACTCTACGCCAGGAAGGAAGAGGAGAAAAAAGAGGAGAGAAAGTAACAAGAAACAGGCTGTTTGCTTACGAAACAGCATTATTTCCTGCCGCTAATAAATGGGTGTTAATTTTGGGAAGAGCACCGTTTTACACCCCAAAGGCTCATTTTTGTACCTCTGTCCACTTCAGCTCCGTTATTTTTGCACTAACCTTTTAACAGAAATCATACTCTATAATAAACCTCATTTTTAATAACATGAAAAACAACATGCAGAAACATCAGCTAAACAATGCTTGGAGACTGTATATCGGAAGATGGATGACTCCACTAAGTCTCATAGCACTATTATGCCTGATTATTCCTTTTAAAGCTCATGCCACAGATAACTCCATAGAGAGTGTTCGAGCTGTTCAAAAAGTGGTAACGGGGACTATACTCGATGAGAACGATGAACCTATAATAGGTGCTTCGATAGTGGTGAAAGGTACTAGCATTGGTACGGTATCCGACCTAGATGGCCGCTTCTCGCTGAATGTGCCCGATGGGAAAAAGATAATCACCATATCTTACATGGGCTATGTCAACCAAGATGTAAATATAGACAATAAGAAATCTTTGTTGATTCGCCTTAAACCCGATGCCAAACTGCTGGACGAGGTAGTGGTAGTGGGCTACGGTACAGTGAAGAAGCGCGATCTCACCGGAGCTATCTCCAGCGTGAAGTCGGAAGATATCAAGGCATCGCCCGTGACCAATGCAATGGAGGGTCTAGCCGGTAAGGTATCGGGTCTGGACATCACCCGCGAATCGGGTTCGGCAGGTAGCAGTCCCACCATATTGTTGCGTGGTAATCGATCACTTACCGCCAGCAGCTCTCCTCTATTTATAGTAGATGGTATTGCCGCAGATGGTATAGACAATCTAAATCCAAATGATATCGAAAGTATTGAGGTGTTGAAAGATGCATCGTCGACAGCTATCTATGGTGCAGCGGGTGCCAATGGGGTAATCATCGTGACCACCAAGCAGGGACAAACCGGAAAGGTGAGTGTAGATGCTAATATATATGTAGGTATCAATGCTTTCCCCTCCTACCCATCGACCCTAAGCGGACAAAAGTGGATCGACTACTTGACAGAAGGTTACAAAGCCAGATATGGTGAACTGCCCGAAAGTGATGAGGTGCTGTTTAACACCGTGCTCGGTACCAGTACCAATGCGCAGGAGCTAATAGCCAATGAAGAGTGGGTGGACTGGAAGGATGAAATCTTGCACACAGGGTCGCAACAGAACTACAATGTATCTGTACGTGGTGGTACAGAGAAGCTGAATAGCTACATGAGTATGGGCTACCAAGTGGAAAAAGGTTTGTACAAAAATGACGATTGCAAAATCTACACGATGCGTGCAGGGGGTACTTACAACTACAATAAATATGTGAGTACCGGTATGCAGGTGAACTTGAGCTGGCGCGACCAAAACAACCGAAATAGCCGCCTGAGCAAGACACTAAATGCTATCCCACTAGGGCGTGTGTACGACGAGGATGGATCGATCAATCTCTATCCTATCGAAGGCAATACTTCGTTTATCAATATCTTGGCCGACGATCAGCCCTATGCCTACAAGAGAAATCGTAAGCAACTCAATGTTTCGGCCAACCCTTATATTCAAATCAACCCTGTAAAAGGTCTTTCATGGAGATCAGTACTGGGCGTGAATATAGGTAGCAGCCGCACTGGCACATGGGATGGCTTGGATACATATATGAAACTATCGGGTAGTCAGACCAATGTGCGCTCGGCAACATATGCCACATCACTCTACTACAGCTACACTTGGCAAAACATCGTGAACTATAACTTAAAGATTAACGATAACAATGAGTTCACGGTGACAGGTATCACCGAATGGAACCACAGCCAATCGGAAAACAGCACAGCTTACAATGAACAGTTCGATTACGACAACTTCTTATGGTACAACCTGAACTCGGGACTAAACGCTAGCACCTTCTCGGGTTACTCTATGACCAAAAAGATGTCGTATGCTGGTCGTATCAACTACAATCTGATGGATCGCTATCTGCTATCGGCCACTACTCGCTGGGACGGTGCTTCGCAGTTGTACAACAAATGGTGTGCTTTCCCTGCATTTGCATTAGCATGGCGCTTGTCCGACGAACCGTTTATGGCGGCTACTCAAAGCTGGCTATCCAACTTGAAAATCCGCCTAGGTTATGGTGTGACAGGGAATGCTAACATCAATCCTTATGTGACGCTGACCGAAGTTGAATCATCGGCCAACTTGCTGAACCTAGGTAGCGGACAGTTGCCTTCGTATATCCTGAAACAGAACATCGTGAATATGAATCTTACTTGGGAGAAGTCGTACAACTGGAATATTGGTTTGGACTTTGCCTTCCTAGACAACCGTATCGATGGTTCGTTAGAACTCTACAAAACCGACTCGAAAGGAGTATTATACAATCGCCCATTGGCCACTGCCTTTGGTGCCTACAATGCCAAGTCGGAATACAAGATGATGTCTAACATCGCACGCATCAAGAATAAGGGTATTGAGCTAACCATCAACTCGCGCAACATCATGAAGCGTAACTTTAGTTGGAACACCACATTTACCTTCGCCAAAAATGACGAGAAGATTAAAGAGATCGATATGGGTAATAACGTGACTGTGAATGACCTAATCGCCTTGAACCTCTTTATGAACAACCCCGTGAACACTATCTACGGCTACAAGAAGTTGGGTATCTGGCAGAAAGGCGACTATAACAAGGCCGTTTGTTTTGGGCAGACAGTGGGTGATGTGCGCCTTGATATTCCCGGATTGACATGGGATGAGAACTACACCTATACCGTAAAAAATGGCGAAACGGGTGAAGAAACAGAGATGAAAGGTGCTTATTTGAAGACCACTTACAATGATAAAGGCGAAAAGGTGGATACTTACTATACGGGAATGAATACCTACACAACATCGACCAACGATAAGCAAATTCTAGGGTCGAAAACACCAAAATGGAGTATGGGTATGCAAAACACATTCCAGTTCTACAATGTGGACGTATCGGTGATGATGACGGCACGTTGGGGACAATGGGTGAATGGTGAACTGCTAGGCTACTTTGCCAACAGCCCCAACATACCCGAATGTTATGACTACTGGACAGAGGATAACCCAACCAATGCGTACCCTAGACCTACCCTCGGCAAAAGTAGCGCTACTGCTTTTAATGAATCTTTATACTACGCAGAAGGATCATTCTTCAAGATCAGAAATATTACCGTGGGCTACACTCTTCCTGCAAGATGGGCCAACAAGTTAGATATTTCTACGCTAAGAGTTTATGGTACTATCACCAATCCATTGGTGGTAGCCAAGAGCAGCATGCTGAAGGGAATGGACCCCGAATCGAACGCATCGGATAGATTCCCGCTTTACAAAACCATCGTGTTTGGTCTTAATTTATCATTCTAATATAACTGGAAAACTATTATGAAAAGATTTAAAAATATAGCATTAGGATTTCTGACAGCGGCATTGACCCTAAACTCGTGCAACCTAGACGAGATAAACTATGCCACCGTAGATCTAGGAACTGCATACGAGCAAACCGCCGGATACAATGCACTGATCAACGCTTGCTACGAGAATATATACTATCTGTACGGCAAACAAGATGGTATTGGACCGATGGAAATGGGTACAGACCTTTGGATGAACGGAGGACGTACAAGTAGTCAAGGAGATATCACGAACTACACCGAAACATTAAACTCGGATTGTGGCGTGGTAAAGGTGTGCTGGAACGCGTTGTATTGCATCGTGAGCTATTGCAATACGGCCATTTACTACCAAGACAAAGTAAAAGATAACACCGAAGAAGAGCTGAAGGGCAAGACAGCCGAGGCTTACTTCCTACGTGCTTTTGCCAATTTCCACATTGTGGAGCAATGGGGTAACGTGGTGCTGAATAAACAGACGATGGCGCAACCCGATATCGAAACCAATGTGGCGATACGCTCTAACGAAACAGAGTTCTACGACTTAATTATCAGCGATCTAAAAACTGCGGTAGAGCATCTACCTGTCATACAGAGCGAACGTGGACGCGCCTCGAAAAAAGCTGCACAAGGAATGCTGGCCAAGGCATATCTGCAACGCACTCGCCTATGTGCAGACGAAGCTAGCAAGAAGCTTTACGCCGACTCGGCTTTTGTTGCGGCTACGGAGTTAATAGACAATCAGGCTCAGTACAACTGTGGCCTCTATGCCAGCACTGCCGACAAGAGTGGATTTGGTCACTGCTGGGATCCTGAAAACAACAAGAGCAATAGCGAATTTCTATTCCTCGAAGCAGTAGACCATATAAATGGCTACAATCCCGAGGGTTGGAACCGTGGCCGTACTGCACAATATTACTTGATGGAGCTTCCTACTATCTTTGGTATTGAAGGCGACGGTATGCGCTATCGCCGTGCTAATGCCCGTATCTGGCGCCCCACTCGCTATTTGATGCAGGAGGTGTTCGAGCCGAAAGAGGATACTAAGGATACCCGCTTCGCCGATTCATTCTACTACAAGTATTATGCCTCAAACGCCACAGCAATGTCTATCGCTACGCTGAAAAACTATCGTAAGGACTCTTTGGCATTGATCCAAAATGGTTACAGCGTACGCAAAGCCAGCACCTATACCATCACCAGCAATGCCTACTCGTCCACCGAGATGCAAACCAAGTATCCCGGATTCAACTACTATTGCGACAATGGTGCATCGGCTGTATCGGCTTTGAAGTTCGTAATGGAAGATAAGGCTAGTTCGCTAGCTGCTTTTCTGCCCAATTGGGACCTAGATACACTTTCGGTAACTGTACAAGGTACTATCTATCTTGCAGCTGGACCTAATATGTACTTCAATGAAGAGGGCGGGCAAACTAGCTATAGCTACCTCAGAAATTTCTTCCCTAGTTTGAAGAAATACAGTAGTTTCAAGTATCTCTACACCAACCAATACTCTATGCAAGATGTGGCCATCTTGCGCCTGACAGATATTTATCTGATAGCTGCCGAAGCCTCTATCTTGATGCAAGAGCCATCGAAAGGACTGCCTTATCTGAACAAGGTACGCGAACATGCGGCACTAGCCGCCGACGCTGCTAATATGCAAGTAACAAGTGCCGATATGACCATAGACTTTATACTGAAAGAGCGTGGTCGAGAGCTCTGTGGCGAACAATGGCGCTGGTACGATCTGAAACGCACAGGATACTTGACACAGGAATATCTAGGCAGCAAATGGAAGAACCCCTATATCACTAACTTTAGTGAGAAGCACCTTAGACGCCCTATACCACAGTCGTTCTTGAATCAGATCTCGAACCCTGCAGAATTTGGTAACAACAACTATTAAAGAAATAGAGAACCTGGGGCGCGACTACTGCAATTCTAATAGGATGAAACATAAAGCTGCGTAGATGCAACGATCAACCGACTCATAGAATTAAAGAAGATGGCAAACTTTGTAGTAATCGTGTACCCAGGTTTATCAAACAACAAAAGAATTTTTCTATTACCATATTATTAACTAAAGGATTTATATTATGAAGAAGATTTTTACATTAACTGCATGTGCACTTATGGCAACGTCTTTAGCCTTTGCACAACGTACTGGTTACAAAATTGACAAAAACTATGTGGTGTACACCACCAATGATTCGCTCACTGCATACACACAAGGCTCACTAGATGATGGTGGCGATGGTGATAATTTTGCAGACGACAACATGCTGAACCAGTCTTTCCAAGCAGTAGGTTTTCCCTACTCCCCCGGAGGTAATGGTAACGCCAACCTACAATGTTTGACCGCAGACTATACTGACCCAGAAACTGGGGCATTCTTCCCTGCTGGTTATTACCATGTACACCGCACCAACTCTCAAGAGAAATTCTCTAATGATGTTTATGGCGGTGTGACACACTGTAAAAAGATTATTTACTATTATGCTATAGGTGGACAGGGGCAATATTCGGCTGTGATGTATAACACTGAAAATACAAGACTTAGCAACGACCCTAACCGTAAGTTTAATTACCAAACAGACGGTGTAGTGTGGGGTACAACCACTAACTTCTCGGCCGAAAACCGCTTGAAAGATGTAACTGGAGCCGACTCAGTTTCTGCCAATGGCAGCTATGTTTATGGTTTGAATAACTATACTCTTTTGAAATTTGATAAAATCCTGAAGCTTACATTAGACTTTACTAATGCCACAGGTTCGGACAGAGAAATAGCCGGTGATGTGACCTACACCTCGGATGACAACTCTGAGTTCACAATGAAGTACAACTTCGTAGGTCCTAATGATGAAACACAATACCCTGGTTTCAATCCAGAAAATATCCTTTACACAGGATACAAAAAAGCTGGTTATCTGATGGGTATCGCCTTTATATCTACCGAAGCTGATGCTCCAACTGTATATATGAATGTATCCTATGGTATGGGCGAGATCGGAAGAGCACACGTCTGAACTCCAGTCACCGCTCATTATCTC
>CAMTPC010000114.1 GCA_947074295.1 uncultured Bacteroides sp. | reverse complement strand
TGAACATGCAGTTGCCATATCACTTACTTCGCGCCAACATTCGAGGCAATTGGCTGGTGTCATATAAGTTTATATTTGGTGTTCACATAAAGATAAATAAAACATCAACCACATGCATTATTCATAAGTAGAAAGTAAGCCCATCACTAAAAAAAACCCATTCCCAGAACTATTGTTCCAGAAATGAGGATTTCCTAAAATGCAATGTAAGTTGTTCGTTTACTGTAGATAGGTAAATATCCCTCCACTGATTTGGAGGAGCGAAATCTCGCAAAGCTTCGTGTTATATTGCGAAGAAAGGAGACGTTCTTCGGCATCGAGTAGACTCTTTTGGGCTTCGCGCATCTCAATACCCGAAAGGTCGCCTAGCATGTAGCGGTCCATAGCGATGCTATAATTTTCTTTTGCGGTAATGAGGTTTTGGCTTTCTAGGGCTACGAGTTTAAGATTGTTCAAGTAGGATTGCCATAGGTTGCAGAGATCTGCACGGAGCGCTTGTTCGAGTTCATCGCGCTGCAGGCGAGCATTGGCTATGGCGATATTGGCATTTTGACGTTCGCGGCGGCGGTTGCCGTCAAATATATTCAGACCTACTGTCACTCCACCATTGAAGCCGAGATTGCTGCGTTTACTATTCACATTTATATCGTATTTATTGAATGTATAGCCATAGCCAGCATTAAGCGATACGTAGGGATAATTGCGCGAGAGCACTTTTTTCTTATCTAGTTGCGCTAAGGTGGTATTCTGATCGGCTTTCAACAAAGATGAATTGGTATTGAGCGTACCTTCCCACAACTGATCGAAATTGAGCTGATCGTGCAGGAATATGATGGTATCCTTGATGCACAATGGAGCATCCACACGAGGCATCGCCATCCATTCGTTGAGATTGATGCCCGAGCTTTGTAGTGCCTCTTGTTGTTTCAGGAAACTGGCATGATCGGCATTAAAGTCTACTTTGGCTTGCTGATAATCGAGTCCCGAAAAGCTACCGATACGATAGCGCTCTTCTACTATGCGAAGACGTTCGCGCGATAGTTCCATGGAGTAGCGCAGGTTTGCCAGACGGAGTTTTTGTTGTATGAAATTATAATACTCTGCAGTCAGACCTGCAACAAAGTCTTCTATGGCAATGCGCGTATTGGTTTCGCCTTGACGCTCGAGCTCTTGCAAACGCTTGTAATTGGTCTGAATATTCAAGCCATCAAAGATGGTCCAATTGAGGTTTAATCCTAGGTTCACGGTCTGATCGAAAACATTGCTATCTGTGCTCGATTCGCCCGTGCTGCGTAGTGTAGTGGTGGTATTGTCCACCGTGCCGCGATAGCTGCCACTCAAATCCAGCGTGGGTAGATATCCCGCATTGGCTAAAGTGGCGTTGTTAGCACTCACTTGCTCCAGATTGTGGGCTATGCGCAATGCATAGTTGTTTACCAGACCGATATCCAAACAAGTCTGTAGGGTCAAGGTATCGTGTGGCAATGTCTCCACAGGGACATCTTGTGCGGATACTCCTGTCGATAGGCCAGTAGTAAATACTGTAGACAGAAGGATATATTTTAGGCTATACTGTTTCATAGTTTTTCTTCTTTTTCTTGTTCTGTTTCCACAATCATGGATTGCTTACCTTCACGATTGGTGGAGATAAACGAGTAGATGGCAGGAACGACATACATGGTGAGCAGTGTAGAAACAAGCATTCCTCCTACTACTGCCGTACCCATGGCTATACGCTGATTGCTACCCTCGCCCGTAGCAAATGCCAGTGGCAACAGACCGAGGATGGTTGACGCACTGGTCATCAAGATGGGTCGCAAGCGCTGCAACGAAGCTTCGCGAATAGCAGTCATCTTATCTTCCCCAAAATCCTGCTTCTGATTGGCAAACTCTACGATTAGGATACCATTCTTTGCTACCAGACCTATGAGCATGATGATACCGATCTGACTGAAAATATTCATAGTGATATCACCAAAATGCATGAATATTAATGCTCCTGCAATTGCCAATGGCACAGTGAGCATGATGATGAATGGGTCTTTAAAACTTTCGAACTGAGCAGCAAGAATCAGGTAAATCATCACGATGGCTAGGATGAATGCAAACATCAAGCTCGATGAACTTTCGCGATACTCCTTCGAATCGCCAGTCAGTGCTGTGCGGAAGCTATCGTCCAAGGTCTCTTTGGCAATCTTATCCATCTCGTCCAAGCCTTGGCCGATGGTTTTTCCAGGAGCCAATCCAGCAGATATGGTAGCCGACACAAAGCGGTTGTAGCGATAGAGTTGTGGAGGGGCTATACCTTCCGTCAGCTCCACCAGATTGTCTAGCTGTATCATGTCGCCCTTTGTGCTGCGGATATAGATCGATTTCAAATCGGCAGGCTTATTGCGTTGTTGACGATTGATTTCGCCCAATATCTCGTACTGCTTACCATTCATATAGAAATAGCCCATACGCTGTCCGCTCAGTGCATATTGCAAGGTTTGTGCGATGCTCTGCGTGCTCACTCCCATGGTTCCTGCCTTGTCGCGGTTGATGTTGATACGCGCTTCGGGCTTGCTGAACTTCAGGTTAACATCGGCCATCTGGAAGACTGGATTCTCATATACCTTCATCATAAATTCGGGTAATATCTCCTGCAACTTCGCCAGATTGGTGGCTTGCAGCACATATTGCACGGGCATGCTACCACGGCGTCCGCCAAATGACGAGGACTGTTGCACGAAGGAACGTGCCTCTGTCTGCGTCTGTACTGCTTTGGATAGTTTTTCGGCCACATCCATTTGCGTGTAGTCGCGCTCATTCATATCCTTCAAGGTGATACGTACATTACCACTACCACTTGCTACACGTGCCGTCACAGCCTTGGCATCGGGCACTATCGAGTCTACCAGTTGATTGATTTTCTCGGTATAGTCGCGCATATATTCATACGTCACACCTTCGGCACCACGTGTGTTGATGCTGATCTGCGAACGGTCCTCGAGCGGTGCCATCTCGGCAGGGATGCTTCGCCATAGGTACACGATAACTCCCAAAGTCATCAGGATGAACGGCAATGCAATCCAGCGTAGTCTCAAGAAAGCATCCAGTGAGCGGCTATAATAATGGTTTAGTCCCTCAAAGAAAGGTTCTGTGCGAGTGTAAAACCAGTTTTTCTTTTCGCGTTTCACTAGAATCTTCGTCGCCAACATCGGCGTAAAGGTAAGAGCAGCAAAAGAAGAAATGATTACCGATCCCGAAATCACAATACTAAATTCACGGAATAGCTTACCCGTCATGCCATCCATAAAGAGAATGGGCAGAAACACTGCTACCAATGTAATAGTGGTCGAGATCACGGCGAAGAAGATTTCCTTGGCTCCCTCGATACCCGCTTCCTTAGGTGGCATGCCACGCTCTATGCGTACATAAATATTCTCGGTCATCACGATAGCATCATCTACTACCAAGCCCACAGCCAACACTACAGCCAGCATAGAGAGTACATTGATGGAGAACCCTGCGATATACATCACGAAGAAAGCACCGATAAGCGATACGGGAATCACGATACAAGGCACCAATGTCACGCGCCAGTCGCGCAAGAAAAGGAAGATAATGACAATCACCAGCGCAAAGGCGATGAAAACCGTATTTTTTACCTCATTGATAGAGGCGCGGATAAACTTTGTGGTGTCAAAACCATAATCATAGGTCACATCCTCGGGCAAATCCTTCTCCATGCGTGCCATACGTTCATATACTTCGTCGGCAATCTGGATATGGTTGGCACCAGGCTGTGGAGTCACTACCACACCCACCATAGGCACACCGTTCATCTTCATATAGCTGCGAATGTCTGCAGCGCCTAGCTCGGCACGTCCTATATCGCTGAAACGTATGATGCGGTTATTATCCTCGCGTATGATGAGGTTATTGAATTCCTCGGGCGTATGTAGTAGTCCCAGCGTGCGGATGGTCAACTCTGTGGTATTTCCCTCGATACTACCCGATGGCAATTCCACATTTTCTCTGTCTAGTGCAGTTTTGATATCGATAGGCGTGATGCCGTATCCCGACATTTTGATAGGGTCAAACCACAGTCGCATGGAGTAGCGTTTTTCTCCCCATATTGACACCCCACTCACATCAGGAATGGTTTGCAATTGTTCTTTTACCGTGAGGTCGGCAATCTCTGAAAGCTCCAAGAGCGAGCGTTTATTACTCTGAAGTGCCACCATAAGTATCGGCATCGCGTCGGCATCCGATTTAGAGATAGTAGGTGGATCACAGTCGCGCGGCAGGAAGCGTTGTGCACGCGACACCTTATCGCGCACATCATTGGCGGCAGTTTCCATGTCCACAGACAAGTCAAACTCTACCAAGATGCTACTCTGCCCCTGTCGGCTGATACTCGACATATAGCGGATACCAGGGATACCATTGATGTTTTGTTCCAAAGGTTCGGTGATCTGATTTTCGATCACCTCGGCATTTGCACCGGGGTAGGAACAGTAGACCGTAATGATGGGGTTGTCGACCGATGGATATTCACGCACTCCCAAGTAGCTGTATCCGATTAACCCAAAGATTAGGATAATCAGCGTGAATACTGTTGAGAGAACGGGACGACGTATGCTAAGTTCAGATATATTCATAATGCAGTGATAGTAGTTTAGCTGATTAGTCGATATTGTCAAGTGTCACAGGAAGGCCTGTGCGCAGTTGTAGTGTACCCGAAGTGATGATCGTATCACCAGCCTGCAAACCTTGCAACACTTGAACCTGGTTGGCTGTGCGTATGCCCGAAGTGATTTCTACAGGTTGAGCTTTACCACTACGATACACATACACCAAGTCTTTTCCCATCTCTGGCACGATTGACTCAGAGGGTATAGCTATAGCATCATCAATCTCGGCACGCTTCAAAGTGACGCTAGCATAGCGTCCAGGAAGCAATTCGCCCTTTGTGTTGGCATAGAGTCCACGCATGGGCAAAGTATGCGTAATGGGGTCTATTTTTGATTCGAAGGCATAGACCGTTGCCGAGTAATCCTTCAGCACACCCTCTACCCTAAACGTCAGGTTGGTTCCTTTGGCAACTTCGGCCGCATAGCGTTCGGGCACCGCAAACTCTATCTTCAGGGGAGTGATACGTGTTAATTTGGCTACTACTGTGTTGGGCGATGCATATTGTCCCAGACTGACTTGACGTAGACCTATCACGCCATCAAAAGGAGCGCGAAGTTCGGTAAGTGCGATATTGGATTTCACGAGTTCTATATCAGCGTTTAGCGAAGCAAGTTCGGTGGTCACCTGTTCCAATGCCTCCTGACTGACAGCGTCTTTTTTTAACAAAGCGCTTTGACGATATACACGGTCTTGGGCAAGTTTCAGTTGCGATTCCAGTTTGAGCAACTGTGCCTGCAGTGAGCGGTCATTCACCTTGGCCAGCAATTGGCCTTTTCTCACCTCACGTCCTTCTTCAAAATTTATTTCAGTGATTTTACCGGAAGTCTCAAACGACAGGTCAACTTCTTCATCAGGCACCAAGCTCCCATTAATCTGTATTTCATCAGTAAGCATTTGTGGTCGTATCACCAGTGCGTTCACATTGAGTATTCGTCGTTTATTGTTATCTGGGGCGGAAGTCGATTTATCAGCTGCCATCAAATCTTTATTTGTTTTCGGAATTTGCGAGTAGATGATTCCTCCTACTACCACTATACCTATCCCTATGAAAATACCCCACTTGATTCGTTTATTCATGATATGTTTAGTTATATAAATCTATTTGTCGTTAGTACTTCTATTAAATAGTTTTCACAAAGTTAATTATATGACTATAAGTTTAAAGAAAGGTTTAAAGCCTTTTTCGATAAAGAAAGTTAATATACCTAATTAAGCTCTACAATCTTATTTTTCGGGATTTTAAAAGCAATAAAACTGCATATAGATACGATTTTCAGGAGGGGATTAAAGAATCGAGGACATTTGCCCATTTAGCAAACATCCTCAGTTCTATCTATTTTTTTTATCGTCTTTGTAATGTTTCTTCACTCCTTGATATTCCATGAAATACAGTTCAAGGCACCCCCTTCTTCTACTACCTCCAGGACTTCTATCTGTTCTATCGTGCAGGTCGGGAAAAGTGTCTTCATCTGCTCCAGAGCTTGCCCATCTTCTTCAAAGCCGAATGCGGGCAGCATGATATAATTGCCCAACCGCAAGAAGTTAATATATGCCCAGTTCCATTCCGATGGATCTTCTACATTATAAGATAGTTCGCAAACTTCAAAATGCGGCGTCAGAGCCTCCAGCATCTTTTGACGGAATGGTTCATCACAGTCTTTGTAGTTATTGATCACTACCCTGTTGCCATCTACATAGCGCACCATGCCATCGGCGTGCCCAAACTCCTCTTCTTCATCCCAAGGAATGAATACTACCTCACAACCAAAGCCCTTCTCCATCACTTCTTTAATCTGATGGTGAGTCAACTTCGGGTTCTCTTTAAACACTTTGTCGGTCATTATCACTTTATCGGGCGTCTTTATGACATTCCCGCCATCCAGCACAATCTCCATCGGACGAACCGCGATGTTTAGCGTATTGCAGCACTGCTTGGGGTTAGTGATATAGGAGCTTTTGTTTTGCAGATAGTCTGGATTAAATTTGTAGCCAAGAAAGTCATGCTCGGTAATTTGAATCGGCATGAAGTCGCGCACCCACCAATCCTTCGTATAGGGCAATAAACCATATTCTATATGATTGCGCTGTAAGGCAGCTTTAATCTCGCTGAAACAAGCGAAGTCTTTGATCCATCTCGAAAAATAAACCTTGTTAGTGTCTTTGTCAGTGATTAGCATTTTAGTTATCCTTTTTATGTTCAAACAATAATAAACCTATCCATTCTTTTCAGTTACACTAAAGTTATAGTACTGTAACATCCTGATTTCATAGTTATCCTAATCTTCAGTTACTTATCCATGGAGCACCATAGATACAACATTTAGCGCAATATTAGTAATTTTTCGTTATACCAACAAAAAATAACGCTATTTTCTGCCAATCGTTTGGAATAAATACCTAATAAATATCAATTAAAACAATCAAAGCGCATCTTGCATATCAGAATATGGACAGATAGAAAAATCACCAAAATTCAACCGACATTCTGCACCATTACACCGCATCAGATTTGCCGTAGTTGTGATCAAACCCTCTTTGTCACCTCATTAAATTTTGTCACGGGATAAGGTTATTTCCTATAAATTATGTATCATTATGTATAAATTTAACATAAATAACTCCTGCATTTAGATTATTATTATTTAATATTGCATCCATACAATAGTTCATCACAAATATCAATCTCCAAAGATATATTCTCTTTATCTTATGAGAATTAATCAAACTTATTATAAATATGACCACTACTAGATACACAAGAACACGTTACAAAGAGTGTTCACCTACAAACACTATAAACCAGATACAGTCCATTTGCAAGCATCTGGGTATTGAGCTGAAATATACTGCTTACAACAACACCGGCAACGATTATTCAGGTCGTTTATCTATAGTCAATAAAGGTGTCGAGCTTTTCAATATAGGGACCAATGGCAAAGGCATGACTCCAGAATATGCCATGGCTAGTGCCTATGCAGAGTTCATGGAGAGATTGCAGAACAAGGCTCTGTTTCGTGAAAACATTAAATATGCCACTCGTTATTTCATCCAAAACAATCAAGAAGAAAGCTGGAATACCTTTTTACTTGAGAAAGATTGCGTGATGAATTTCTTGTTTTACCCCAACGAATGCATGAAGCAGATCTCAAAGTACGAATTACTAAATACGATTATACCTAAGTTTTTTCCACAGTACAATAAACAGCGAGCGCTAAACGCTGAGAATTTTGAGTCAATCTTTGCCCCTCTACGCAATATTTCCACCCACTCCATCGAGATGTTTCCTATAGGCTATTATCGTGCTATTTGCGGCACAACCGGCCTATGTGCGGGCAATTCTCGAGAAGAAGCTATAATTCAAGGCATCAATGAGATTTGCGAACGCTATGTATTGCAACAATTATTCATTCAAGAGCCCGACCTCCCCACTATAGAACTAGCGTGCTTCGAGGACAATGCCATCTATCATAAATTATCTTCTATTGGCACCGAATATGACATTCACATTAAAGACTGTTCACTAGGGATGGGATTACCGGTTTTAGGTCTATTGCTAATCGACAAAAACACCAAGCAATATTCTTTCCGTTTGGGCGCCGATTACTCCATCGTTACTGCCCTAGAGCGATGCTTTACTGAAACCTTCCAGGGCAAAGATGCCAATAAGATGGTGTTCAATGATTTCGACATCACAAAAGAGACTGACCTGAAACAATACTTCATGTGTAAGCGCAATGGCACCGGCATTTATCCACATTGTGTTCTTCGCCAAAGCAGCACGCCTTCAAGATTTCCAGCTCTCGATTTCATATCTTATACCGATGAGCTCGACTATTATATCGACACCCTCAAACAGATCGGATTTGAAGTCTATGTTAAAGATAATTCGTTCACTGGTTTTTATGCTTATGCAGTATATATTCCAGGTCTGTCTGAGATCAATGAGAGTTTCATCGATTTTGATGCTATACTCCATCAAAAAAATATAGAGTTCCGCAAAAAGAATCCATTGCTCGATATCCAAACAGCCATTTCGGACGAAGCCGATAGTATATTGCCCGTGTGTAGCGACAAACTTTATACCCATTTTCAGAAATGGAATGTTTCGCCCAAGGCAAAAATGTACACTGATTTATTAAAAATCATGATCAACAATCAGCAAGGCGATTACGATAAAGCTTTGGCAAGCGTAGAAAGCTTCATCAGAAGGCTTACGGCATCAAACACTCCTATTCCTGTTTCGTGTAAATGCCTTTACGATGTGCTCTATCATAAAGTATATCAGACGGATAATCTTGATGTGATAAAAACCGTTTATAGCGATAAGCTTGTCCACGAAATATTAGAGCAGGTAGAGAGTGCACACAGTCTATGGAGCAAAATACAAACACCCACCTGCTTTAATTGCAACGCTTGTCCGGTGTCCAATGACTGTCGTTTTGACTCGATACTTAAACTAGAACTCAAGTTACAACAAGAGCAAGTAAAATATCATGGATATGCAAACAGCTAATACAAATACCGTTTGGTCCAGCTATATCCACACCCCGTCACTCTTGGCCAAACATCGCGAATTACGCTTTCGTGATGAAAATGCAGATGCACTGAAAAAGCTACTGGCCATCGAGGATGGACGCAGCATCATTGAGGTTGGTTGTGGTCCAGGCACTCTTTGTCACAAGCTTCAGCAATGGTATCCTACAACCAGCGTCAGTGGTTTTGACATTGACGAAGGTTTCATCGAATATGCGCAGAACAGCTACGCGGGTGTGCATTATTTTGCTGCCGACGCCAATCTCATCAACACTCAGCAACGCTACGATTACACCATCTCGCATACCATCTTCGAATATATGTCTCCCGACTGTTTTTTCCGGGCGAATAATGAACTATTAAAAGATGATGGCGTGATGATAATCATAAGCAATGTGCAATCCATCAATCACGATGAGGAACTGCGCACGCCGCCAATACCCCTTCTGCAAGCCTATTATGATACAGTAAAAGACTTGAAAAGCGTTCACAGTCATGTAGTTGACCGTCAAAACTACCAAGAAAGGGACATTATCACTTCGTTGGATCGCTATGGTTTCGAGCCTATCGGTATTCACTATTATGCCAACGAAATCATACCTTGCAACGAGACACCCGAGAAACGAGCCGTCATTATGGATATGTATAAAGAAATCCAACATAGCATGTTTGTTACCTCTATACGTAAATATGGCAAGATTGACCAAGAAAGATATACGCAGATATTGGCCGAAATAGATTCCTACTATGATGAATATTCAAAACAGTTAGACTCGAAATGGCCTTTACATATTGATCTGCTACGAATAGTTAAAGCAAAAAAGAAGTGTACATAACTCAATGTTAAACCAGCCTATCGAGTGTACATAGATAGGACAAACAACTCAAATTATGAAAGACTTATTTGAAGTAATTATCAACGAGGAACATGACTCAAGTTTGTGTGACGAAAAAAGCATTGACTAACCAGTAAATGTCCTACACTGACAGTGATACAACAGTTGTATCACTGTCATTTTTAAAGCTTTGCAAACTAATGAAAACAAGCAAATTCATAACCTTCATAAAGGATGGCAATAACTTTCTATCCTATAACACCATTAATGGCAACAGTATCAGACTAGGTGCTACCTATACCGATGGAAAAGATTTTTTATACCCCAATCTGGATGCGTCCATGCTAGCCCAGCTGGAAAAGATGCATTTCATCGTCGATGATCATGACGACGAACAGGCTTTCGTCAGAAACCGTTTTCAGAACATGCAGAATCAGTTCGACGAGACGCTTTACATCACGATTGAGATCACCACCGCATGCAATCTTTCATGTGGATTTTGCTATCAAAGTGATTGGGACAAACGTACCTGCATCACATCACAAACTGTGGATAGCCTTTTCGGTATGATCCAAAAATCAGACCTCAGCCATTATCGAGAAATCAATCTGGACCTTATCGGCGGCGAACCGATGTTGCACCAAGACATAGTGGTCACCATCTACGAGAAGTTTCAAGAGCTTTGCGAAGCACAGTCCCTTAAACTATCGCTCAAGCTAAACACCAATGGATGCTTGCTCACCCCCGCTCTATTGTCCAAATTGCGCCATACAGATATCATGCTTCCTTATCTGGTTTCCCAAGACTATGACTCACTCATTACCTTTCGCAACAAGAAAAATACCAAAAAAGTCATAGAGCAGTTAAGAGAGAACATCAAAGAGTGGACAGATATCTTGAATGCCGAACCCACCAATTGTTTGATATTTCGTTTTAATGCCAATCACAACAACATACACCACATAGCAAATTTCTTCCATGAAATCGCATCGTATAAGTTGGAAAACTATCAGATAGAGATAGTAAACACCAAGAACTATGAGCAAACCACGTTTGTCAATCATCTGTCCGACAAAGATTTTACCCATTGGTACATCGAAACCGTGCTACCACTCTGTCATAGCCACAAGCTGAAGCTTCCCATTAAGCCACGCAATGCACTGTCCAGATGCAAAGGTCGGCGTATGGGTAGCTTTAAGCTTTTCGCAGATGGGCGTATAGGCTTGTGCAATGGCATCAACTACAACCCGGCTCTACCACTTATCACCCAACTAGGCAATCTTTCGGAAATCAACACCCTCTATCGGGAGGAGAAGACCTACAACTATGTGATAGACAATCCCAAATGCGCCACCTGCAAGATGGTGTTTCTTTGTGGAGGTGATTCACCCTGTGGACATACTAAATGCAGTACAGATTTAGAACCTCTGAAGAAGTTTGTTTTAATGAAATCCAAATTATAAGAATATGAGCAATATTTTAAGTTTTGATCCCAATCTATTATTAGATCTATTGAAAAGCAATTCACCATCGGGGAACGAAGACGAGATCATTTCATTCGTCAGGAACCAGATGCAACCATATTGTCCTAGTCG
>CAMTPC010000113.1 GCA_947074295.1 uncultured Bacteroides sp. | reverse complement strand
CAAGCCGGTACAATCTCCTTTAATTAATCTTATATCTAATACTATGAAAAACACATCATTATAACACAGCGCAAATGTTTTTTGTTCACCTGATAATAGAAAAAATTTCAACGAATTGGCCAAACTACTGATTTACAACGGGTATCGAAATGTATAAATTCAAAAATTATTCGAACAGCAAAGCCATCAGATCATGATTAGGCTGTATTTATTTAATTTTGAAACGAGAAGTAAATCTGCTATATTTGTACACGATAACGTAAATAATTAAATAATAACATGAACAACCCATCACCAAACATGACGCCTAAGTATTCTAGAGCCTTTTGGGTGGCCAACTCGGTCGAATTACTAGAACGCATGTCCTACTATGCAGTATTTATTGTACTCACTCTGTATTTATCAAACATCCTTGGTTTCAATGACTTTGAGGCCAGTATGATTTCGGGACTTTTCTCGGGAGGTCTCTATTTACTTCCCATCTTCTCGGGTGCTTATGCCGACAAGATAGGTTTCCGCAAATCAATGTTGATCGCATTCTTGTTGCTCACTATCGGGTATTTCGGATTGGGAGTTTTCCCTACTCTGCTCGAATCGACAGGTCTTGTATCATACGGTGTGACTACTCATTTTAACGGACTTACATCAAGCGGCTCGCGTTGGATCATTGTCCCCATCTTGTTTGTACTGATGATTGGTGGTTCGTTTATCAAATCAATTATATCGGCATCAGTAGCCACTGAAACCACCGAAGCCACTCGTGCCAAAGGTTATTCGATCTTTTACATGATGGTAAATATCGGTGCCTTCACTGGTAAGACTGTAATCGACCCCTTGCGCGATGTGATTGGTGACAGAGCCTATATCTTCATCAACTACTTTGCGGCAGCCATGACACTTTTGGCACTTATTGCCGTATTCTTTCTCTACAAATCGGCTCATCACGCTGGCGAAGGAAAGAGTATGGCCGACATCGGTCGCGGCTTTCTTCGTATCCTGTGCAACTGGCGTTTATTGATCCTGATCTTGATCATCACAGGTTTCTGGATGGTACAACAGCAGCTATATGCCACGATGCCCAAATACGTGATTCGTCTAGCTGGCGAAGGGGCCAAACCAGGTTGGATAGCCAATGTGAACCCATTTGTGGTGGTGTGTTGCGTCAACTTCATCACCCGTCTTATGGCGAAGCGTACTGCCATCACCTCTATGAATGTGGGCATGTTCCTCATTCCTCTATCGGCATTACTGATGGCTATGGGAAATGTATTGGGCAACGATATCATCAGCGGCATGAGCAACATCACCTTGATGATGATCGCTGGTATCGTGATTCAGGCGTTGGCCGAATGTTTCATCTCGCCACGCTACTTGGAATACTTCTCTCTACAAGCGCCCAAAGGCGAAGAAGGTATGTACCTCGGTTTTAGCCACCTCCACTCGTTCTTGTCGTCTATCTTCGGATTCGGTATAGCGGGGGTGTTGCTCACCAAATATTGTCCCGATCCTGCCTTGTTCGATTCGCATGCCGCATGGCAAGCAGCTAGCGCCAACGCACACTATATATGGTACTATTTTGCAGGAATCGGTCTGGTAGCTGCTGTTGCATTGTTGATTTTCTCGAAAGTGACTCAGATTATCGATAAAAAGAAGAAGGTTTAAAAAGATAAAACTCCTATATTTATTATATTTGCCGTCGCTTTTGCCTAAAGTCGACGGCAAATTTGCATAACAGCCACAGTAAAAAACAAGAATGAAAATAAGATTTTTAAGCCTGGGCAGCGGAAGCAGCGGAAACTGCTACTATCTGGGCACCGATACATATGGAATTTTGATTGATGCAGGAATAGGTATCCGCAACATCAAAAAGATTTTGAAAGAACATGGCATACTACTCGAAACGATTCGTGCAGTATTTATCACGCATGATCATGCCGACCACATAAAGGCAGTGGGACATTTGGGCGAGAAGCATGCCATACCTATCTATGCCACCACAATGATCCATCAGGGCATCAATAAAAGCTACTGTGTGACCGAAAAACTTTCGACCTCTGTACGCATCCTCGAAAAAGGAACACCCATGACGCTGGAAGATTTCAAGATAGAGTCATTTGAAGTGCCTCATGACGGTACGGACAATGTGGGCTATTGCATTGAGGTGTTCGGGAAAGTGTTTTCATTTCTTACAGACCTTGGGGAAATCACACCACTGGCAGCGCATTATATCCGCAAAGCCAACTACCTGGTGCTGGAAGCCAACTACGACGAAGAAATGCTGCGCATGGGGTCTTATCCTGCGCATCTGAAACATCGCATAACAGGGGCGAATGGCCACATGAGCAACAATGCTACCGCACGGTTCTTGGCAGACAACTATACGGATAAATTGCACTACATATGGCTATGCCATCTGAGCAAGGACAATAATCATCCAGAGTTAGCTTATAAAACCATAGAACTTGCTTTAAGAGAAAAAGGAATTATAGCTGGCCGAGAAGTACAGCTCTATACGCTGAAACGTAGTATCCCATCCGACTTTTTCGAACTAGAATAAGGAAGAGATGATCAGCACAAACCTTTGACTCCAAATCTAACAATCCAATACAACTATACTAATATGGAAAAGACTCCTATTGAAAAACAACTGATAGACGAGGCTATCGTAGCTTTCGGTCTAAACGATTTTGGTAAAGCAACTATACGCGAGGTAAAGGCCATCGCTGCACAAGCCGAAACAGCTTCGGGCATTGAGTTTATCAAGATGGAAATGGGTGTGCCTGGATTGCCCCCATCAGCCATCGGAGTAAAAGCTGAAATAGAAGCCTTACAAAATGGTGTGGCAGCGATTTACCCCGATATCAACGGATTGCCGGCGCTAAAGAAGGAGGCATCGCGTTTTATCAAGGCTTATATCAACAACGATCTCAGCCCCGAAGGGTGTGTACCCGTGACGGGCTCCATGCAAGGCACCT
Organism: uncultured Bacteroides sp.; assembly: GCA_947074295.1. Taxonomy (GTDB): domain Bacteria; phylum Bacteroidota; class Bacteroidia; order Bacteroidales; family Bacteroidaceae; genus Bacteroides. The sequence goes on along the minus strand of CAMTPC010000113.1, from coordinate 8,670 downwards.
ATGCGGCTTTCTTGACTTGCAGCCAATGCGACGAAAAGCGTGATACAATACTGTTTATCGATCCGGGCTTTCCTGTGCAAAAACAGCAATTGGTGGTGATGGGCCAGAAATATGAAACATTTGATGTTTACAAATATCGGGGCGAAAAGCTACATGACAAACTAGAGAGCTATCTGGCAAAAGGCAACATATCGGCCATCGTGTATAGCAACCCCAATAACCCTTGCTGGATCTGCTTGGAGGAAGAAGAACTGAAGACAATCGGACAACTCGCCACTCAATATGATGCTATTGTGCTCGAAGACCTGGCCTATTTTGCCATGGACTTCCGTAAGGACCTCAGCAAACCTTTTGAGGGACCTTTCCAAGCATCTATCTCACACTATACAGACAACTATGTATTGCTGATATCGGGCTCTAAAGCATTCAGTTATGCCGGACAACGCATCGGTGTGACCTGCATCTCCGATAAGCTCTATCATCGCAGCTATCCAGGATTGGCAAAACGCTATGGTGGTACGGGTACATTCGGATCGGTGTTTGTGCATCGTGTGCTCTATGCTCTCTCTTCTGGGACAAGCCACTCGGCACAATATGCTCTGGCGGCTATGTTGAAAGCCGCTGCAGATGGCACCTACAATTTTGTAGAAGAAGTAAAGGTATATGGTGATCGTGCCCGCAAGCTGAAAGAGATATTCTTGCGCCATGGTTTTCATCTGGTTTACGATAAGGATTTAGAGAATCCCGTAGCCGATGGATTCTACTTCACACTAGGCTATCCAGGCATGACAAGCAGTGAATTGGCGAAGGAATTGATGTATTACGGAGTGAGTGCGATATCGCTAGCCACAACAGGAAGCAATCAAGAAGGATTGCGAGCTTGCACCTCTTTTATAGGCGATCATCAGTACGAACAATTGGATGAAAGAATGGCTATTTTTGCCAAGAATCATCCTGTGGACTAAAATTTTAACGACTGTTATTTCCGAAAAAGTTGTTGGATTATTTGCTTCTAAATAAAAGTATTTCTATATTTAGGCATGAATCCAAACAACGCTGATCTATTTCGAATACAGTCTAATGACATTGTACCATCACAAGGAAAGATTCTGATATCGGAACCTTTCCTTTGTGATGCTATGTTTGGGCGCTCTGTTGTGCTGCTCATCGACCATTCTGAAGACGGCAGTATGGGATTGGTACTGAACAAACGACATCCTATACTTCTTAATGAGCTAATTCAAGAATTCCGCTACTTAGATGATATTCCTTTATATAAGGGTGGACCTGTAGCAGACGATACCCTCTTTTATTTACACACTCTACCTAACATATCTGGCTCGCTGAAAGTAGACAAGAATCTATATCTCAACGGTGATTTTACGGCCATCAAAAAGCACATCCTCCAAAACCGGGATGCGATAAACAACATTCGTTTCTTTGTAGGTTATTCGGGGTGGCAAGAACGCCAATTACAGCATGAGATAGAAGAAAACACGTGGATTGTCGGTAAGGAAGACTATAATGAGCTTTTAGGAATAGACTCAGAGGATATGTGGCGCGAAGTATTGTCCATGCAAGGCGATAAATACTATACCTGGTCGCGTTTTCCACAAATACCGATGATGAACTGATAGACTTTTCCTACAGTATTGTATCAGACTGGATTGATGCGCTGAAAAAAGGCAGCATCTTCAAAAGTATCACCCATACGCACCCAATCTTTCAGAGTAGCTGTCTGCACAAAACCACATTTCTGAAATAGCCTTAAACTATAAGTATTGCTCATGGCTACCTGCGCATAGAGTTGGTGAATATGCAAAAAATGAAAAGCGTAATCGGCCAACAGCTCAAGTGCCAAGGAGGCATAACCCTCTCGACGATAATCTTTCATTATTCCTATCCCAACGGCAGCCCTATTGTGCATAGGCGAGAAGTCCGTCAAGTCTATCGTGCCTACAATACGTTTATCACTCTGACGTACTATCATCAAGCGCAACTGTTTATCGGCAAACATATCGTTTTGAGAGTTTTCGATGTATTGTCGCAGCACATAGCGTGAGTAAGGTACGCTGATACCCGACACATCCCACATTTCCGAATCATTCTCAATAGCGTACATGAGGTCTAGGTCTTCGGGTTCGACCGGCCGTAAATTAATGCTTGAATCAGTCAGATAAGTTCTTTTCATTAGGTGATGTTAAATTAGAAATAGTTTTTACCGGGCGTCACCAAGATATGATATTGGGGATGATAGACACCCAGTTGCACTCCCTGTAGCTTACAACCAGTCAGAAGGTCGAGCATTTTCTTATAAGAGAATACACGACTATCATATACCACATGCGTAAAGCCATTCTTACCCGGAATGACTATATCGTGTCCTTGGGCAGTGGAGCGCTCATTGGCAATCATGATGTGGTGCGGACCATTCAGGTGGTTCTTCTTCAAAAGCTTACGTATGCCTAAGACGCTATCCTCGTGTGCGAAGATGAAATATCGCGGAATGAGCTGATGCACTGGCATGAATTGACTGATATTGCGGCGTAAGGCTTCAGCAGCTTGTTTCATGCCATACTGCATATGAATGCTGGCATGCTGCATCACCCGGGTGACTGAGTTATAGCGATAGCTACGTTTCCGGAAAAAGGTATGCATAGCGCCATAGACACTACGAATATATTGAGTTGAAAGCTTCTTAGCGCTATCGTTCTTGTAATGCAATATGGGGTAAGGTAGATAATAGTTGGTATAACCAGCTTCTTCCATGCGACATGACAAATCCAGATCTTCACCGTATACCGAGAAATCCTCATCGAACAGACCGGTCTTTTCGATGGTATCTCGTCGCATCATCATATAGGGACTAGCCAGCACAGAGACTGGATGTACCTCGTGTGAGGAATAGCGCGAGAGATAAAAATCATCAAACCACGACTGATGAGGAAATATCTGGGAAATGCCAGAAAGATGCCAGAAATAGGCTGATGCCGAAGGATAACGCCTCTTGGACTCGGGCAAAAAATATCCATTGCCCGCATGCATCTTTACTCCACAAACACCTGCCTCGGAATGTACATCGAAGAATCGAATCACTTGTTGGATATTGTCTTCGGGCAATAAGGTATCGGGATGGAGTAACAGGATATAATCTCCTTGACATAGATGCAAGGCTTGATTGTTGGCACAGACAAAACCGACATTATCGGTATTGTAGATATAGCGCACCTGCGGAAATAGCCGCTTGATATAGCTTTGGGAATCATCAGTAGAAGCATTATCCACTACTATAACCTCGGCCGATATTGGCTGCAAGGCTTTGAGAAGCGAATGTAGGCATTGTGCCAAGAAATACTTCTCGTTGGAGTGGACTATTACTACTGATAGTTTCATTCGTCACCTGCTGTTATATAGAGTTCTTTTCGTAAACGGTTAGTGTCGGGCACACAAAACAAGGAGGCTACCAAACCAATCATGGCACAGAACATTCCAGTTTTGGTCAATACAAGATAGTAGATCACAAAGCCGAAATAGACAGGTATAAAGAGAATGGCCAGTCGCAAAATGCTGAAAAGCGTATAGCTTTCCAATGCCTTCGGAAAGGTTTGCTTATCCATGAAGCGTTTCAGCGCCACATTGAACAGCTTTAGAGGCAATGGGATGCATGCTGCGGTAAGGAGGATACAAATTGATTCGAGCATATAAGCCATGCGCTCATCGGCAGCATATAAGCCCACTGTCAACACGTCAATCTCCCCCAAAAATATGATGACACCGGCTATCAGCCAAAACATAACAAATGCACATCCCAATAAACAAACTGTTCTTTTTATCTTTTTCTCCATAAAGGTAATACTGTTCTTTCATTTAATAAATTATACGTTCCCTGTAAAAGGCGTACGGTTGACAATGCTTCGCCCTAGCGTCACTTCATCAGTATATTCTAGCTCATCGCCTATAGAGACACCACGCGCTAAAACACTGAGCTTAACGGGTAACTTCTCTAGTTTACGATAGATATAGAAGTTGGTCGTATCACCTTCCATGGTGGTGCTCAGAGCAAATATGACTTCTTTGACGTCTCCTTTCTTCACACGCTCCACCAAGCTATCAATCTGCAAATCATTGGGGCCGATACCATCCATAGGGGAAATGACACCACCCAGCACATGATATAGACCACGAAACTGCTGTGTACCCTCTACAATCATCACGTCACGTATATTTTCCACTACACAGACTGTTGAGCTATCGCGCGAAGGATTGGCACAGATCTGACATGTATCCGTATCGGAGATGTTGTGACACACCTTGCAGTATTTCACCTCTCGTTTAAGAGTAACGATGGCATTGCCAAATAGTTCGACAGCTTCAGTGTCTTGCCGCAACAGATGCAATACTAATCGGAGTGCAGTCTTACGACCAATGCCCGGAAGTTTTGAGAACTCGTTGATGGCGCGCTCAAGGAGCTGTGAAGGATATTGTTGATTCATACAGTTCAATAATTCAAAATCGTCTTTACGATGCAGGCAAAGATAAACAATAATTGAAGACAGCGGTATGAAAATTATCTAAATCGTGCGTATCTTTGCCTCACTATGACAATACTACTTACAATAATTGGCTACTTCGGTATCTTGCTACTGATCGCGCGTATCACAGGCCGTGGTCGCGAAGGTAAGTCTAATGCCGCCTTTTTCCGCGGCGAGAATAAATCGCCTTGGTTTGTCTTGGCGTTCGGTATGATTGGCACCAGTATTTCTGGTGTTACATTTGTGTCGGTGCCTGGCATGGTGCGCCACATGGATATGACGTATATGCAGACTGTATTCGGCTTTTTCTTTGGCTATTTGATAGTGGCGCATGTATTATTGCCGCTGTATTATCGCCTCAATCTAATCAGTATCTATGGCTTCTTGGGGCAACGTCTCGGTCCTTATAGCTACAAGACAGGTTCTTTTTTCTTCCTATTATCGCGCATGTTGGGTACAGCCGCACGTCTTTACCTCGTTTGCCTGATCCTTTATACCTATATCTTTGCACAGTGGGATATACCTTTTGCGGTGATTGCAGCAGGCTCTGTAATGGCCGTATGGATCTATACGCATACCAGCGGTATCAAGACGATAGTATGGACTGACGCTTTACAGACACTGTGCTTGGTGGTGACACTGATATGCATCATCGGCTTTGTGGTACAGCGATTAGACTTCGGAGGCAACACGGTGTGGCAAACCATTGAAGCGACCCCCTACTCGCGCATCTTCGTGTTCGACGATTGGGTATCACGCCAGAACTTCTTCAAACAATTCTTTAGCGGTATATTTATTGTGATTGTGATGACAGGATTGGACCAAGACATGATGCAGAAGAACCTGACCTGCCGCAACCTACGCGATGCACAAAAGAATATGTATTGTTATGGTTTCTCATTCGTACCACTCAATTTCCTTTTCCTTTGTTTGGGTATCCTCCTCATTCTGCTGGCCGATCAAATGAGCATGACACTGCCAGCTGTTAACGATGATATCCTCCCTATGTTTGCCACACAAGGCTATCTGGGGCAAGCCGTTGTAGTGCTTTTCACCATCGGTATCATCGCTGCCGCTTTTAGTAGTTCCGACTCGTCACTCACCGCCATGACTACCAGTGTATGCATCGACCTGCTGAACACAGGCCAGAAAAGCGAAGAAAAAGCCAATACTATCCGCAAACGCATCCATATACTTATGTCAATCGTGCTGATTGCTTGCATATGCGTAGTGAAGCTTTTCGACAACCAAAGCATCATCGACGCCATCTATGTGATTGCAGGCTATACGTATGGCCCATTATTGGGAATGTTTGCTTTTGGACTTCTTACAAAACGCGACACGGCAGATCGTTTAGTGCCCCTTGTAGCAGTGGCATCGCCCTTTATCTGCTTTGGAATAGACCAATGGGTGATGTATAAATATCAATATAAATTTGGCTACGAATTGTTAATGTTGAATGGAGTGCTTACCTTTGTAGGTCTATATTTACTCTCATTCAAGAAACAACTAAATAAATTGGCTATATGGAAATAAATAATGCTGAATTCATTATAAGCAACACCGATGTAAAGAAGTGTCCTTCTGACAATCTTCCTGAATACGCTTTCATTGGCCGCTCCAATGTTGGAAAATCGAGCCTTATTAATATGCTGACTGGTCGCAATGGACTAGCCATGACCTCATCTACTCCGGGCAAGACCATGCTCATCAACCACTTCTTGATCAACAAAGAGTGGTATATCGTCGATTTACCTGGATATGGCTATGCGAAACGTGGTAAGAAAGGACAAGAACAGATCACTAAAGTCATCCAAAACTATATCTTGGATCGCGAAGAGATGACCAATCTATTTGTGCTGATTGATAGTCGTCTTGAGCCCCAAAAGATAGATATAGAGTTCATGGAATGGCTGGGTATGAATGGCATTCCCTTCGCTATTGTCTTCACTAAATCCGACAAACTAAAAGGTGGCAAACTAGGACCCAACATAAAGGCTTATCTGAAAGCGCTGCAAGAACAATGGGAAGAGCTTCCTCCTTATTTCATTTCTTCTTCAACAAATAGGCTAGGACGCAAAGAGATTCTGGGCTACATCGAAAATATCAACAAATCCTTGAAATAAATCCATTTATTAATTTAATACATAAACCTATGAGAATGACTATTAAAACTACCTTAGCATGTGTCGTGCTTTTGTTTCTATCCCTACAAAATGCATCGGCACAATCGTGGAGCGATTTACTCAACAAAGACAATATTAATAAAGTGGTAAATGCTGTAACGGGTGCCAATAACAACGTATTGCTAGAAGGTACATGGGTGTATAGCGGTTCGGCTGTACAATTTGAGTCGGATAACCTATTACTGAAAGCCGGTGGTGTAGCAGCAGCGAAAGCCGCTGAAAGCAAGCTCGATGAACAGTTGGTCAAATTCGGCATCACCCCAGGCAGCATGACCTTTACCTTCGCGGCCGATAGCACTTTTACATCTGTTGTTGCCGGACGCACTATGCCAGGCACCTATACCTATGACAGTGAAACGAAGAAGCTGAATCTGAAATTTGCTCGTTTGCTCAATATGGGCGCCGAGGTGAACTATAGCACTACAAGCATGGACATGCTCTTTAACTCGGACAAGCTATTGAAACTCATCACTTTCTTATCTAGCAAGACCAATAGTACGGCATTAAAGTCAATCAGTACACTGGCATCGCAATATGAAGGTATGATGCTAGGCTTTGAACTGAAAAAACAAGAATAAACATCTCAGGCATTATGAAGATTCAAAAGACCAACGTAGCTCGCTTACTAGACAAAGCTAATATAGCTTATGAACTTATCCCTTATGAAGTGGATGAAAGCGATTTAAGTGCTATCCATGTAGCCGAATGCCTCAATGAGGATGTTCGACAGGTTTTTAAGACACTCGTATTAAAAGGCGACAAGACAGGCTATTTCGTTTGCATCATTCCTGGTGCAGACGAAGTGGACCTGAAGCGCGCTGCCAAAGTTTCGGACAACAAGAAGTGCGATCTTATCCCGATGAAGGAGCTGCTGCCCCTCACGGGTTATATTAGAGGCGCATGCTCGCCTATCGGCATGAAAAAGCAATTCCCCACCTACATCCATTATACCGCACTCCAATATACCTCCATCTATGTGAGTGCAGGGCAACGCGGCCTCCAAGTAAAGCTCAGCCCCAACGATTTAATCCTTGAGACAGGCGCTGTAGTTTGGACATTAACTACAGAATAATTTTTTCTAGAATTACCCATTTTGTAAGATTATGCAGATAGACCTAACCACCCCTGCCCTTTTATTCTCGGCCATTTCGCTGATTATGCTTGCCTACACCAATCGCTTTTTATCGTATGCACAGCTCGTCCGAACATTGAAAGATGAATATACTGTAAACCCATCGGCCGTGACAGCTGCTCAAATTGAGAATCTGAAAAAAAGATTGTATCTGACTCGTGCCATGCAATTTACTGGAATCGCCAGCTTATTTTTCTGCGTGCTCAGTATGTTTCTGATTTATATCGAGCTTTACCTCACTTCGGTTTATATTTTCGGTTTCGCTTTGGTGTTATTGATTATTTCTCTTGGTATCTCGATCCGCGAGATACACATCTCGACGAAAGCATTAGAGATCTACCTCAGTGACATGGACATCAATGAACAATAACTGGCTCCAGATGTTAATTGTGTAAAGAAGTAGTATAAACTAATAGAAAGAGTCTTCAAGCAATTACATCAATATACAGACAAAGAACTGTGGCGATGCTTTAGCATAATTCCATTTGTATTGAGATTATAATGTATATCATAGACATACATTATTCAAACTCTTATAACAAAAACAAATGGAACTTATTTTATTATACCTATTTATCGCCCTGGGCATCTCATTCATGTGCTCTATTCTCGAAGCAGTATTATTATCAACCCCTACTTCCTTTATTGTGATGAAGGAGAAGGAGGGGTCAAAATCGGCCTTCATTTTTAACAAACTCAAGACAGAGATTGATCGTCCTATTGCCGCTATCCTTTCGCTCAATACTGTTGCCCATACCATTGGTGCGGCAGGTGTAGGAGCCGAAGCCATGAAGGTATTTGGCGAAGCCTATTTTGGCAT
>CAMTPC010000112.1 GCA_947074295.1 uncultured Bacteroides sp. | reverse complement strand
TAGAGCGACCAATGCATTTGCAGAATCATTTAATGCTAAAATCAAAGCTTTTAGAACAAGCCTAAGAGGAGTTGTTGATATAAAGTTTTTCCTCTTTAGGCTTACAAAGTTATATGCTTAATTCCCCATGGTTTATCTGGTGAGCCCATATTGCTCCAATAAAAAAGGAGCATCTCCCGACACTCCTTCTTTTAATTAAGACACTAAATCATTTTTATACATTATCGCGGCTACGAATTATCTCCATTGCCGGTTCATATTGATCGTTATTAACCAATACTGAAACTGTTGGACTAACATAAGGAACTATCGATGACATTAACCCATCCTTTACCGTAGCTTCAATATCAGCACTCTCCAATAGCCCTTTCACCAATTCAGCTTCCCATCTCGAACCGTTGAATACTTCAACTAAACGTCCTTTGTCTATATTTTCGCCCATAGAGTTCATATTTATTCGATTAATAATTTCATTCGCTCGTTATAATCTTTAAACAAAAAAGAATAGTCAACGTATCTTACAATACTCGTATTTAATATATTTTAAGTTTATAGGGTGTATAAATTTTCAATCTTAGCCAAGTACGATATGCTCCACGTCAATATCAGATTTTAAGAATACCGATGCAGACTCTCTAAACTTATCAGTACTTTCAGTAGTATAATATTTACATTGTCCTCGTTTTGTACATTTCGATTCTAGGTCAGGATGCCTGTAAAGGTAATTTTCGAGGCTTTTCGCCACATATTCTCCCTGAGCTATAATTTGTATTCCATCCGGAACGAAGCGCTCTATTTTGGGGATTAAAAGCGGATAATGCGTACACCCCAATACAAGAGTATCTAATTGAGGATCTCTCGCTAGAATATTCTGAATACTCTTTTTCACAAAAAAATCTGCCCCATCACTCATCGATTCGTTGTTTTCAACGATAGGAACCCACATCGGGCAAGCCTCTCCTACTACTGTCACTTCTGGAAATAACTTTTTTATCTCCATCGGATAAGATTCAGAATTGATAGTACCAACTGTAGCCAACACACCCACATGACCACTTTTCGTTATCTTTCCTACACTTTCTACGGTCGGGCGAATCACTCCTAAGACACGTCTATCAGGATCTATGATTGGTAGATCATTCATCTGAATCGTACGCAATGCCTTAGCCGAAGCTGTATTACACGCTAATATGACCAATTGACATCCCAGCTCAAAGAGTTTACAAACTGCTTGTTTAGTATAATCATATACAATTTCGAATGAGCGAGTGCCATATGGCGAGCGAGCATTGTCTCCTAGATAAATGTAGTCATATTGTGGAAGCTCATCACGTATCTTTTCCAGAATAGTGAGACCACCATAGCCCGAATCGAAAACCCCTATAGGTCCTGGGTTCTTTGAGATTAATTCATGCAATAATTGAGTATTGGTATCCATACAATAAATGTTGAGGTATAAAGATACAAAAAAAAGGAAAGAGAAGAGAAACATACGTTCTCTTCTCTTTCCTGATATACTTTTTTCCTTTCGGAGTATTCTTACTTGATGCCCATTTGAGCTTTTACCTTTGGAGTAAGATCGATGCTTTGAGGACCTACATAAGGAATTGGAGTACGTGCCAAATCAAATACATAAATCACACCTTCTGCTGCACCTACAGCTTCAATAGCTGTATTCAGTTTTTGGTAGATGGGTAGCATCAAATCTTGCTCAGCTTTTTGCATGCTTTGTTGAGCTTCTTGTTGGAAAGCCTCCAAGCGTTGCATCATATCCTGAAGTTCTTTTTGTCTTCTTTCTGCGATGTTTTGAGGAAGAGTACCATCAGCCATCGCTTGTTGGAATTCTTGATATTTTTTTGAGAATTCTTCTTGTGAACGCTGAGATTCTTCAGTGTATTTTTGTTCCAAAGCAGTCAAGTCGTTTACAGCCTTTGTATATTCGGGCATAGATGGAATCACTTCCGATGAATTCATATGACCGAATTTAAGTGTTTGAGCAAAAACCCCCATTGGGAGAACAATCAAAATTAAAAGTGCGATTTTCTTTAGCATAGTTCTTTATTTTATTTGTTTAATATTCAATTTGATTTTATGAAGTTGCAAATGTAAGAAATTAATTTGAATATCCTAATTTCGCTAATACTTCATTACTTATATCTATCCGTGGTGAGGCATAAATAATATCAGAAGCTGAAGCTCTATCTATCACCATTGAATAGCTCTTTTGTTCAGCAATATCTTTTACAGCATTATATATCTCATCCTGGATAGGTGCCATCAGACTCTCACGTTTTTTGAAAAGCTCACCGTCTTGACCAAAATATTTGCGTCGCAATTCGGCTGCCTCTCTTTCTTTCGCGATAATTTCCTCTTCTTTCTGCGCTTTTTGTTCATCACTCAAAAAAACTGATTCTGACTGATAATTCTTGTACATATTCTGTGCATCCAATGCCAGAGCCTCTACTTCACTCTGCCATTTCTTGGAAATCTGGTTCAGCTGCTCGGCTGCTCGTTCGTAGGCAGGAATATTCTTTAGGATATATTCCATATCAATGAGCGCATATTTTTGCGCATTCGCACCCGTAAAGGCACAAACCATCAATGTGATTGCTAAAAGAAATTTCTTCATAATGCCTAGTTTTATATCAGATACTTGTTTTAGAACTCTTGTCCCAAGATGAAATGGAATCGGCTACCACCATATTCTTTCGATCCAAAGACTTTATCGAAACCATAAGCCCAGTCAATACCCATCATACCAATCATTGGCAAGAAGATACGTACACCCACACCAGCTGAACGTTTCAAGTCGAAAGGATTAATACGGCTAATGTCATTCCATGCATTACCAGCTTCAACAAACGTCAAGATATAAATGTTTGTACTTGTTTCCATCATCAGAGGATATCTCAATTCTAAGCCAAAGCGTGCATAAGAATAACCTTCATAACCGTAAGGCGTCAAGGCACTATTCTCGTAACCGCGTAGTGCGATACTTTCTGTAGCATAGCTAGAGTAACCAGTCATACCATCACCACCCACATCAAATGTACCAAATGGAGATTTCTTATATTTATTATAGTGTCCCAAGATACCAAACTCAACACGTGACATCAATACCAATGTCTTAGGATGTTTCACGTAGTCCATCAAAGGTACATAAATCTTTCCTTTGAATTTCCATTTATGATACTCGATCCAGTTGTATAGTTTGTTACGGTTATCTTGTGTGATTGTACCGTCAGCATTGTAATATCCTTTATAGTCAATACCATCAATCAGCGAGTAAGGAGGTGTCAAGTACAAAGACAATGAGAATTCAGATCCCTGACGTGGGAACAATGGGTTGTCAATAGAGCTACGTGCCAAAGTGATACCCAAGCTAATATCGTTACACTTACCATTGGTCACTGGGAAATATTGCCAGTCTTTCAAGATATAACGTTGGAAAGCCAACTCAGCAGACAAAGTAAAGTAGTCATCTGGCCATTTCAAACGCTTACCCCATCCTGCCGAGAAACCGAACATCTGGATAGACTTGTCTGGGTCATAATAATTCTCGTAGTTATTATAGTTACCATAGTTGTAAGAGCCATAACCACCATAGCCACTGTAATAGCTATTGTAATAGTTATTGTAGTATGCACTGTTGTAATAGCGACTACTGATATCAGTCTGACGAGAGTAAAACGCTGATAATGAGAATGAGTTAGGGCGTTTACCACCAAACCAAGGATCGAAGAACGAAATGCTATAAGATTGATAGTAACGAGCATTTGTCTGTCCACTGATGGTCAGTGTCTGTCCGTCACCCTGGGGTAATATACCACGATAATTATCATTCTTACGGAAAAGGTTAGCCATAGAGAAGTTGGTGAACTTCAAGCTCAATTTACCGATTACACCAGTTTGTCCCCAACCTGCAGAGAATTCCACTTGGTCATTGGCTTTTGAAACCAAGTCATAAGCGATATCTACTGTACCATTCATTGGATCTGGTTGCACATCAGGTTTGATCAGTTCAGGGTCGAAATGTCCCATCTGTGCTATTTCGCGATACGAGCGCATCAAATCATCACGGCTAAACAATTGTCCAGGGCGCGTACGAAGTTCACGACGCACTACATTCTCATACAGACGGTCATTACCATTAATGATAATCTTATTGATAGTAGCCTGTCTTCCTTCATATATACGCATTTCGAGGTCGATAGAGTCGCCATCTATATTTACTTCTACTGGATCGAGATTATAAAACAGGTAACCATTATTATAGTATAAGTTACCGATTGCATCTTCATCGGTCGAAAGACGTTCTTCTAACAATTTCTGGTTGTAAACGTCCCCTTTCTTCATCTGAAGCATATAATTCAATTGATCCGAAGGATATAATGTATTACCTACCCAAGTCACATTGCGCAGATAGTATTTATCACCCTCTTCTACTTCAAGCAAGATGTTGACAGTCTTGTCATTATGATTCCAAACACTATCACGAACAATCACCGCATCACGGTAACCCAATTCGTTGTATTTGTCGATGACATTATTCTTATCCTCTTCGTATTTTTCGTTAATAAACTTCTTCGTTTTGAACAGATTCAGCAATTTGCCTTTTTCGTTTGTTTTCTTCATCGCATTCTTAATACGATTGTCCGACAAGGCCTCATTACCGATGATCTCGATGCTGTTTATCTTAATCTTCTCTTTCTTATCGATATCTACATCAACGATAACCTGATTTTCGTTTGCATTGTCATCACGCTGTGTGATGATAACTTCAGCATTTTTAAAACCTTTATCATCAAAGTAGCGCTTTATTAATGTCTTTGCACGATCTACCAAGTTAGGAGTGATCTGACTACCTTTCACCAGACCTAGTCTAGCTTCCAAATCTTGACGTTCCGACTTCTTTACACCATGATAGCGAATCTCCGAGATACGAGGACGTTGAGTCAGACTTATCTTCAGCCACACTTTTCCATCTTCAACCTTCTCGGCAGTGATTTGCACATTCGAAAAAAGACCATGACGCCAATACCGTTTGATCGCAGTTGTAATGTCATCACCAGGCATAGAAATGGTTTGTCCCACTGAAAGACCTGACAATCCGATAAGTACATAGTCTTCATAGTTCTTCACACCTTCTACCTGAATGTCTGCGATCTCATACTTCTTGGGCGTACCCGAATAGAGAATCACAGGTTTTGAAGTTTCGTCAGTGTTGTCCTCTTGCGCAAAGCCAGTAGTCACACATCCTACAAGGAAGGCTAGCGTAATGAATATACGAAAAAAACGATAATGCATTTATGTGTATATATTATAAAATAAATATTAGAGTTAACTGATTTGCTCGCTCGTTTTACCAAATCGGCGTTCGCGATTCTGATAATAACTTATAGCTTCTTCTAGTTCGGCTTTTCTGAAGTCGGGCCAAAAGGTATTACAAAAATAAAGTTCCGAATAAGCGCATTGCCACAAAAGGAAATTGCTCAGACGACACTCTCCACCAGTGCGAATGAGCAGATCCGGATTGGGCATAAAGCTCGTTGAAAGGTGCTGTTGGATGGTTTCTTTCGAAATCTCATCTACATTCATCTCTCCTTTTTTCACCAGCTCTGCTATTTGTCGGGTAGCTTCTGTTATTTCCCATTGCGAGGAATAGCTCAAAGCCAACACCAAACACATCCCTGTATTGGTAGAAGTATGTTCGATACACTGTTTCAGTCTTAGTTTGATTGGATCAGAGAGTAAACTCAAATCCCCTATAACCTGAAAACTGATGTTATTTTTCATGAATGTCTCTTCTTCGATCGAATCGAAAAGAAGATTCATCAATGCCTCTATTTCTTCGGCTGGCCTGTTCCAGTTTTCCATCGAGAAGGTGTAAAGCGTCAAAAACTTCACGCCTAGGCGTGCCGCTTCTTCAGCAATGACATGCACTGTCTCCTCGCCCACTTTATGACCAAACGAACGCGACAAGCCACGCTGTTTCGCCCATCTGCCATTGCCATCCATGATGATAGCGATATGTTGTGGTATCCGGTTCGGATCAATTTCCAGTATATCAGACATCTTTCTAGTAATTACATTCTTTACATTTGGGAAAGAGATCATAAGTCAAGTACACTAGTGTAAACGAGTAGCTATCCTTATTCTTCAACCCTTTTCCTTTAATTTGATAGGGGTCATTCAGCTGTAAACCCTCTTTATGAGTCACGTCAAGCTTATCGCTCATGCTAAATCGCATCGTAAACTCACAACCCAGATTCAATCGCCTTGCAACCTTATATTTCACCCCGATACCGATAGGAAAGTTTACTGTAAACACTCCTTTCTCGGGAGGTATCGCATAGGTAAATCCCATTCCTCCTAATATATAGGGAGTAAAACGATAACCGCCGCGAAATCCATAGCCTGTCCCATAGGGCAGAAAATTATATTCAAATTGTGCACCCAGGTCGATCAGCGTACGCTTAAAACTCACATCCTGCAGACCTGGATATTTATTGCTGAAATCGCGTGTGTCGCCACCAATGCGCGCCACTAGCAAATCTCCTTTTATAGCCATACGAGGGTTCAATATATAGCGGCCCACTGCACCACCCACTACGCTCGAATGCTTAAAGGGGGTTGTATAGTTAGCATCACCCATATAGAAGCTAACGCCTAAAGCGCCACCTAATTCGGCTCTAAACTCATCTTCATCTTGTGCCCAGGTATTAGCTGTAGCCCAAAGAAGCGTCATGCAAACAATCAGTACTTTCTTAATCACAACTCTTTATTACAATGATGTTTTATTCATTAAGAACGACTGAGAGCACCGAAAATTGTATGATCAGTACTTATTGAACCAAGAAGCCCAATCGATTCAGTTTACCACGCCAAACTTCGTTTGGAGTATCTCGCATGATCCAGATTCGGTTTTCATCATCAACCACCATCGAATAATCAGATTCCTGATCGCGAATCGTTTCTGGAAAAAGGAAGTTCTCTTCTACTTCGTTCCAAATGATTCCAGCAACTGATTTATAGAAGTTAGTGAATGAATTTCCGAATATATAGAAATCACCACCATAATATATAATAGATGGATCTTCGAACTTAGGACAAGCCAAACGCGTTTCTGTGTTGAGCGCCACCCATTCTTGACCCTCCATATAGCCCCAGGGCACTGTAGTAGTGTCATTTTCAAACGCATGCACAGTGTTACCTACAACCAATAAGTTTTCTACACCAATAGAAGTAGTATAGCGCACAGCCGAGATATTGTTTTGAGGGAATGTTTCAGGTACAGTGTCACCTACAGTCCATGTAGAGCCGTCCGTATTGCAGAAGCGTTCTTTTGTGGCAGTGCCATTCGCACCAGTTTCTTCTACGGTACGTATTGCTGTCAATATATCATTAATTGGTGAAATAAACACGACCATTTCATCACCTAGCCCCGCATCAGTCCAATTTATTCCATCGGTAGAGACATAAGCTTTTGTCGACCCTTCTACTGTGGCGTAAAGATTGCCCATAAAGAGAACCAATGAAGTCAAGTCAGTTGATGGAAGTCCAGCAACTGTAGCATTGCGCCAGCTCTTTCCGTCAGACACCGAAGTGATGTAAACGGGTTGTCCATTGGCATAAAGATAAATCTGATTGTTATAAATGATAGATTTCTGTTTGCCAGTCACGCCTGGAGCATAATTAGACGCAATTGGTGCAGTGCCCCAATCCAATGAATCAGGTTGTTGCTGATGCACGCGTACTTCTAGTGAATATTCTTTTTGGTTGATACCATCAGGTGCCCAAACCTTCATAACAAGAGGTTTTTCCATGGTTCCTGCCAAATTGATAGAATCGGAAATGTTCAAAAGCGTATCGGCTGTGTCGTCATAATTGCGCACAGTTACAACTCCTGAAACTGAAAGAGTAGTAATCAGTATTTTATCGATTATCGTATCCGAGCCTACTGGCATCGAGTCTTGATTATAAATCCGACCACGTAGCTGATCTATGGTAAACAGATAGTTTTTTCCTTTTACAGTATCAAGCGCAAACGACTGTATCAAGGCGTTTGAACTATATTCTATCGTGCCATTGTCACCCAAACATGAGCTCATCGAAAATGATATAAGAAGAAAACTGACGATGGCTGATAATAATTTTATTCTCATTGTGAACGATATGTGTTTATTTACAAGTCGCAAAAATAGAAACATTTTTTCCGATACCGCATTTAAAAGGTAAGTTTTATATAAAATTATAGATAAACAAAGTGTTTTTATCGATGAAATTAAGGTCAGAAAGGCATGCAAAACAAAAACCAAACAGAAATGACTCATTTTTAAACAGTTTTACACATTTTCACATGTAATGCTTGATAAAGACATTCGAGAAGCTATAAAATTGTAATTTTTATAAACATCACAATTAAAACACGAGTTCATCATAAAGAAAAAAATGAAACATAATCATCATTTACAAAAATCTTCTTTTAATACAATATTAATACCAAAACAAGACAAACGAAGGTTGAACATCAGAGTCTTCCGATTAAAATGTAGAGCAGCCGTCATCGGCAAGGTGAGCAAGCACGGTCACTCCACCAGACAAGGCTAGCCCGCTTTACGAATAGCCTTACACAAAATTGCTACCAATTAAGTCCTATAAAAAAAACAAGACCACTCTTTGAAACAGAGTAGTCTTGAATGTAATTTTATTTACAGTTATTTTTTTCCTATAGGAGAAGTTAAATATTCACTTTTTGATAATGCAGGACGGTGTGTCCAAAATGACATTCCGATTCGAAAGCATTCTCTCCATGAACCTGTGGCGATGAGATTCCATGCCCTAAGCTTTGCGCTGATTTTTCTATTATGATTTCATCCCATAGACCCGCATCAATAAACGATTGCAACAACTGACGCCCTCCTTCGACCATGAGTGTCTGTTTTTTTCGTTGATACAATTCTTTCATCAAATGTTCTAGCATCGTTTCGTCATCACCCCACAACACATGTTCTGCATGAGGATGGTTGCGCTCGCCACATCTTGTCAATACCAAAGTAGGGACAGTGCCATCAAAAAGCGTTAGTTCACCAGATAGGCGCAACTCGCTATCAGTCACCACACGTAGAGGATTATCCCCCCACCAATGCCGCACAGTCAAAGAAGGGTTGTCCAATTCGGCAGTATTGGTGCCTACCATAATGGCATCATTCTCGGCACGCAACTTATGAACGCGCATCGCTGTCAAGTCATTGGACAGTCGGGCTGGCTTACCCTGGGTACGTACAACGTCAATAAAACCATCTGCAGATTCGGCCCACTTCAGCGTAATATAAGGACGACGCAAAGTATTAAATGTAATGAAATGTCTTATCAATTGACGACATTCTTTCTCAAGGACGCCAACAACAACTTCACAACCCGCATTTCGCAAGCGTTCTATACCTTGGCCGGCTACCTGCACAAATGGATCTTTACATCCAATCACTACACGAGGTATCTGCATTCTGATTATAAGATCGGCACAAGGAGGCGTTTTGCCATAATGCGAGCAGGGCTCTAAGCTAACATATATAGTCGAACGCTTTAAGCTCTCCTTGTCTACTACAGAACGAATAGCATTGACCTCGGCATGCGCTTCTCCACAACGCACATGATAGCCTTCGCCTATGATTCGTCCATCACAAACGATAACAGCACCAACCATAGGATTGGGTGCTGTGTGATTCATTCCATTCTGGGCAAGCTGAATGCATCGCCACATATATTTTTCAGCAGTTTCCATCAATAATTACACGAAAAGGGGTTACTTTTGCCTTTCAAATCAATTATAATATAGATCATTTCAATTTATGGAGCGCGTATCTACCTATATCAAAACACGCCTCGCCAACCTCTACGAGCCAGGCGAATTGCGACAAATCGTCCAACTCATTTGGTGCGACATCCTAGGCAAAGATGCATTGGATATCTATCTGGGCAAAGATACTAATTTGTCGACAATCGAGGCCAATAAAGTGGAAAAGATAGTGGAGCGACTGTTGCATCACGAACCTATACAATATATAGAAGGGAAAACATCCTTCTGTGGCAACGATTTCACGGTTGGGCCGGGCGTCTTGATACCACGTCCCGAAACCAGTGAGTTAATCGACCTCATTTGCGCAGAGAATCCATACGAAAACCCAAACATCCTTGATATCGGAACGGGCAGTGGCTGCATTGCCATCACACTAAGCCTTCATTATAACAACGCTACCGTAAAAGCTTGGGACATTTCGGACGAAGCACTTACGATGGCACACAAGAACGCTAAGTCATTAAAGGCAAATGTAATATTCGAGAAAGTGGACGTGCTCTGCTTTGACGAAGAAGGATGTACCCCATCAGTGGATATCATCGTGAGCAATCCTCCCTACATCACACCTACCGAAATGGCGGACATGGAAGCCAACGTATTGGAATGGGAACCTCATCTGGCCCTTTTTGTTCCACAGGACGATCCACTTCTTTTCTATCGCAAAATTGCTCAAATAGGACAAAAGCTGCTTAAAAAAGAAGGAAAGCTATATTTTGAAATCAATCGTGCCTACGGCAGGGAGATGAGAGCAATGCTCGAAGAACAGGGATACTCAGATATAGATATCATTAAAGACATCAGTGGCAACAACCGCATAGCCAAAGCAATTAAAAAAGATCAAAATGACTAAAGAGGAAGCATTAAGACAGATGGCAGCATATTGTGCGGGTGCTGAACGGTGCAAAAGTGATATCGCAGAAAAACTCAAGAAGAAAGAGATAGATGTGGAAACGATC
This sequence comes from uncultured Bacteroides sp., assembly GCA_947074295.1. Classification (GTDB taxonomy): domain Bacteria; phylum Bacteroidota; class Bacteroidia; order Bacteroidales; family Bacteroidaceae; genus Bacteroides. The sequence goes on along the minus strand of CAMTPC010000112.1, from coordinate 916 downwards.
GAAAACATCATCGCGTATCTGGAAAAAGAAAAGTATCTCAACGAAGAACGTTTTTGCAGAGCTTTTGTCAATGATAAATTCAGGTTTGCCAAATGGGGAAAGCTCAAGATCAGACAAGCATTAAACCTGAAACGCATACCATCAGACATGGTTTATGATGCCCTGGATAGTATTGATGAAGAAGAATATATCGAAACTCTAAAAGAGGTAATAGCCAATAAGCGTCGTTCGGTAAAAGCCAAAAATGAGTACGAATTAAATGGAAAGCTAATCAGATTCGCACTAAGCCGAGGATTCGAAATGAACGATGTTTGCCGATGTCTGAAAGGGTGTGAAGACTTCGAAGAATGAATCTAGAAAAATAAAACAGTTTGTTCTTTTGTGGTTCAGTCGATTTTGTCTATTTTTGCACTAATAATTATCAAGCCAGCTTTGTTATGAAAACTTTAGAGAGATTGTTCGCAGAGAAACTTTTAAAAATTAAGGCGATAAAACTACAACCTGCTAATCCGTTCACATGGGCCTCAGGATGGAAATCGCCCTTTTACTGCGACAACCGTAAGACTCTTTCTTATCCGTCGCTCCGCACATTCGTAAAGATTGAAACAACACGTCTCATACTAGAGAAATTCGGTCAAGTTGATGCCGTAGCAGGTGTAGCGACAGGTGCTATTCCACAAGGTGCTCTTGTAGCGGATGCTCTAAATCTGCCTTTCGTGTATGTACGTTCCACACCAAAAGATCATGGTTTGGAAAATTTGATCGAAGGTGAACTTCGCCCTGGAATGAAAGTTGTAGTTGTAGAAGACCTCATCTCGACAGGTGGAAGCAGCCTCAAGGCTGTCGAAGCAATTCGCCGTGATGGATGTGAAGTAATCGGTATGGTTGCCGCCTATACCTATGGATTCCCCGTTGC
>CAMTPC010000111.1 GCA_947074295.1 uncultured Bacteroides sp. | reverse complement strand
TTTAACTTGTACTACTTGTATTGTTTATCAATCTATCAAAGAACGCTTCTTTAATTACTTTTCTTATTCAGAAAGGTTTTGCAAAGATACGGCAAAACATTTTATCAATCCAAATTCTTTAACTTTTATTTTAGAATTTGATTCCTAATTACCGATGAAGTAATCTTATAACATTCCACATTCTGGGAAGAAGACACTTCAATGCCCTTTCATCACTATTTCAAAGTTTGAAATATCTAAGCTTCTCTTGCTTAGCGGATGCAAAAGTAGAGCAAATCTTTATTCCCACCAAATATTATTCCAACAAAATCCATAAAGATGTTGAGGAACATATCATATAAACATGAATATCAGATACATAAATATTTCATTTTATATTGCGTTAACAATAACTCTTAAGAATAGCTATGCTATATAATAACGCACGCACATGTAGATGTAAATTAGATTGTTGCTCCAAAGAAGCAGCAACCACTTACTATCACTGATGATAAAGCAATCATAACTCAAAAAATAATATATAGACACACATCTTTAATTTTCCCATAGAATCAACTATTGTCAATTCCTAAAAAAGGGATACTGATATCCACAGCAACAGTTGATAGCCCCATTGTTTATCGAAGTGGACAGATAAGAAGAAATTATCCAATATCAACTGCAAGTGCTTTTACTGTCTTTTATATATAATATGCTAGCCCACTAATAATATATGATAGGCATATTTTTTGTTCGAAAATCATCATAACAAATGCCATTTTAATATTATTCTTATATTTTATTGCATTTAAAACAGTTAAAAGAATTATTCGTAATAGGAAAGATTCTTTTGCTTAGTAAAATTGCATATTTGTATAACTATGAATATCTATCATCTAATGGTTCACATCCCTATTCTTGTGTATGCTATAACATTTCACAAAAACTATAGAAACTGCTTATATAGACAACATAAAATAATGTACTAGTTTGCAATAAAATATTGAGGCAAATAATGAGCAAGGAAAAATAATCAGAAAGGATATCCCACTGCAAAGTGGAATGCAAAATCGCGCTTGAAGCTAGGATGAATAATGGGCCAGCGTTCCTTCCCGTGTGAATAAACTGGATTGAGTGCTTTCATACCTCCATCAAAGCGTAGTATGAAGAAGTTGAGATCGAGGCGCACACCCAGACCATAGGCTAAAGCAATCTGTTTATAGAAGGTGTCGAAGCGAAACTCACCACCAGGTTGATTAGCATATTCCTTTATAGTCCAAATATTACCAGCATCGATAAAAACAGCCCCTTGAAGCTTCCAAAACAATTTACTTCGGTATTCAATATTTGCACCCAACTTAATATCACCTGACTGGTTGAGCAGATTTCCATCTCCAGGAAATGATCCTGGTCCCAACTCACGCACCGCCCAACCTCGCACACTATTTGCTCCGCCTGCAAAATATTGTTTTTCAAAAGGAATAGTACGAACATTACCATAAGGAACAGCAATACCTACACCAATATGAAAAGCAAAACTATTTCGATCATCAATACTAATATTCTTGGCATAATCAAAATCGCCTTTTATATACTGAGCATAGGGTATACCAAGGATCGCATATTCGCCATTGTCATTTTTCCGAACTTTAAATATTTTAGATATTCCATATAGTACATTACCTGCGGCCTCTATATTGAAACGAATTGAATAAGAGTTGGCTACAATAGTATTATTCATCATACCTGCACCCGCACTATTATAACTGTAGCTATATCCCATTCGTACAATCAAACGGTCCTGATAATTGTATTCAAAGATATGATTTTGTCCCTTATTGATATAGTCTTCGCGAAACGTATTGGAGATCCATGGCAAATACATATAGCCAATGTCTAACAGATCGAAACGGTGATGTATACGTTGTCGGCGACTCCACTTATAACTCCATGAAGCAGATGCTATAGTGCGCGAAAATTCGGGTCGCAACTGATAATTGTATTGCAATCCAAATTCTGTCGTTGCATTAATGCGACGCTTAAAATCAGAATTTAGAAAAGGAAAAAGAAAATTGGGAAAGTTTAGATTAGTCTCTACACCTAACTCGGTGTAATTATTGTTGCGATACTCTCCCTTAAGTCCGGTAATTGCCTCATAAGCTCCACGAACGCGAATCATGAATGTTTCTGAACCTTTAAACAAATTACGATGTCTGAAAGAGACAGAAGCTGCAGCCCCTAAATCACCAGCCGAGTTAGTTCCTTCCAACTCAAATGAAATAGATTTATGCTTGCTCTTTGTAAGCATAATATAACAATTGAGCAATGCACTATCTTGCTTAGCTGTTTCAAAGAAACGAATATTGGTATATTTTAAAGCATTCATTCTTCCAAAATAACGATACATTTGTTGTACACGTCTGGAGTTATAAAGATCTCCATCATGAAAAGTTAAATTGTCAACTAAATGCCTCGGTTTTATAAAAAGTTTATCTTTGAAATAAATCGGATAACCCTTATAATTGATAGAATCATTTATGTCAATATTAGTCAATGAAGAAGATTGAAGAACATCATAATCTGCAATAAAGCTGATTTTATTGATATAAAACTGGGGATGATTTACATCATAAGACCCGTCTCTTTCTTTATAGGGCAACATACGCATTGTCAAATCCACCTTGCATGTGCCTCTTACAGTATCAGCAGTATATACTATATAATCTTTATTGAATTTATAATAGCCGTTACGCAACAGATAATCGGCGATGCGTTGACGTTCGTTATCAAGTACGTTTACATCGAAAATCATACCTTCTTTCAGCAATAAATTTATCGAATCCTTCCGCAAATAAGATGCAATAAGCGTATCAGGAATATCATATTTTATCGTTTCAACAATATAAGGTTCACCTGCATTTATATCATAATAGACTTTAAGTTTTTTCTTCTTATACTCAATATGGCCATCAATAGTAGCAGCCATATATCCCATATTCTGAACAGCCTTTAGTAATTCTTCTTCTGTACGCATGGCTTCGTAATCGTCATAAATGACGGGAGCGTCTCCAATTTTACGCAATACTTTATTGATCCAACGTGTAGAGTCTTTACCAGAAAGACTATAGAGAGATAATTGACTTTTGAAAAGACTGAATAATTTGGCATTAGGAGTTTGCCGCAAATAAGGTCGAAGTAAGGAAGGTTTAAGATTCTTGTTATTAGTGATAATCTTTACATCATCCAAAAGATATGACCCTTCGGGAACATGCTTTGTTGCAGAACAAGATGCAAGTATGAGAAGTACAGTTAGTAAAAAAAAAATATATAAAGCGTATTTTTGCATACTTTTATTCTATGAAAAAGCGATGTATAACACACAAATATAATTACTAATTTTTGTTTCAGAAAATAAAAAGCTTGAATTCGTAATCCAAATTGTAAAAGTCTTCATAGCTTTGCATTTAACTAAATAAAATATATATGTCAATCTTGAGCAAAAATAAAATTAAATATATCCGTTCACTAGAACTAAAGAAGAACCGCAAAACAGATAATGTTTTTATAGCAGAAGGTCCCAAGCTGATGGATGATCTTCTGAAGACTTTTGAATGTAATTTCATAGCCGCTACATCAGAATGGTTAACCACCCACCCTACAACAAAAGCGTTGGAAATAGTTGAAGTTAGCAATGAACAACTCAGCAGCATAAGTCAACTCAAAACTCCCCAACAAGTATTGGGTATATTTAAACAACCTGAATTTAGCTTCAAAGACGATGTATTGACAAATCAATTGTGTTTAGGGCTTGATGGCATTCAAGATCCGGGCAATTTGGGTACTATAATACGCTTAGCTGACTGGTTTGGAATAGAACATATATTTTGCAGTCATGACACAGTCGACGTGTTTAATCCAAAAGTCATTCAAGCTACTATGGGAGCAATAGCTCGTGTCAAAGTGCATTATACACCATTATGTGAATTAATAAAAAGAAGTAAACCCACCGCTATTTACGGAACTTTCCTAGATGGGGATAATATGTATGAAAACAAACTATCACAAACTGGTATATTAATTATGGGGAATGAGGGGAAAGGAATAACAACAGAATTAGAAGAGTATATAAGTCATCGCCTTTATATCCCCAACTATCCTTTAGAAAGAGCCACTTCTGAATCACTCAATGTAGCTGTTGCTACAGCAATCGCCTGCGCTGAGTTTCGCAGACAGGCTGCATGCAAATAAAATCATAAGGAAACAAATGATAAGCTACTTGGCAATTATCCTCAGATACAATCTCAATAATGCCGGGTAGCCATTCGACAGACTCGATTTCATATTCTAAAGGGAAAAAGCGTGACACAACGCCATCATCATCAATCTGTATCACAAACTGCCTAAGATAATCTTCAGACAAAGTCTTAATGTAATGTGCCGCAAAACTTTTCATAAAATATTCTAACTAAAAAAAGAAAATCATTGAATTTCCAAATTCCGTGCACGACGTAGTGGCTCAGCCTGAATTTGTGATTCATTCAATTCATTTGACCGCAATGGTCTATCAGTCTGAGGCAATCTCCTCATTGGCTCATTAGCAACTGAAGGTTTATTTGCTGCTGAAGAATCTATTCCACTCTGATTCTCCATTATTCTATCTGCGCCATCCGTATTTTGTAGACTATCGATTGTAATTGTATCATTAGCACGGTAGCGCATTAATGCCAACTTATCTATCAACAATTCATTTTCGCTATTGGTGATTGGATAATATAAAAAGCCACGTACTTCGCGAATTTCAGTAGAAGGTTGTCCCATTAATCGCAACGTATCAAAACCTGTATTATAAATAAGTTTTGTAGCACCCGATATACTATCATTGACATAAACAATCTGCATTGCCATCACAGCCGCTAATGAAGAATCGGGCAAGTTTTCTAAATAATCATAATGAGCTGTCCATTCAAAAATATCGCATTGTTTAAAGTTGCTATCAGCAGGAAGGATGAATGAAAAGTTCATATAAAGAGGCACATTATGCAAACGCATAGTTTGTTTCCAGGCCCACACATCAACGCTATCCCCTGGTTGAGAGATCATGGGCTTTTTATCACGTAGAGCAATCAAACGATCATATTCATTTTGTTTTGATTTAGCACGCTTGTTCAAACGATCGTAAATATTTGCCAAGACCTCTACATTACGCGTATACCAAACCATAGATGAATCAAATTCAGTCTCGGTGATATTATATTTTTCAAAAACGGCTTCAAGATATAGAGCCTTTTTATAATTCTCGTTATATGGAAGGTTTTCGCTTAAAGCTTTTGCAATATGATAATCATAAAGTAAATTTTCCATTGTATTTTCAGGTATCACGTCAGAAGGTCGGCGGACCTTACAGCTTATAACAAGAAAAATTGGAAATATGAATAGCAATAACTTCAAACTCGAGAAAATTTTCATTTGGCTTGATCTTTAGTTTTAGAATGCAAATGAGATATATCATTAAGATACTTGCTATAAAATAGCAACAAAGCAATAATTCCACAACTGATTGCAGCATCTGCAAAGTTAAAGATGGGACTAAAAAAGATGAAATGATTACCACCTACAAAAGGTAACCATTCGGGCCAATTAGTTTCGATAATAGGAAAATAAAACATATCAACGACACGCCCATGAAACCAGCTAGCATATCCTTGCCCAAAGGGTACAAAATGAGCGATTTGAGTATTTGTGCTTGCCGTAAATATCTCACCATAAAATATACAATCTAGTACATTACCTAATGCACCAGAAAAGATAAGCGCAAAACAAACAATATAGCCAGTTTTAAGCTTATTTTTTACCGAACGATATATATACCATCCCAAAAAGAAGACTGCCACGATACGGAACAATGATAAGAAAAGTTTACCAAAAATCTCCATACCAAATGCCATACCATTATTCTCGGTAAAATAGATATAAAACCAGTCTGTTATTCGAATACTTTCATGCCAAAACATATGCGTTTTGATCCAAATCTTTAGCACTTGGTCTATTATTAAAACCGCAAAAATAATTAATAGAGCTATTTTGCCTTTTGTTAGTATAGTTTTCATTCAAATTTAATTATACAAAAAGCAGGTTATAAAATGCCATTCCAATTAATATAATCTATACACTAGATTTAAGAAAGATGGAAAGGCAATTTAGAACCTGCTATACAAATTTATTTTTTACCATTATTTTTTGCCTCGATGCTCAAAGTTGCATGAGGAACCGCACGCAAACGTTCAGCTGGAATCAATTTCCCAGTTTCTCGGCAAATACCATAAGTTTTGTTTTCGATGCGCACCAAAGCCGCCTGAAGGCCTTGAATAAACTTTAATTGGCGTTGAGCCAATCTTGTTGTTTCTTCTTTAGATAAAGTGTTAGCACCTTCTTCTAGAACTTTGTATGTTGGAGACGTATCATCTGTATCATTTCCATCAAGTCCCATCAAGCTTAATTTGAGTTGCTCATAGTCACGTTGTGCCAGCTCTAACTTATTCATGATTATAGTGCGAAATTCATCGAGTTCCACATCCGAATATCTAGTTTTTTCTGCCATAATTTTATTTGTTAAAAGGTTAATTAAGTATTAGCTATATATTACATCTCCCGAACCACATTCACGAAGATTCTATATTATATTTTTTCAACTTCAACGAACAAAGTGAAGTCATCAAAGTTCAATTCAGTACCATTATTAATATTATCATTAAGTTCTAGCGATTGAGCCAAAACTTGATTGCAAATATAATTATTATAATGAGTTACAGCCGCATCTGTTTGTGTATTTTTCGACAATGAAATTCGTATTTTATCTGTAATTTCCAATCCTTTAGATTTTCTTATATTTTGAATACGATTTACCAATTCTCTAGCTATACCTTCTTGTCTCAGCTCCTCTGTAATAGTAACTTCTAGAGCCACGGTCAATTTGCCATCATTAGTGACCAACCAGCCTGGAATATCTTCACTTATAATCTCAACATCAGTTAATTCCACCGTAGCAATTGTACCATCTGCTAAAGCCAAGGCAAATGTTTCGTTTTTCTCAAGTTCATTGATAGCCTCTTGTGACATTTCAGCAACAGCTGCAGCAACACTCTTCATTTGTTTACCAAATTTCGGACCGAGCTTTTTGAAGTCACACTTCACTTTTTTCACCAATACACCTGCATCCGACTCAACAAATTTTATCTCTTTAACATTAACCTCATTCATAATAAGAGTTTTCACAGCTTCGATATGAGATTTCTGTTCCACATTCATCACCGGGATCATGATACTTTGCAGAGGTTGGCGAACCTTAATGTTAACCTTTCGGCGTAAAGCCAATACCATAGATGTGATATCTTGTGCCATCTGCATTTGAGCCTCAAGTTCCTTATTGATTATAGAATGATCACACATTGGGAAAGTAGCCAAATGCACAGAAGCTACATTATCATGATCAGTCACAGTAATCAAATCATGATAAAGCATATCTGCATAGAAAGGAGCAATAGGGGCCATTAGCAAAGTCACCTTTTCCAAACAGGTATAAAGTGTTTGATAAGCAGAAAGTTTATCTTTTGTAAAACCACCTCCCCAGAAACGTTTACGATTTAGGCGAACATACCAATTTGAAAGGTTATCATTCACAAAATCCGAAATTAAACGCGCAGCTTTAGTAGGCTCATATTCATTATAACAAGTATCTACCTCTTTTATTAAAGTGTTTAATACAGATAGAATCCAACGATCTATTTCTGGTCTTTCTTCGATTGGGATATCAGTTTCTTTATAACTAAATCCATCAACATTCGCATAAAGTGCGAAGAAAGAATATGTATTATAAAGAGTACCGAAGAACTTACGTCTTACTTCTTCTATTCCTTCGATATCAAATTTCAGATTATCCCAAGGCGAAGAATTAGATATCATATACCAACGAAGTGGGTCTGATCCATATTTTTCAATCGTCGAGAAAGGATCAACAGCATTACCCAATCGTTTTGACATCTTATTACCATTCTTATCCAAAACTAAGCCGTTTGAAATAACAGTCTTATAAGATATACTATCAAATACCATTGCAGCAATAGCATGAAGAGTGAAAAACCAACCACGTGTTTGATCCACACCTTCTGCTATAAAGTCGGCTGGAAACACTTGATGTGTATCCAACAATTCTTTATTCTCAAAAGGATAGTGAATTTGAGCGTAAGGCATTGCACCCGAGTCAAACCAAACATCAATCAAATCCATTTCTCGTTTCATAGGTTGACCATCTTTCGAAACTAGAATAATATCATCAACATATGGGCGATGCAGGTCTATCTTATCATAATTCTCAGCTGAATAAGCACCTGGTACAAAACCTTTATCTTTATAAGGATTAGATTCCATCATGCCAGCAGCAACAGCTTTTTCTATCTCATTATAAAGTTCCTCAACTGACTCAATACAGATTTCTTCGGTATTATCTTCAGTACGCCAGATTGGCAAAGGGGTACCCCAATAACGCGAACGGCTGAGATTCCAATCATTAAGATTCTCTAACCATTTTCCAAAACGTCCTGTCCCTGTGGATTCAGGTTTCCAGTTGATTAGTTTATTCAATTCAATCATTTTATCCTTGCAAGCTGTTGAACGGATAAACCAGCTATCGAGCGGATAATATAAAACAGGTTTATCAGTACGCCAGCAATGAGGATAGTTATGCGTATGTTTCTCGATCTTAAATGCTAGACCGTTAACTTTAAGCATCATACATATAGCTACATCCAGAGTCTCATCTTTCTCGGTAAGCTCAGGATCATAGGCGTTTTTCACGAACTTGCCTTGATATTCATTATATAAATCGATATTTACTTTATCAGCTACATAATCCTCATCCAGTTCATCAAGCAAATAGAATTTTCCTGTAAGATCCACCATAGGGCGAAGCTCACCTTTTTTATTAATGAGTTGCAATGGAGGTACACCTGCAGCCTTAGCCACTAAAGCGTCGTCTGCACCAAATGTTGGAGCGATATGAACAATACCCGTACCATCTTCAGTTGTTACATAGTCACCAGGTATCACGCGAAATGCGCCTTCACCTGGATTGAACCAAGGAATAAGTTGCTCGTAATGCATCCCAATCAAATCACTGCCTTTATATTCTGCAACTATTTTGAAAGGAATTAATTTATCACCTTGTTTATATTCATCCAGTGCTAGACCTTCTGCTTTTTGATTGAAATGTGCATAAAGTAAAGCCTTCGCTAATACCACAGTAATAGGTTGTCCTGTATAAGCATTATAAGTTTGAACCGCTATATAATCTATTTGAGGACCCACACATAGTGCAGTATTCGAAGGAAGTGTCCAAGGAGTAGTTGTCCAAGCCAAGAAGTAAGGTGTCCCCCATTCCGCCATTTCGGGTTTTGGGTCTTTCATTTTAAATTGAGCCACTACAGTTGTATCCTTAACATCACGATAACAACCAGGCTGATTAAGCTCATGTGAGCTCAAACCTGTTCCAGCTGCTGGCGAATAAGGTTGAATTGTATATCCCTTATATAATAAGTCCTTTTTATAAAGCTGTTTCAGAAGCCACCAGAGCGTTTCAATATAGCGATTATCATACGTAATATATGGATCTTTCATATCCACCCAATATCCCATCTGATGTGTCAAATCCTCCCATTCTTTGGTATATTTCATCACATCCTTTCTGCAAGCGGCATTGTATTCAGCTACAGTAATAGATTTACCGATATCTTCTTTCGTAATGCCTAGTGATTTTTCCACTCCTAGCTCTACTGGTAATCCATGTGTATCCCAGCCAGCTTTACGCTTCACCAAGAAACCTTTCATCGTCTTATAACGACAAAAAATATCTTTTATAGTACGAGCCATCACATGGTGAATACCAGGCATACCGTTAGCCGATGGAGGTCCTTCGTAAAAAACGAAAGAAGGACAACCTTCACGTTCTGTCATACTTTTCACAAAAACCTGATTTTCATCCCAAAGCTTCAAAACGTCTTTGTTAACTTTTGAAAGATCTAACTGCGTATATTCGGCAAATTTCTTGCTCATGGCTATATATTATCTATTTCTGAATTTCAATAAATGTCTGCTTTAGACAAATCCCATTTTAAAAAGTCGCAAATTTATAAAAACATTCGTTTTCAAGCAAGAAAACCATTTAAAATAACCCTTTCATACATTTAAGACATTATTTTAATGTAATATTTTCTCACTTATTGCCGAACATTTTACATATATAGATTGTTACTTTAAGTAACACAAATACAACATTTGATATTACAATAAGCGATAATACTTATAATATCAATTTATTTATAATAAAAAGTTAACCCTTAATCATTGTTAAACAAACAATCTATACACATGGAAAAATGCAGTATTGGCGAAAATGCCGGAAAAATTTGGAAATCGCTTAATGAGTTAGAGAATATAACCATTGGCGAACTTGCCCGTAAGCTAAATATTAGTGTTGAACATGCAGCTATGGCTGCCGGATGGTTGGCGCGCGAGAATCAGATAACCATCAGCTGGAAAAACGGAATGTTATTTTTATCTTCCAAAAAAGGATATGTTGACTTCCAATTTGGCTAAATGTATAATTTTTTAATAATTAAATTATGAATAGAAGATCAGTGCTTGAACATGAGATATCTTTGTTACAAAAGAAGATTAAAGAAGAAGCCAAGGAAGCCCCAGCTGATTTGAGAAAAACCTGGGATGAACAACTAGTTGCTCTCGAATTGGAACTCAATAATCTATACGATGATGACGAAGATACGAACGACAGATGACTTCGTAACCAATCATAGCTCATGCATAGAATCCATATCGAAATGCTTCACATTTCGATATGGATTTTCCATTTTCATGCCATTGGACGCATACGCACCTCTATATTTTTAATTTTATCCAAAGCCACTTCTAGTTGATGCACATCTGTATCTGTAAAGTGATATGGATAAAGTATATGAGGTAAAATCATAGACGTTGCATGGCACGCTTCTTCTATTGTCATTGTATAAGGTTGATTTATCGATATAAACGCTATATCGACATCCTTAAGAAGCTTCATTTCTGCGATATCTTCCGTATCACCTGACAAATAAACTTTACTCCCTCCCATCATCAACACATAACCATTATCCCTTCCTTTTGGATGATACATTAAGTGCCCTTCTGTAACATTATAAGCCGGAATAGCCAATATATCAACTTCTGAATTAAACTCAAAACGTTCTCCATTCATTAGGATATGTCCCTCTCCCAAGATCTTACACGAATTCTTGTTCGCTACGATTATAGTTTCAGGTTTTTGGAGCAACTTTATAGCCAAGGGATCCAAATGATCATGATGCTCATGAGTGATCAGCAATAGATCTGCCTTGGGTAATTTTGAAAAATCACCATAAGCCAAAACAGGATCAACATATATTTTCTTTCCAGAAAATTCGATAAGAAGACTTGCATGCTTTATAAAAGTAATAAAGAGAAAACTACCATCAGCAGTCAAGAAAGAATCCGTTAGAAAGCCCTTGTAGCGCATAGTTGGTTGAGAAGAGGTCGAGATTATCATATACAAAGTATTATTTTATGATAAATAACAACCCATCTACCATATTGTTTGTGAAGTATACAAACACAAAAAACGGAACCCGTATTACTACAGATTCCGAATGTTGAGCGGAAAACGAGACTCGAACTCGCGACCCTAACCTTGGCAAGGTTATGCTC
>CAMTPC010000110.1 GCA_947074295.1 uncultured Bacteroides sp. | reverse complement strand
TCAGGTTAAAATCCGTGGGGTCAAGACTTTTGGCGATAACGAACCTCTTTATGTAATCGACGGTTTCCCAGGCGATATTGAAAGCGTGAATCCACAAGACATAGAATCGATGGAGGTGTTGAAAGATGGTGCTGCAGCCGCTATTTATGGTTCTGTAGCAGCAAATGGTGTTATTCTTATAACGACTAAGAATGGTAAAAAGAATGACCCCAAAATCGATTTCAGCACATATCTTAGTATGACTAATGTTGCTAAGAAGCTCGAACTGCTGAATGCCGAGGAGTACAAAACAGTGCATCAGAAAATGTACAATAACTGGAATGGTCATGTAGAGAATCATAAAGGGCAATATGACCCTAAAGGTAATGGTGCATGGCAAAACAAACTAGTTAGTCTGCCTGCTTATACAACCAATAATACTGGCGTTGATACAGATTGGCAGGATGCAATGTTGCGTACCGGCGTGGCTCAAAATTATATGTTTAGTGTTCGTGGTGGTGGGGAAACTGCACAATATTCTATATCCTTCAACCATGCCGATGAGAAAGGCATTTTCCTTGGGAATGACTTCCGTCAGGATAATGCAAGAATTAAGGTTCGTGCTACAAAGTATATCTTCGATATTGATGCTTCGTTAGCATTCCGTTATACAGATAGTAAGCAGCCTGAGTACCAACTTAAAGAGATGTATATGATCTCTCCATTAGTTCCTATTTACAATACTAATGAAGAGTATGGCTTCGGATTAACTAACTTCGATGGCCTGCCCAATAACCGTAACGTTATGGCTGATCAATATTATGAAAAATCGACTAATAAGCGTTACAACACCACTGGAAATATAGGCCTAACGATGAATTTCACAAAATGGTTGAGCTTTAAAACAAACTACTCATACCGTGGTAATCATAGTCGCCAAACTTATCATACACCTCCTTATATTGCAGATGAAAAATCGAAACGCGATTATACTTATCATAGCGAAACAACAGCTTACTGGGAGGAGCAGGTTTGGGATAATATTATAAATTTCAATAAGACATTCGGTGCCAATAGCCTTAATGCGATGGTAGGTAACTCGCTTACATCACGCAAATACACATGGAATTCAGTGGGAGTTGAGGGCAAGACAACGATATATAAGGTTGAAGATAATAATCTTATTATTAGCGAGCTGCCTGGTGGCTTCCTTGACCCAAGTTTCTCTACAGTAGGTGCAGGTACAGGTGGAACTTTTGATGGAGATGGAAGCAAATGGAAATACAACCGTGCTTCTTTCTTTGGTCGTATCAATTATAGTTACGATAACCGTTATCTGCTACAAGCAACTGTACGTTATGATGGTTCATCTAAGTTTGGTTCTGATAATCGTTGGGGATGCTTCCCTTCTGTTGCGCTAGGATGGAGAATCAGTGAAGAAGCATTCTATCCAAAAAATGCGTTAGTAAGTAACCTTAAGCTACGCGGTAGCTGGGGACGACTAGGTAATGAGAACGCACTCGGTTATTATGACTTCCTTGCACTTATTAGTTCTTACAATACCATGTATCAAGGCTATGTAAAGGGTAATGGCGAGAATGCCTGGGCAGGAAGTATAGCACGTGGTCTAGAAAACCGTTCTCTGAAATGGGAAACAACAGACACAAAAAATATCGGGGTAGATTTTGGAATGCTTGATAACCGCTTGAATGGTGCTGTCAATTATTACTATAATCAAACTGAAGATTTGCTGATTACGAAAGCTCTTCCACCATCAGCTGGTCTGAACAATCCTATTTTGAATGTAGGCAAAATACGCAATAAGGGTTTCGAAGTGGAACTGAATTGGAGAGATGTAAAAGGTGATTTCGAGTACAATGTAGGCATGAACTTCACTACCACAAAAAATAAAGTTGTTGCACTTGCCGATGACGATCAAATATTATATGGAGAAGGGTTGAAATATGGAACCGAACATTTCCCCACTCAAACACGGGTAGGTAAACCAATCGGTGCATTCTATCTTTATAAAACTAATGGAATCTTTCAGAGTAATGAGGAGGCCCGCAACTATAAGAATGCAAAAGGTGAAGAATTGCAACCTTATGCTGATGCAGGGGATATTCGCTTTGTAGATGTAAATGGAGATGGTGTTATAAATGATGATGATAAGGTCTACTCTGGATCAGGCATACCTAAACTGGAAGTCAACCTCAATTTCTCGGCAAACTATAAAAACTTTGATGTAAGTGTAGTTATTGGTAGCGCGTGGGGATATAAAATATACAATGGAAACGAATACTTCTATGAGGGGATGAACTCAGGATCCAACTTCTTGAAATCCTCTTTAAGTGCTTGGACACCTGAAAATATGAATACCATAGTACCGCGAGCTATCTATAATGACCCTAACGGAAATATGAAAGAATCTGATAGATTCCTAGAAAAAGGAGATTTTGTACGCCTACGTCAACTTCAGATTGGCTACAGCCTTCCTAAAAGATTACTTAAAAAAGCATTTATCGAAAGACTGCGTTTTTATGTAAGCGGTGAAAACTTATTTACTATTACAGGTTACGATGGTATCGATCCCGAATTCTCAAGAGCGAGTGTACTGAATACAGGAGTTGATAAACTAATCTATCCATTTACGCGCTCGTATACTATCGGTGCTCAACTTTCATTCTAATTAATAAACTAGTACAATTATGAAAAAATATATTTATACAGCAGGCTTATTTATGAGCATGTTGTGCGCTTCATCTTGCGAGGATTATCTAACCGTCGAGTCGCCTGACCAATTAACATCAAGCAGCTTCTGGAGAAATGAAAGCGATGCACAGGCTGGTATTGCCGCTGCTTACTCGCAGCTTGAATACTACATTAATACTTGGGACTTTGCGGAAATAAAATGGCCAGTAGAAGCCTATAGAGAAGATATTATCGAAATGGGTAATGATGCTCGCAATTATCCTAACTGGGTGGAATTGTATAACTACACGTATACAAACGGTAACTCACAAATCAGTAGTTATTGGTCGAACAATTACAAAGGAACAAGCTTCTCCAATCAGGTGATTGAGAAAGTTAAACAGATACCAGACGAGAATATCAGTACGAGCATAAAAACACAAATCGTGAATGAGGGTTATTTCCTACGTGCTTACTACCACCTGAAACTAATACTAAACTGGGAGGAAATTATTGTCCGCGATAAATATATTACCAATCAGGCCGATCTTAGTAAAGGACTTTCTAGCCGAATTGAAGCTTGGGATTTTATTACAGAAGATTTGAAAAGAGCTACAGCGCTACCAGCTTCTTATGACTCAGACAATGTAGGTAGAGCTACTTCAGGTGCTGCCTACTCTTATCTTGGCTTTGTATATCTTACACGTGCCTATGAAGAACCCGCCAATAAAGCTGAATATCTTACTCTAGCTATTGAAGCGTTAGATAAAGTACAGGGCTATGCGTTGGAAAAGAAATATTCAAGTATGTTCGATGCTAGTAACAAGAACAGTAAAGAGTCTGTTTTCGAATTGCAAACATCGATGAATAGTGCAAACGGTGCTAATTATCGAACTCAATTGCATCGCTGGATAGGGGTACAAGAACTGTGGGGATGGGACGAAATATTACCTAGTAAAATTTTGATGGATGCCTACATGAAAGAGGGAGAAGTGGCCACAACGGGAAGATACGATTCACGTTTGTATGAATCAGTATTTTTCCAATGTGATTACTTTAATGATGGCAGCGGTCGTGTATATGGTTCAAATTATGACGATTGGTTTAACAATAAAGATGCCAATGGTAATTTAATAGCCTATAATCGCCCTTCATTTAGGAAATTTATGCCTACCGACTATGCTGCACTTTCTAATAATCGCTGTGCAATTAATATCCCATTGATGCGCTATGGCAATGTGTTGCTCATGAAGGCTGAAGCACTAAATGAGCAAGGACAAACTAGCAAAGCTATTCAGTTGATCAATGAAGTTAGAGATGTACATGGTGACATGCCTGCTATGAATGGTTCAACACAAGAAGAAGTTCGTCTCCAGATTGAACACGAGCGAATGATTGAATTTCCATTAGAGAACTGGAGATGGTATGACCTACGTCGTTGGGGTAAACTGAAAACAAAGCTCGAAGAGGCTGGTAGAACCTTCAACAAGGATAAGAATTCGTTCTACCCTATACCTTTGACCGAGATCAACACCAATGACCAGATTAATTAAGCATTGGAGTAAAACCATTCATCATTTAACGATCAAAAACAGAGTATTATGTTTATCATTATCGGAATCATGCTCACAGGAATGCTACTGGGTTATTTGTCACGTAGTAAAAGACTCCATGCCATTCAAAAATGCATCACCATATTGGTGTGGTCTTTGCTATTCCTATTGGGTATTGATGTAGGAGGAAATCAAACTATCATTAATGGAATCCATACAATTGGTATAGATGCTTTAATCATCACACTAGCAGCCATACTTGGAAGTGTAATAATGGCAGGTGTTTTATGGTATTATATCGATAAAAAGAAAGGAGTAAAGCTATGAAAGGCAGTTTGATCATTGTCGGATTCTTCATCTTAGGCTGCATTGTCGGAATTTATGATATAATCCCTTTTGACTTGACAGAAAGCAATTTAAGTTATTATGCCCTTTGTGGGTTGATGTTTTGTGTTGGTATCAGCGTAGGCAACGACCCTGAGGTGCTAAAGAGTTTCCGAACTTTAAGTCCACAACTTCTATTACTACCGTTAATGACTATTATAGGAACTCTCATTGGTTGTGCCATTATTAGCCTTTTTCTTTCGCATAGATCTTTAACAGACTGTCTAGCTGTTGGATCCGGATTCGGTTACTACTCCTTATCGAGTATATTTATTTCCGAATACAAAGGTGCTGAAATGGGAACCATTGCGCTAATGTCTAATATCACACGCGAGATTATTACACTGTTGTGTGCCCCTTTCCTAATGCGGTTTTTCGGGAGACTTGCTCCTATTTCGGCAGGAGGGGCCACTACAATGGACACAACGTTGCCAATTATAGCACGTACAAGCGGACAAGGTTTTGTTGTAGTGTCCATATTTCACGGCTTCATGGTAGATTTTAGCGTTCCGTTTCTAGTAACTCTGTTCTGTTCTATTTAAAACAACATTATGAGAAATTCTCTTTATATATCTATAATATCCCTGTTTCTATGTGTTTTTGCTAGGGCCGAAAATAAGCCCTGGCAAAACCCACAAGTCAATCAAATCAATCGCGAACCTGCACATGCACACTTTATTCCCTTCAAAAACGAAGCAGCAGCGTTACAGCAACAACAGTTAACTACCAATGTACGCTTTGCAGTAAATGAAAAAGTAGAGCGTCGTAAATCTTTAAATGGTACCTGGAAATTCCACTTCTCGAAGAACGATAGTGAATGTCCTATTGATTTTCATAAGGCAAACTACAATATTAAAGGATGGAACAATATTACTGTTCCGGGGAGTTGGGAGCTTCAAGGTTTCGATGCGCCAATTTATACTGATGTAGCCTATACCTTCCCGGTCAATCCTCCTTATGTGCCTACTGATTATAATCCTGTAGGTGCTTATATACATGAATTTACCGTCCCTGCCGATTGGAATGGAATGGACGTCTTCCTTAACTTCGAAGGAGTAGAATCTGCATTCTACTGCTGGGTTAATGGCGAATTGGCCGGTTATAGTGAAGATAGCCGTCTTCCAGCACATTTCAATATCTCTAATCTTTTGAAGAAAGGGAAAAACAAACTCGCTCTAAAGGTTTTCCGCTATAGCGATGGCTCGTACTTAGAAGACCAAGATTATTGGAAATATAGCGGAATTCAGAGAGATGTTTACCTCTTTGCACGTCCATCCTATAGGGTGAAAGACTTTCGTCTAGTGGCTGGATTGTGTAATAATTACCAAGATGGAGATTTCACTTTAGACCTATACCTGCTTCATCCTCAAGAAGATGGTTTGGTTGATGTAAAGATTCTGAACCAGAACGAACTCCTCTATAGCTCACAGAAAAGAATAGCTCATGCTTGTGATACAACTTTTAGTTACCGAGAAGTTTTTCCAGCAATTAAAACATGGAACTCTGAAACCCCACATCTATATCAACTTGTAGTAAGTACTTACGATAAGGAGGGAAACCCTCTTGAATCTTTTGTACAGCCATTTGGTTTTCGCTCGATTGAAATGAAAAACGGCATGAAACTGATTAACGGAGTACCTGTTTTGTTTAAGGGAGTAAACAGACACGAGCACGACCAATTTACAGGCCGTACGTTAACTGTGCAAAGTATGCTTCAAGATATTGAACTGATGAAGCAGTTTAATATCAATGCGGTTCGCGCGTCACATTATCCAAACTATTCGGAGTGGTATGCACTTTGCAATGAATACGGACTGTATGTTATCGACGAGGCCAACATTGAAAGTCATGGTATGTCACATCATAAAGATAAAACGCTTGCAAACTATCCGGAGTGGGAGCTCCCTTTTATGGAACGAATGAGCCGCATGGTGAAACGCGACCGTAATGTAACTGCTGTTATAGGGTGGAGCCTTGGCAATGAATCGGGTTATGGTAAGCATTTCGAAACTATTTACGATTGGACAAAAGAGTTTGATCCCACGCGTCCTGTGCAGTATGAAGGTGGCGGATACGATGCTAAATCTGATATTTTTTGTCCTATGTATGCACGAATATGGTCTTTGCAGCGACATGTGAACCAGCGTGACAAACGTCCAATGATTCTTTGCGAATATGCACATGCCATGGGAAATAGCGTAGGCAACCTGCAAGATTATTGGGATCTGATTTATAAATATGATCAACTTCAAGGTGGTTATATTTGGGACTGGGTAGATCAGACATTCAATATTAAAGATAATGATAATAATCAAATATGGGCTTATGGTGAAGATATGGGTTTTGTAGGGGTTCCTAACGATTCAAACTTCTGTGCAAACGGACTAGTAGCCGCCGATCGTTCTCTTCATCCACATATTTGGGAAGTTAAGAAAGTGTATCAATACATACACTTCAAACCAGTAGCATTTACTAGTAATCAAATAGAAGTTACCAATTGGCACGATTTTATCAATCTATCCTCTTACGAACTACACTGGGTTGTTGAATCTAATGGTAAAACTATACAGAAGGGTGTTACAAACTTCCCACTGATTTTGCCTCGACAAACGGCTATTATAAGTCTACCACTTGATAAACTCCCAGGAGATACAAATGAGTATTTCCTCAAGCTAGAGGCAAAAACAAGGCATAGAAGCCCTATGGTGCCCAATGATTATGTAGTAGCTATGGAGCAATGGCTTTTACCTAAGCAAATGCTAGAAAAAGAACTTGCACCAATTGACGGGAATCTTACGGAGACTTTTACCGAGAATGCCATACGAATTGACGGAACAAATTTCTCGGTAACATTCTCTAAGGACAATGGAGAAATTACGAATTTAATTTATAACAACCAGAACATTATTAAAGAGGGATTGCAACCTAATTTCTGGCGTGCATTGACTGATAATGATGTAGCAAACGGACATCTTTATCGCTGTGCGACCTGGAAAGATGCAGGCAAAAATGCTATGTTGCAGTCTGTAATATCTCATACCAACAACAACAACAACAACAAACAGCTGGCTAAAATTATCAGCACCTATCGTATGGTGGAACAAGATGCAGATTTACAGATTGCCTATTCTATCCGGCCAAACGGAGCTATTAATGTCTCCATGACTTTTACTCCTGGCGATAAACCGTTACCCGAAATGCCACGCCTTGGTATGAGAATGATTCTTCCTGAAGAGTATGACCTTATGACATGGCTAGGGAGAGGTCCACACGAGAACTATGCCGACCGCAAAAGCGGTGCCCCTGTTGGACTATACTCTTCAAGTGTTTGGGATAGATATCATCACTATGTTCGCCCACAGGAAACTGGAAATCAAACTGATGTACGATGGGCTGCACTAAGAAATAAAGCTGGTAATGGTATATTGATCTCGGCCTCAAATCCGTTAAACATTAGCGCGTGGAACTTTATGATGGATGATATCGACTACGTACCTTTTAATATTGAGAGGAAACATGGAGGAAGCATACAACAGAAGAATATGGTATGGCTCAATATAGACCATAAGCTTATGGGTGTTGGTGGTGACACCACTTGGGGAGCACAAGTGCATCCACAATATACTATCACCCCAAACGAATGGAAATATGACTTCACGATACAACCTCTAAATGGGAATGATGATCCCGTGAAACAATTAGAAAAACGCTGGTTTGATTAACAATACAAAATATACTATGAGAAAGAAAATACAGACTCTCACCCAGATAGTCTCCCTATTTTTGCTTGCTGGACTCTTCTCCTGCAAGCAAGGAGGTGAGACGAGAAATGACAAAAGATATGAGTTTAGCAACATAATCAATATTTGTTATACCCCGAATGACACGGCACGGTGTACAGGATGGTTTACCGATGCAGGCTCATGGATGGGATTCACGATACCACAAAAAGAGAATTGGGTCAACGGATTTTGCGGACCCTTTAGCCTTGATATGAATCGAAGACAGTGGATGGCAAAAGCGGCTGTTGTTGTGGGATATGCCGATTTCCCCGATCTCATGTTTATACCCGACTCAACATCTTACTTCCCAGGAGAACTCTATCTTTCGTCTTCATCACCCGAGGGAATAATTACTCAAAGCTTACACTTTGTAGACTCTACTACTGCATTATTGAGTATTGAGAATAGTAGCAACCATGTTTTAAGTTTCACTGCAGATAAATGGGGAAAGGATATCCGCATTCAGAATGAACATAATACTGTTATTGCGAGTCATACCAGTGGGGAGTCTGTCATTCTAACCTTCCCAGCAGATGTAAATGTTGCTTTAGAAAGCAATAATTATCTCGCGGTTAGCAAATCGACTGACAAAAATACTCTTGTGGCCATCTCTTTTGCTACCACAACACAAGATGTTTTGGCCGTGCGTCAAAACTCTAGCTCAATACTAAGAAACTACAAGGAGCTGTTGGTGAAGAATTCCGAACGATGGAATGGCTATTTGAATAAAGTGTTGCGCGAAGATATGAAAGCTGAATACGATCGTATCGCTGTGAAATCTGTGGTTACATTGATATCCAACTGGCGTATGCATCGCGGCGGATTATTACACGACGGCATTGTTCCAAGTCATGCAGTGGGCTATTTCGTAGGATTTTGGGCATGGGATAGCTGGAGGTTCTCGGCTGCACTTGCTAAGTTCGAGCCGGAGCTTGCTAAAAGCAATATCAGGGCTATGTTCGACTATCAGCAGCCAGATGGTATGGTGATTGACTGTATTTATACCGATCCTTCTGAAAACAATGCACGCGACAGCAAACCCCCACTGATATGTTGGGCTGTTGACGAAATATTCACGCATAACAATGATACAGCTTTCATCACAGAGATGTATCCACAACTATTATCTTACTACAAATGGTGGTACAAAAAAAGAGACCATGACAGCAATGGGTTTTGCGAATTTGGTTCGACCGATGGCACCGTAGAGGCAGCAGCATGGGAAAGCGGAATGGATAACGCTATACGCTTCGATAATGCCAAGATGCTAAAAAATAAAGGATACGATGATGCATGGAGTTTTGACCAAGAGAGTGTGGATCTTAATGCTTATTTGGCATTAGAATGTAAACTACTAAAGAAGTTTGCTACTATAATTGGGATAGAGTTCGATGGGCCCGATTATTCAAATCAAGTGTCTGACTATTTCTTCGATACAGAAAATAAATTCTTTTTCGACCGTCGTATCTCAGATGGCTCGTTTGTGACCGATTTTGGTTGCGAGGCATATACCCCATTGTGGACAGGTGTAGCTAAACCAGAGCAAGTAGAACTAATGATGCCAACTTTGCTCGATAGTACAAAGTTCTCTACTTATATTCCTTTCCCAACTGTAGCTGCAGATAACCCAAAATACAATCCCAAAGGTTATTGGCGGGGCCCTATCTGGCTGGATCAAACCTATTTTGCAATTAAAGGGTTGCGTAATTATGGTTATAGTGAATTGGCCGACAACTACACTATTCAGGTTTTCGAACGTTTGAAGGGACTAAAGGAAGACGCGCCTATACATGAAAACTATGGAACACATACAGGTGAGCTACTTAAAGCACCACATTTTAGTTGGAGTTCATCTCATTTACTTATGATGTATGATGAGTATGGAAGGGAATAAGACTTTTTTAAAGTAAAATTCTCTATTCATTTCTTGCTACTTCCTTATGTAAAATACTATCAATTCAGAACATCTCTTTATTGTTCCACTTCTTCATCTATCATCCCTCCAGACCTTTGTTATTGAAGAAAAAGAACAAACAAAACTATAGACACAAGAACAGGCCTCATAGTCCGAAGAGGATTATAATCTGCTCCTAGAGTGAGAATCCTTTCTTTGACCAAAATCAAAGAAAGGATTTCTTGTATCTATCAAACAACAACACGAGGAGCCAATGAGGTCCTTTTTCTACTTTTCTCCTGACCTCCCAAAGAGCAATGTGGACGATTCTCATTATAGTCCTTCATCCACTTCTCTGTTATATCTCTAACATCCCTTAGTACTCTAAAAATATAGACACCAAGAACCCATCTATTATAGCTTCCGTTGAATCGTTCTATATAATTATTTTGAGTAGGACAACCTAGTTGCGTATACTTGATTATAATATCATTTTCCTTGCACCAATCCTGAAACTTAAGAGATATAAACTCAGATTCGTTATCACATCGTTTTTCTCCTTAGTTCATATAATTTTTCCCAAAATTCTGATTATGCTGTCTGCTGGCATAAACATGGATATTTCATACCCTATAACTGTTCTCTCAAAATCATCCAATATATTTAAAACACAGAATTTGTAGCTACATTCTAAACTATCACTAACAAAGTCAATAGGCCATGTGAAATTGGGAGAAATAGGTATAATTAATGGTTGCTAAATTCTAGAAGGCAACCTCTTTCTCGGGCGTAAGCGTTTATTGAAGCGTATCAGCTTTTACAGCCTATAAATTTGTTTGTGATTCCAACGTTTGTCGCTATTCCGTAGTCTACTAAATATCTTCCAGAAACCATCATCAAACTCTGAAGCTTCTTTTATAGCATCAATTATCGCTATGAAAACCTTTTCATAAATTATTAATAAGGTCTTTCCCACTTTCAAATCTTGGAATAGAAATAACGAATTTCGCTGAAATATCGGTTCTAAATTGTATTTCCTTCACGCTAAGTTGTTACCTAGCGGATACATATAGCCTTCTTATTTTGTTGTGTTTAGAAGCACTGGGAGAACTGCCTTCCGATTGCAATCAAGATTGTAGTGATATCCTTATTTGTATCTATGAGGGATAAGAATTCTTTTGTTATATGTTTTCCCTTGTCATATATTAACTTTTTGTTTTCTTTGTAAATTATAAGCTTTTTGCATTTCGCTAGTAAAAAACAAAACGGCGACCAATATTGCAAGTAGTGGAAAATGTATGTAAGAGTGGGGTATTGAGGCTAGGTACTAAGTGAAGGACCTGCAAGATACTACCTCTATGATGCATGTCAATCTGTGCAAATTCTGTGTAAATAAATATATCTACTTGATAAGTGACTGGTAATAATGGGGTAGAGTCTAAAAATCAAGCTTCCCATGCTTGGGGTCACGAGTTCGAACCTCGCTTACCGCTCTGTAAGAAA
>CAMTPC010000109.1 GCA_947074295.1 uncultured Bacteroides sp. | reverse complement strand
TCATCAGGTACGAGCCGAAGAGTTTCCAGAACATGGACGAGGCCATATCGCCAAAACCGTAACCGATCTTTTCTTTAAGTTTTATCATGGTAAAAAGATATAAGCTATTTTTATAAAAAAAACCGCAGAATGTCTTCTAATCATCCCTTGCAAGGAGACAATCACAAATACATTTTGCGGTAACTCTTATTTCATAGAGATGTTATTTATTATTCATGATTTCCAAGTTATGGCTAATCATATTTTTTAATGTATTAACGGAAGCAGTAGTGCTCAAACCATCTTGTGGTGTATTCATGCAATAATCCACCAGTTGATCGATAGTGGATGTAGCCACATGCATACGGGTGTCACTAGACGCATAGTAGATGAACACTTTGCCATCCTCATCGGCTATCCAGCCATTAGTGAAAAGTACATTAGATACATCGCCGATACGTTCTTCGCCCTCGGGGGCCATGAAGTAACCAGCAGGTGTAGCGATCAGTTTTGTAGGATCGTCCAGCGATGTCATGTACATATAGAGCACATAGCGCAGACCCGCGGCACAACCACGTACGCCATGTGCCAGATGCAACCATCCCTTGTCTGTTTTGATAGGATGTGGTCCTTCACCATTCTTCACCTCCTTGATGGTGTGATAATAGCGATGATCAATTATTATCTCTTCCTTCACCTCAGCGTTGGTCATATCATCTACCAAAGCCCATCCGATGCCACCACCGCTACCGGTATCGATGAAACCGTCTTGAGGACGAGTATAGAGCGCATATTTGCCATCGACAAATTCTGGATGAAGCACAACGTTGCGTTGTTGACTTTTTGTTTTCAAGTCAGGAAGACGCTCCCAGTTGATAAGGTCTTTGGTGCGAGCGATGGCCGCTGTTGCTGTTGCCGAAGACAGGTCGCCGGCTGGTGCATTGGGGTCATGGCGTTCCGCGCAGAAAATGCCGTAAACCCAACCATCCTCATGAGCCGTAAGGCGCATGTCGTAAATATTTGTGGCGGGAATCAAGTCATCGGGCATCGTCACAGGATAATCCCAGAAGCGGAAGTTATCCACACCATTGGGGCTTTCGGCGATGGCGAAGAATGATTTGCGGTCATCTCCTTCCACACGTACCACCAACACGTATTTGCCATTCCATTTGATGGCGCCAGAGTTCATGGCAGCGTTCATGCCGATGCGTTCCATCAAGTAGGGGTTAGTCTTTTCGTTCAGATCATAACGCCAGAACACTGGCGTATGAGCAGCTGTAACGATAGGATTCTCATAGCGATTATATATGCCATTGCTATGCGCAAGTGGGTAATTCTTTTTAGTGATTAGTGTTTCGTGGTCAGCAAACAGGGCTGTCACTTTTTCTTGAAATGTACTCATGATAATATAGTTCAGTAATTAGTTGTTATTATTGATAAAGTTTTCCATCAACATCGTTCAGGAAAAGTACTTCTGGTTTATTGTAGAACTGCACAAAGTTATCGGCAGAGATTTGTCCTGGATAAGGAGCGTAATAGTGATTATCTTTTTCACGAGCATTGCGCCAAACCAAGACATAAGTCATAGGATAATTCTTAATCAATGGATAGAGCGTTTCGGTCCACCAATCAGCATCAGGAATGGCTTCAAAACCAGTTTCAGTGATAGCGATTGGTTTGTTATGTGCCCTGCCTATTGAATCGACTATAGCCAATGATCGAGCCATAGATTCCAGATACTGATCGCGCGAATATTCATAAGCATCAAAACCTATAAGGTCTACAACATCGTGTCCTGGATATCGTGCTAGATATTGCGTTGTATCCATTGGTTCAATACCTGGTGAATATGCATAAAGTAAGTTGTTTACTCCTTTTTCATTCAAACGATCATAAGTCATCATCCAAAGGTCTTTATATTCTTGATCAGTACATAAATCTTGCCCCCACCAGAACCAGCTCCCTGTATGCTCATGCCAAGGGCGAAATAACACAGGGACTTTTGTGCCGTCAGTTGTGGTTAAGGAATTCATAAAATCGGCTACACAATCGATCCATCCGATGAATTTCTCATGATTAGCTCCACCTGGTAACACTGATGCCACTACTGTAGAATCACTTACATCCCAAGAATCACCTCCCGTCGCAGGATTGTCTAAATGCCAGCTAATAGTATTCAGTCCGCCTCGCTGATATTGCGAAATAATCTCTTTTCTAATCTTATCGAAAGAGATTTTATCTAAACTCTGATTGCTCCCCAGTTCTATATGTCCGATATCGAATGACATAACAGCCGGATAATCCCCGCAAACACTTTTAACATCACTCCGTCCTGGATCACCCTCCCAACCTATTCCATACAATGGATCATCATGATGTCCGAACATAACTCCATTTGCTGGCATCTGTTGAAGATTAGCCAATAAGACTTGTGTTTCAGGAGTGCGTTCTAAATTCTCAGTATGTGATTTGCATGAGGTGATACCCAATGTTATAATAAATATAATTGCTATCCAGTTTAAATTCTTCATTCTTTTTACTCTTCGTTATATATCAATATTTTTTTATTTTACTATAAAACTTTGTGTCATAAGGCATTCATCAGCAGATGAAGGTCCAACCATTACTATAAACTCGCCAGGCTCGACTGTCCATTGCATATTGCGGTCATAGAAAGCCAACTTCTCTGGTGTTATAGTAAATGTAATTTCTTTTGTCTCCCCAGCTTTCAATGAAACACGGGCAAAATCTTTTAATTCTTTTACTGGACGCGTAGCACTACTGAAACGATCGCGTATATAGAGTTGAACAATCTCAACTCCATCACGGTCGCCTGTATTTGTAATCTTAACCGTTGCATCAATCGTTTCATTAGCTGCAATCTCTTTTTTAGCAAGTTTAAAACCATTGTATTCATATGTTGTATATGAGAGACCGTGTCCAAAAGGATATAATGGTTTACTCGGTTTATTATCGACATAAGGATGGAAATACATAGATGGTTTATGATTGTAAATCATCTGAATCTGACCTACGCTATAAGGAATTGTAATCGCCAATTTAGCAGATGGATTTACTTCGCCATAAAGGATCTCGGCAATGGCTTGACCTCCATACATACCTGGCGCCCATGCTTCAACAATTGCTGGAAGATTCTCGGCTGCCCAAGAAACTCCTAAAGGTCTACCACTAATCAAGATGAGAATAGTTGGTTTGCCAGAAGCCGCAACCTTTTGGATTAACTCATTCTGTAAACCTACAAGATCAATGTCTGAGCGATCAGTGTCTTCACCATCAGTACGTTCCAACCAACGATGACGCATCATATACTCACCAGCCACTACAATATTAAGATCGGCCTGTTTAGCTTTAGCAGCAGCTAGCTCAACTTGTTTTGGATTCATATTGCGTGGATCCCAACCTTGATCTACGAAATCAAATGTGGTCTCTGGTGCTATTTGCTGCAAGCCTTTAAGTACTGTTGAAATATTTTCGGGACATTGTGGAGCAGACCAGTCTCCCAATATATTTTCATCATCAGCATTGATCCCAGTGATCATAATCTTTTTATACTTCTGATCATTTATTGGCAAAATCCCGTCATTCTTAAGTAGAACAATACCATTTCTAGCTGCTTCGAGAGCAGTTTGTCGATGTTCGTCGCACAAACGAACCGTCATACTTTGAGCCTCATCCACAAAAGGATGTTCAAATAGACCTAGACGGAATTTCACATCCAGAATTCTTCTTACTGATTCATCAATACGTGATTCAGGTATTCTGCCTTCACGGACAAGCTCTGTGACATATTCATTCCAATAGAGGCCATGCATATGCATATCCATACCCGCCATAATAGATTGGTAAAAAGCCTCCTTTAGGTTTTCGGCTGTTGCATGCAGATCATGAATGTGCTCAAGATCCATCCAATCACTCACGATAAATCCTTTAAAATTCCATTCATCGCGAAGCACATCAGTCATTAACCATTTGTCTTCATGACACGGAATACCATTTAATTCATTATGTGCTGTCATAAGAGAGCCTGCTCCTGCTTTAACGCCTGCTTTAAAAGGCGGAAAAAATACTTCACGAAGGGTGCGAACCGAGATATCGGTTGGCGAACCATTTGTCCCATTTATAGGTTGGCTACCTGCAACAAAGTGTTTGAGGCATGCCAGAACATCCTCTGTACCATTAAAGTCGCCTTGATACCCTTTCACGCTTTCAACCCCCATTAGCGTCACAAGATAGGGGTCCTCACCAAAGGTTTCTCCTACTCTACCCCATCTAGGGTCACGAGCGACTTCAACATTCGGGTTAAAGGTCCATTGCATATTCATTGCACGCATCTCTCTCGCCGTCTGACGAGCGATAGTGTAAGCCATCGCTGTATCAAATGAACATGCCAAGTTTATGCTCGTGGGATATACAGTATTATCCATGGCATAAGCATTGCCGTGAATAGCATCTATGCCAAAAAGGATAGGTATTTGCAAGCGGCTTTTCATAGCAAGGCTTTGCAGATAATTAGCCTCTTTTAAGGTCAATACATGTAAAAAAGAACCGACCAATCCATCTTCAGTCCATTTAATTATATCTTTTTCGGTATGTCCTGGATAGAAAGCATTGGCTGTATTATTTTTGAGTTCTTCTTCAGTCATTGAGGCACTGTTGGTTTTGATATGCTCTACACCTACAAACTGATTCATCTGACCGACTTTCTCTTCTAGTGTCATACGACTAAGTAAATCCTCAACTCGCGCAGATATTGGAGCTTCGGGGTCTTTATAGATCTCAGACTTATCATGGGTGCATGAAAAAATACTCAATCCTATACTCATCATTACTATATATTTTCTCATGATTTAACTTAAACTATTTCTTAATATAATCTTAGATGGGGAAAGAGTGTCTAGAAGAATAATGCTTCTTCCAGACACTATCTACTTATTTTATTTAAAAGACGGTAATTGATCGCGTGATACTACAAACTCTTGGTTCATTGCATCTTGCCACCACGCTTCATCTGCGTGAACTATTGCAGCACCATTATCATCTGTCCCATCGTACCATGGCATAAACCAGCTCCAGCGAGCACCTGCATTCCATTGCTCAGAAATAGTTCCAACCGTTCCACACTCGCTCAACGAAATAACCTTACTCCCATATTTGGTGGCAATAGAATTAAACTCCGAAACACAGTTTTCAGATGATTTATTATAAAGATCACGTCCTATCATATCTACATATTGATCACCAGGATACCAGTCAGGATCATTTCCTTCGGTAGTCCATACCCAAATCAGATTGTTCAAGCCTTGAGCTTTGAAGTAATCGAACATTGCAATCCAAAGAGCTTTATGACTTGCAGCATCTTTGCCCCACCAGAACCAACCTCCAGCTGCTTCGTGGAATGGACGCCATAACACAGGAATACCTTCATCGTTCAATAACTTCAAGTATTTAGCTACCGAAGCTAAATCTTTGGTAAATACCTGATTCTCCCAAGTACCATCAATAGTAGCATTTGTCGCATCAAAAACGGTTTGATCTCTATAGAATGCATATCCCGTACTCAAATCAGGATCTTTAGAAGCACCTTCGCCTTCTACATATACACCGGTAGCTGTATAGTCATGACCACCGATAATTAAACCATTTGTTTTTAAGATATCCAATATTTCCTCTGTAATTGTCAAGGTGTAGTCGCCAGTAATATCAAAATAATCAGTACCAGCAGCTATTTCGCCCCATGTTCCACCATTCTTAAATGAACCTTGTGCACCGCCTGCAACATCTTTCACAGCAACACGAATAGTATTACCCACTTGAGCGTTTGCAAAAAGAGCCTTATCAGCTTCTGTATTCATTTGTACACTTGCACTCCAATCAGATAGCATTACTACTTCGCCCGACCAAATGGTAGTGCTTCCAGCACCGCTTGCTGCAGGAGCTACTTTAGGTACATTCCAGTGCCACATAACTGAAACAACACCACCTGCATCACTCCACTCCTTTACTGGTGTTATATCACCATAATCAATCCAATTAGCACCAGCAACCGACCAAGCCAAATGTCCATAATCAAAACAATTGATTGCAGGGTATTTCCCAGTCCACTGATAAACTCTAGTTGACATATCATAGTTCCATGCCACATCAGCCATCATAGCCGAAAGTGTTTTAGACTCATAGTTGTCCACCAAATAGGTAAATAGCTTCTGAGTTGAAGGTATAGCCGAAGGATTGACCAAAGTATTTCCTATATCAATAGTGGAAAACTGCAAAGATATTTCAGGTGCTGGCATTTTGTTAGGCCCAGTAACCACTCCTGTAGGAATAGTTAGTGTACAAGCCATCCCTCTGTTGAGTTGAGCTACAATAGTTAATGTATTATTTATACCTATTACATCTGCACTAATCAATTCACCACCGATTAAAGTAAGTTTATCTATATCTTTTGAGGCAAATGATATATTCTTATCATAAACTACCTGAATCGTTGTTTCCCCAGCTTTCACCTTTAAATCTCCCACAGTAGGAGTGGTAGACACCACTAGGGGTGCCTCCACAGAAGGAATGTTATGTTCCACTTCATTATCACAAGCCCCAAAAGCCAATGCAATCGATAGAACAAATATTGCTTTGAATTTATTTATATTCATATTCTTCTAATTATTATGATTATTCTAATGTTACTTTATTGAATATCAAATCAGAACCCTGTATGATAATACCTACATTGGTTTGATCTTCACAATCACCCTGTTTAGCTTGAATATTATCCAATATCTCGCGTGTTAAAGTAACCTCGGTAACACGGCTAGCAAACTCCCAGCCATAAATATCTGTTGGAACCATCATTTGTTGACCTATTTCAGGGAATATAACAGCACTCCAATCGCCATAATTCATTTGTGCTTGAGCCCAAACTTGGTCTTTTTGATCGTAGTAGAAACGAAGTTTTGCACCGGCTTTAACACCATTGAAGGTTGCAGCAGATAGCATTACGCGTCCATTATCACCCCATGTTATTTCTATTGGTCCACTCCATATTGTCGTTTCCAATGATATTTCGTACCATATAGATATTTTATTAATAATACAACCTGCGCCTTGAATTACAAGCCCTGTATCACTCCAACCATCAACCGTATTCATAACACGATCATAGACTTCTTGAGTTACTTCGATTTCAATCAAAGAAGGACAGTCCTCTGTATTGTATTCAGGCATTGTTATTGTTCCCCAATTTGCATCATTTATCTGAATCTGCGTATAAGCATAAGATTTCACATAGAAGCGCAGTTTGGCACCAACAGCAAAGCCAGCATTTACTAAATCTTCCTTATATAAACGGAATGCATTGCTCCAAGAACCAAGATCTTGCATTTCGTTCATCACAACATTTTCGATTTCGGTAGCTGGTATAAAATCTATAGTATATTCAATCTCACCATTAGATGAAATCAGTTTAATCTTGCTATTCTTGCCTGCAACCTGTGGAATGCTGATATATAGCTTGTCTCCATTGATGATATATTGTACCACAGCATTGTTTACTTCTACACCAGTAAGTTTATCTCCATTAGCTACACCGATTTCAAAGATTTCACCACCTTTAAGTTCTGCATCTTCTGATGGTAATACTGGTATGTAACAGAATTCAGGAGCATTAATTGTCAGTCTAGGAATTTCAACTGTTTCACCATTAGCCATAGTCAAAACAAGGACTCCTGATTCTACTTTCATAGTAGGCATTGTTAGGGCTAAAATTTCAGCGCTAGCGCCTTGTATTTCAACATCTGCTCCACCAGTGAAAGTTACTTTCACCACCAAATCAAGATTAGCACCCTGAATCACTACTTCAGCACCTAATGAAACTTCACTGCTGCCATAAGAAGCAAATTCGGGTTTCAAGGTTTCAATCGCAATATCAACAGAAGCGCCACTGCCAGTATTGAGTAGCATATTTCCAGAAATAGCTGCAGCTGGCATAATAGTTATAACTTCGGTAGAAGTTTGCGATATTGGTTTCACAACTTCTGTCACTCCTGGGAAAGTTATATCAGTTATCAACTCCATATTCAATCCAGTCAAAGTTATCATATCCTCGGCACGCAACCCAGTTGATGGGATTGCAACCACTTCAGTAGGTAAAGCCATGCCGATATTGGCTATTATTACATGTACACCTGATGCAGGTATCATTACGATAGCACCATCTGTCATATCTTCTGGTAAAACAAATTCAATATTTTGTTTCTCCAAAATCGTTTTCAGTTCAAACTCTACCTCATTACCATTTGGCATTTGCACGCTTTTTACTAGATCAAGGTTTTCACCTTCAATAGATATAACATCACCAGGCTTTTTACCAGTAAGATCGGAAACTGCAGCCACAGAAGGCAACGTTACTTGTAGTTCTGTTTTCGAATAAATCCAGTTTGGAATCTCTGCACCATCCGAAATAATAATTTTACCTGTTTGGGCTTCTTCTGGAACTATTAATACAATCTCTTTACGACTTTGACTAATGAAATCATCGGCTGCAACAGTTATATTCTCAGCGAAGATCACTTCTGAAATTAGATTTAAATACTCACCTTTTAAAGTAAGAACTTCCCCTGATTTAATTATTGCTGGAGAAACTTCTTCCAAATCAATAGGCTCTGTATAGGTCAACTCCGTTTTAGTAATTATATTTCCTTGTGCATATTTTAATGTAAGCAAACCTGGTTCGGCTGTTTGTGGAACAGTTACGCGAATCTCAGTATCACTAATGACTTTGATATCGGTAATATCTTCACAACCAGGAATACAAACTGCTGTGATAGTATTCATCCCGCTTCCTAAGAAACGCAGTTCTCCGCCACGAGCTACAGGGCTAGGACCAAACACATTGAGTTTTACACCACCTGTATATTGGTTCGTATCTTCATCACTCTTGTCACATGCCGTAAAAAGCAGGCAATTTAAGAGTATCAGGCACATCATCGACAGTGCCGAAAGTTTATATGTTTTATTCATATCAGTAATTCAATTTATAGGTTATTCAACTGGAACTACGCGAATGTTATCTATCATTATAACAGGAGTACAATCAGTACCTTCCACACCACCATTCCATACAAAGAATGTCAAGCCATCAAGCATTGTCTTATCAAAACCAACATCACATTTATTTCCTTCATGGGTCTTGTTGAAGTCTGATAGGTTTAAAGAAACAGTCACCCATTTACCAGCAGTATCATAAGAACCTGAATTTCTCCAAGGTATCCATAAGCCACGAGGTACGTTTGTATCACTAAAATAAGCATTATCACCCGCTGCATTACCATTGAATATAATTTGCAATCCGCCTGCTTTCCAAGGATTAGATGATGGCACATTGACTTCAAATTTAACTTGTAAACCGTTTACACCATACTCCTCTATCATTTCAGCAAAATCTTTGCGCAATGTGAGTTTATCGCTTGCATCAGGCCAATAATTAAACGAGAAAGCATCTTCATTCCATGTAGCACCCGCGCCACCAGCCATATCACCAGTAAAACAGATATAGGCACCATCTAAACTATTTTCATCTTCTTCTTTCTTCACTTTACTACCGTCTCTCCAGCCCTTACCTATACTTAAACCACCATGAGAACCATCCCAATCGAATAAAACATTGCGTGTATCATAATAGCGGAATTTAGAGCGGCCTACTCCGTAGATAGATTTAACATTGATATAACCTGAGGTTGCATCATTTGGAAGGATAAAGCTTATCGCAGTTTTTGTTATGCTAGTTATTTGAGTAACTTCAACATTTCCCGCCATAGTAATAGTGATAGGCACATTAGGGTCATCAATAAAGAAATCTCCATAAAGCGTCACTTCACTTCCCGGTTTAGAGAACTCACATGACATAGAATTTACTGTTGGCGATGGCACCAATACTTTAAAATCATATTTGATAGTATCTTTTGAACGTGTCACCATATAGATTTTATCAGTAACTACCGAAGGAATATCTTTGGGGACATCTACTATCAATGTATGGTCTGTGATATAACTCGTATTCAAAACAGCTTTCTGATCGTTGAAATAAAGTTCGTAAATACTGCGTAGATTTTCACCTACCAAACAGATATTACTTGACATATAAGCTCCAGTAAGCAATGAATCAGAAGCGGCGATATCAGTAACACGAACATAATTTACTGTAGGGTAACCACTAGCTACTTCATACTTATCTGGCTCATCTTCGCAAGATGTTAATGAAAATCCCGTTGCAACAAGGAGAATTGCAAAGAAATAATTTATATATCTATAATTTTTCATTTTCTAGTCTATTACATATTAATAACTGTATTCACTACGTACATCTACATGTATCGGATCCTTCATTAGATTGGGATTGAATACCACATCTTCTGTAGGAAAAGGTAATGTAAAGCTTGAGATTGTAACATTAGGAGCTTTTGCTTCGGGATTATAACGCACCTCATCAGAGTTAACTACCCAGCTTCCTGATTCAAAATAGGATTTATATACGCTACCTATATTATAATAAACATCACGACGTTGATTAGTCAACTCATTGATAGCACGTTGTGAATCATAATAGGAAAGACGTACATAATCATACCATCTATCACCTTCACAAGCTAGTTCCAGACGGCGTTCTTTCCAAACATCTTCCCAAGTTATTGTTGTCTTTGGAGTTGTATTAGGTATTGCACGGTTTCGTACTGCATTGAAAGCCGCCAAAGCACTTGCATCAGAGGTAGAGGTTGCGACTCCCATTTTAGCCTCAGCGTAAACCAAATAAACATCAGAAAGACGAAGGATATGTGTTGATAGACCACTATACATATTACCGGCCGAAACCCCTAAACCCAGTACATGATCATTATTATTTCCATAAAGGTGCTTCACAAAGTTTGCACCAGTGGGTGTTTGTAACTCACCTGCAGGTCCACCTTTACCGTATTCGCCATCATAGATAAACTTCAAAAAGTCAAATCCACCTTTATCTTGCCAGAAATAGCTATATACATCACCAGCCATCATCATCGTAGCTTGACGACGAGTATCGTTATCCGAACGAGTTTCAGGGTTTTCAAGAGCATTGATACCAAAAGCGTCTTGCAAATCTACCGAGATTCCTTTGTATCCACCCCAACAGTCACCAAACTCATCAAAACCAACCATCGCCAAATCCGATTGGAGTGTATTTTGTTGTGTCCATGGATCGCGTCCAGCAGACCAATGCCAAGAGAATAGACACTCTTCATTCTTATTATTAGCTAAGCGAAACACATCTGAATAGTTACTTAATAGACTACGACCAGAGTTGTCAATAACATCTTTAGCAAACTGAGCAGCTTTAGCTAAATCATCTGCATCACGTGTTCCTCTAACACCACTTTTAGTTAGATATACTTTCGCTAATAATCCTTTAGCACCATATTGGTCGATTCTACCTGGATCACCTTTCGCAGGAAGTAGTTCGATAGCTTTCTCTAAAGTCATTACAATATATTCATAAACATCAGCAGCTTCCACTTTAAATTTAGTGTTATAACTACCACTATTTAGATCAGCTGTATTGTCATGTACAATGGGTACAGAACCAAAGCTACGAACAAGGTAAAAATAAGCCATGGCTTTCCAGGCAAGACATTCACCCATACATTGGTCTATAACCTGTGGTGATCCATTCGCTGTTTTCAAGCGATTATAAACCGTATTGGCATGTCCAATCACTGCCCAAAGAGAATAAGACATGTTCACCAAGTCGTTATCAGTACCATTAACGGTAAAGTTTAGATAAGGACTTGAACCAGCGTAAACATTGCCAGACATCACTTCACCAACACTGATAAAGCCGCGTTGAAAATCATACCAAGGTGAGTTATAAAGATAGTTCACGCCTTGAACGCATTGTTCATCATTTTGATAGAAGTTGGATTCGTTATAATTGTCTTCAGTAGGACGGTCTAGAAAGTTTTCACAAGAAACTACTCCTATGCCCAATAGAGCCGTAAACGTCCAATATTTTAGATATTTAAATTTCATAATTCTGTGTTTTAAAGTTTAGAATGCAATATTCAAACCAAATGAAT
>CAMTPC010000108.1 GCA_947074295.1 uncultured Bacteroides sp. | reverse complement strand
AACCCTAAAAGAAAAGTGAACTTTTTAAAAATTATTTTTCAGATCATGTTTTTAACACAACCCTAATACTATAACAGGTAAAAGAAAAAGAACCCTAAATGAGAATGATTTTTTTTGTTTAGATAAGAAGAGATACTTTGATTTGCATCAAAATAAATTCGAAGTAAAAAGATGGTAGATAATAAATCAGAAAAGGATAGAAACCAAATAGTCTTTCAATTCGACACGCAACACTTTTAGTACCTTTGTAATATGGTATTCCACATTTTTCAGAGACATACCCAGTTGCGCTGCTATTTCTTTGTTTGAGGTGTTTTTATAGCGACTTAGGACAAAAATATTCCGGGTTTGTGCTGGAAGCGAAAGAAGAGTCTTATTGACTATGCGTTGAATCTCAGTATCAAAAATTTTATCAGGTTCGCATGCCTTCAACGTGGCAATACGCAAATCTAGTTCTTTTTGCTTATGGTCACCTAGATCGCATTCTACACGCAAACGCACCTGACGATGTTCCAAATGATTAAGTGATTTATTTCGAATGATTGTCAACAATAAAGCTTTCAGATTTGATCCTTCCTGCCATTTGGCACGGTTTTCCCAAAGTGACGCCATAGATTCCATCACCACATCTTCAGCTTCAGCTCTATCTCGTAGATATGAATAAGCAAACAGGATAAATCGTTCGTGATTTTCCTGAAAGAATCGGGTGAAAGAACTTAATGTCTGTATACAATCTACTGACGACATTTATATGTTTTTAGAAAGGATATTAATTTTCATTAGCAAAACAACACTTTTTTTCTCTAATAGCAAAATAATCATTGAATATTTAATGCTATTGAGTACTAAAGCTTTAACTCATATACTTTTCACTAAATCATACAACAAGCTAAACTTCATTTCACAACCATTCTACAAGAAGAGTTATACAAAGGTATTGTTACAAAGGAAACAAACATAGGGACATAATGACCTGAATTGTTTTAAAAATCTCCTTTACGCAACAAATATAAAGAAAAAAGGGATAATTATAAAATAAGGACAGCTCTGTTATATAACATAATGCAAATTCCCTGATTTATCTTTTAAAAATAAGATAAGAGAGTTTCATATATTTACATCATTTTTTACAAACATATATTACACTTATCAAATATCTCGACTCTAGTCTACAAAGAATATAAGATAAATTATTCTGCAACATCATCAATAGGATGAAGGTGCAAAGATCGGGAAAACCAGTATTTATACATTTCTAAAGACAACCAATACAAGATGAAAGCAGAAACAAAACCTGCAAAGGCATCAATCAGATAATGTGCTTGTATATAAACCGTAGCACAGCATAGCAAGAGATAAAACGGCAACAAACAAGCAAAGAGAGTACGATTTTCACGCACTGATATAATCATTAATATCGTAGAAATTCCAACATGAGAGCTAGGGAAAGCGGCAGTAGGACGTTCACCTACCTGCTGTGAACCCTCTACGAGGTTATAGAAAAAGCCATCAACATAGCCTGGTCCTGGGAGCAATTCTTGATGATAATTGAAATAATCGCCAACAGCGAAAAAGTTAGCAATGTCTACATTATCCATCCCAATTGCAGGAAAGTAAAACTGGGGTCCAGCCACAGGTACGAAAATATAGATCAGATAATAACAGAAAAAACAAGAAACCAGAATAAAAGCAATTTTTTCGAACTGATCGAAACGTCGCAAAAAGAAATATATTGCCACCACGAATATCATCGGATAATAGGCAAAATAACCCATATTGAAAGCCTCACTAGCCCACCATTGCGGCATCGCATTACAGAAAAGCATAGCGGGCTGCGAATTGAAGAACCATTGCTCAGCATGCGCAAACACATGATCTAAATTAGGAAAAAAACGATTAAACTCATATGTATCAGGATACCAATAAGATAACAAGCCCATTTGCACCACAATGCGGACGAATGCCGTAAACTTACAGGGCGCCAAACGATAGAGGTACATCAATAAGAAAGTAACACCAGCAATGATAACTCTATCTATCAGCATATAGCCAGGATGGTCCATACGTTGATACATTACCAAAATAAGCAGCGAGGTCAATAGATTGTAAATCAATGAGATTTTCTCTACTGCAAAAAGTCCTTTATAGGAATCTACCTTTTTAAATAAATCTAAAGCCATCCTTCATTCTTATACCAGTCAATTGTCTCGGCTACCCCCTTTTTTAAATCATATTTAGGTTGATAGCCCAGCTCATCTTGTGCCGGGGCAATGTCACACTGCCAGTTTCTTTGTTTCATTATTTTATATTTGTCCGAATTGAGCGTACTTGCCTTTCCAGACAATTGTGCACTCTTTTCGGCCAGCAAAGATACTATTTTAAGTATAAACAGCGGGCATTTAATACGAAGAACAAATGATTTGTTCATCTCTTTTTGTATAAGATCAGAAAAATCGCGACTAGAATATACATTTCCATCAGATAGGAAATAAGCTCGGCGCACCACATTTTGGTTTATTGCAGCAAAAATGGCTTGCACCACATCTTTTACATATACAAAAGTAAGATCCTGACGTTTATAGCCCACAGAAAAATCAATATGTTTATCAATAGACTTGGCCATCAAATAATAATCGGCTTCGCGTGGACCGTAAACCCCCGTTGGGCGTAGCAACACATAAGGAAAATCCAACTGACGCTGCAAATAAAGTTCCGTCTTTAGCTTACTCTCGCCATAGGCAGTATTGGGTTGTGGTGTATCGTCTTCACGAATAGGCAAGTAGTCATTCTCACGAATAGGTCCAAACACACTCAACGTACTGATATAGATGAATTGTCGTGGTACCATATCCAGTGTTTTAAGAATCTCAACAAAGTTTACAGTCTGATGATAATTCACATTATCAAACTCATCCTTATCCCGGCACTTTGTGGCACCAGCACAATGCACGATATAGTCAAAACTACCATAGTTATCCTTTTGCGCCTGCAACTGTGTCTGCAATCGTTCAATATTGGAAAAGTCAAGTTCTATAAAGCGTAAGTCTTTGTGTTGTAAATAGCGCTTACTGCTTGTTGCACGCATACCAGCCCAGACCGTATATCCTTGCTTCAAAGCTTCCTCCACAATGAAGCTTCCGATAAATCCACTTGCACCAGTTATTAATATTCGCTTCATACTTTCTTAATATAAACCTATCTTAGATGATATAATAGGTTCACAAAGGTAAGTTATATATTGCGAAGCACAAAAAAGGATCAATCACATTTACGCATAGTTCTATCATCTCCGCGTGCATGCAGCGCTGCCAAACGTTTCTGAAGTTCATACACCTCATCTCGGTATCGGGCTATTTCGGTCATATTTTTCCAGACTCCAAAAAGTATAAGCGGATGATCTTGTTCGACGAAACCGATGGCTGTTATACGAAAAGGAATATAAGATTCACAGTTAGGCAATTTCAAGTTTATACAGAGCTGTTGCTCACTTGGATGATGATTAATGAGATCTGAAATGAAAAGATTAAATTTATCTTGCTCTTCGGGCATCAGCAATTGCAAGAATTCATCCCCATGAAACTCCATCTCCACATTATTTTCTAATATCAGTTTATTAATTTTGTTTTCTGTATCATAGCTCCAACTCATCAAATCTCCACCGCGCAACGCCAAATGCATATTCACCATAGTTTTGTTACGTTCTATATCTTTTTCTTTCTGTAAGGTGGTATTTCTTTTGGTATATACATATTTGATAACCTTTCCATCATTATCAAATTTTAGTGGGCTGATGATATGTTCAAACTCTTCGAACCGCTTTGAGGATGGATTATAAATGCGAATCACAGAAACCACCGAGTCTTTACGTCCATATATGACATCAGAATAGTCTTTAAGATATTGATCAGCATCATCAGGATGTATGCGATCTTCTATCTCATCCAGTTCAAAACCTGCAGATTTATAATCACCATCAACAAATTTATAAAGTTCCTTCTTTATCTCGTCATACATGTAGACGTCAATATTCGAGTCACGGATTAGCGAAGCTACCGACTTATTCAATTCAGTGATGCGATTCTCCATTTGCACATTCTGTTGAATAGCTTCTCGGGTTTTGTTTGCGAATAGAAAACAAAAGATCAATGCTACGATCACTAAAATACCCAGTATAATTATTATGGCATTCATAAGATTCTTTTTTATTCGCGCTATAAGATGAGTGAAGAGTGTTTATGGCAAGATATATGTTCATATCAAGTAACGATAGTGATCGAATGAAAACAGAAAATTCGATTAAGCTTGACACGTCAATTATAAACACCGAACATATCAATAGCAAAATCAAACCTCAAAAAACAATACCCTAAACAAGGACTTCTAAATCAATATTACTTTTACACGCGATGATTAAATAGAATTTACTTTTGGTGTCAATTAATACTTTTATAATTAAAACAACTTTTGAGACATATTGATCAAATAAAAAACAACTATTTAACTTTTATTCACTTGTTCAACATTCTTTATTCAAGAAACAAATGTTGCTTAAGCTGTTTGTGAATACGCATTTTCAAATAAAAAAAGCAGAATGAACGAAGAAAGAGTTTTATTTGTTTACTTTGTAGCAATAAGAATACTTTCAGTATAAAAAAACAGAAAGGAACAGAAGATATGGCTAAGAAGAAAGACAAAAAAGCCGGTAAGCGGATGAGCAAGAGAGATCTTGCCAACCTGATAATGGATTATTTCCAAAAAAGACCAGGCGAAGCAATCAGTATGCGTAAGATTTTCACAGACTTACGCCTCACCACCCACCCCTTAAAGATGCTTTGCGTAGATATCCTGGATGAAATGCAGATAGCAGATTATCTGACAACAGTCGAAAAAAATGTTTATAAGCTGAATAATCACGGTATTGAGTTGGTAGGAACTTTCCAACGCAAAGCCAATGGAAAAAACATGTTCTTGCCCGATGGCGAAGGCGAAGCAATACAGATAGCCGAACGCAATTCAGCGCATGCCATGAACAATGACCGCGTGCGCATAGCCTGTTATGCCCGACGCCACAATCAATGCGCCGAAGGCGAAGTGGTTGAGATATTGGAACGTGCCAACGATACCTTTGTGGGCACTCTACAAGTGGAGAAGTCGTATGCCTTCTTACTCACAGAAAGCCGTACGCTGGCCAATGATATCTTTATCCCTCGTGATAAGTTGAAGGGCGGCAAGACAGGCGACAAGGCCATCGTGAAGGTGACTGAGTGGCCCGAGAAAGCCAAGAATCCCATAGGACAAGTGATTGACATACTGGGTAAAGCGGGTGACAACACCACGGAGATGCATGCTATCCTAGCCGAATTTGGTTTGCCTTATGTATATCCACCGGCAGTAGAAAAAGCTGCTGACCGCATTCCCGAAGATATCACTCCCGAAGAAATCGCACGTCGCGAAGATTTCCGTAAAGTGACCACCTTTACCATTGACCCCAAAGATGCGAAAGACTTTGATGATGCACTCTCTATCCGTCAGTCGGGAAATGGGGTGTGGGAGATAGGTGTACACATAGCCGATGTATCACACTATGTACCCGAAGGCGGTATCATTGATCGCGAAGCCGAAAGCCGCGCTACATCAGTCTATTTGGTGGATCGCACCATACCGATGTTGCCTGAGCGTCTGTGTAACGGACTATGTTCTCTACGTCCACAAGAAGAAAAGCTGGCCTATTCCGTCATCTTCCACATGAATGAAAAAGCCGAAGTACTGGATTCGCGTATCGTGCACACTGTGATTTTCTCGGATAGACGCTTCACTTACGAAGAAGCACAAAATATCATTGAAACCAAAGAAGGTGACTTTAAGGAAGAAGTTCTAGAGCTAGACCGCTTGGCCAAGATTCTGCGCCAAAAGCGTTTTGCCAATGGTGCCATCAATTTCGATCGCTATGAGGTGAAATTCGAGATTGACGAAAAGGGAAAACCACTGAGCGTTTACTTCAAAGAATCGAAAGATGCCAATAAGCTAGTCGAGGAATTCATGCTTTTGGCCAATCGCACTGTGGCTGAAAAGGTTGGCCGAGTACCTAAAGGCAAAAAACCTAAAGTATTCCCATATCGTATTCATGAAGCTCCAGATCCAGAGAAATTGGATAACTTGGCACAATTCATCGCGCGTTTTGGCTATAAGATACGCACCAGTGGCACAAAGACTGATATTTCTAAGTCACTCAACCACTTACTAGACGAGATACATGGCAAGACAGAGGAAAATCTGATTGAAACCGTATCCATACGTGCCATGCAAAAAGCACGCTACTCAACACATAACATCGGCCATTATGGGTTAGCATTCGAGTATTATACTCATTTCACATCGCCCATCCGCCGCTTCCCCGATTTGATGGTGCACCGCTTACTCACCAAGTATTTGGATGGAGGTCGTAGTGTGTCCGAAGTAAAATACGAAGATCTTTGTGATCACAGCTCGAATATGGAGCAAATTGCTGCCAATGCCGAACGAGCTTCTATCAAATATAAGCAAGTGGAATTCATGCAAGATAAGATAGGCCAGACATTTGATGGCGTCATATCGGGCGTGACCGAATGGGGTTTATATATCGAGCTGAATGAAAACAAATGCGAGGGTATGATCCCTGTACGCGACCTAGGCGACGACTACTACGAATTAGACGAGAAGAATTATTGCCTTCGCGGACGACGCACTAACAAGGTGTATAGTCTAGGCGATGATGTGACCGTGAAAGTGGCACGCGCCAACCTTGAAAAGAAACAACTTGACTTCTCATTAGCATAAACACGAATGAAGACAGTAATTATTGAAGATCAACAGCGGGTAGAAGAAATCATCACCCGCTGCGATATTTGTTATGTGGGCATCACCGATCTGGAAGGCAATCCGTATGTGATCCCGATGAATTTTGGATATCGCGATGGAGTGATTTATCTTCACTCTGGTCCCACAGGTAGTTGCATAGACATGTTGGCAGCCAACAACCGCGTATGCATCACCTTCAGCACCGATCACGATCTTGTGTTCCAGCACCCCGAAGTGGCTTGCAGCTATCGAATGCGCGCCAAGAGCGTGATCTGTCGCGGCAATGTCAATTTCATCGAGGATATGGATGATAAACGTGAAGCCCTCAATATATTGATGCACCAATACAGCGGGCGAGATTTCAAATACTCGGACCCCGCCGTACGTAATGTCAAGATATGGGAGATTCCCATCGACCAGGTTTCCGCTAAAGAATATGCCGTGCCCCACAAAAAACCAATCTTATAGCGGATATTCATCAAAGGCATAGAGCACTGTCGACAGATAGCGCTCGCCTGTATCGGGTAGCAACACGACTATAGTCTTGCCCTCATTTTCAGGCAACTGAGCCAATTGGGTAGCGGCATAAAGTGCCGCACCCGATGATATACCTACAAGCAAACCTTCCAACGAAGCCAGCTCACGACTGGTACGTATCGCATCATCTCCTTCTACCTTCACGATCTTATCCACCACTCCGCCATCAAAAATTACGGGTACAAAACCAGCACCTATCCCTTGTATTTTATGTGGTCCGGGCTTTCCTCCAGATAGCACTGGTGAATCGGCAGGTTCTACTGCCACTATTTCCACCTTTGGATTGTGAGCTTTCAGTGCTTTTCCTACACCCGTCACAGTACCACCAGTGCCCACACCCGCTATAAACAGATCCACTT
This sequence comes from uncultured Bacteroides sp., assembly GCA_947074295.1. Taxonomy (GTDB): domain Bacteria; phylum Bacteroidota; class Bacteroidia; order Bacteroidales; family Bacteroidaceae; genus Bacteroides. Next base: position 4,548 of record CAMTPC010000108.1, on the reverse strand, counting down.
CGCCATCCGTATCACGCCATATCTCTTGGCCGGTTGTGCGTTCGTGCACCGCAGGGTTGGCAGGATTCTCGAACTGTTGCAAAATTACGGCTCCTGATATGCTCGTTTTTAGTTCCTCCGCTTTTTCGATAGCCCCTTTCATGCCGGCCGCTCCCGGTGTCAGCACGAGTTCGGCACCCAGTGCCTTTAGCAAATTACGGCGTTCGAGACTCATCGTCTCGGGCATGGTAAGTATCAGTTTATAGCCTTTTACAGAAGAAACAAAAGCCAGTCCCACCCCAGTATTTCCACTGGTAGGCTCTATGATGGTAGCACCAGGCTGCAGAACGCCTTTTTCTTCAGCATCCGTAATCATGGCCAATGCCACACGATCCTTAACACTACCAGCCGGGTTGAAATATTCGAGTTTGGCCACAATTGTGGCTTTTAATTGGTGCTTTTTATTATAATGCGAAAGTTCCAACAAAGGTGTGTTTCCTACCAAGTCAGTCAGTTGATGAGCTACTTTTTTCATAACAATATTTATTTAGAAGATTAAAATCCAATTTGTTGATACAAAGATAGTGGAGATAGCCGGAAAGAGAAATACCACGTTCGTGGTAAATTCCTACCTCACAAAGGTGAGACATTTTTCGATATCATGTAGAGCTAGAGAAAAGGGAGAGTTATAAAACAAATGCTTGTCTAGTGATCTGATTCATCACTAAACAAGCATTTATTCTTATCAGCAGATTGGGTTTATCCTTGATGCTTCGTTTTGAAAGCCAGTGCATACATACGCATCTGCTTCACCATTGATAATAAACCATTGCTACGTGTTGGCGACAGATGGTCTTTCAATCCGATGCGGTCGATGAAGTAGAGGTCCGAATCGAGTATTTCTTCGGCTGTATGGCCCGAAAGCACTCTGATCAGCAAGGCGATGATACCTTTCACGATCAGCGCATCACTATCAGCCTCGAACACCAGTTCGCCTTCACGCTCTTCGGCATGTAGCCACACACGACTCTGACAACCTTCTATCAGATTTTGCTCTATCTTATATTTTTCGTCAAGCGGTGCTTGCTCATTGCCTAGGTCTATCAACAGTTGATAGCGGTCCATCCAGTCGTCAAAGTCACTGAATTCGGCAATGATATCATCTTGTAGTTGATTGATTGTCATATCCATTATCATTAAGAGATTTATATAAATCGTTTATTTCTCGTTGTAAATCACATTGGTCACCACCGTGCCCACTGCGCCAAGTGTAGCAGGATTGATGTTATCCATATCGTCTTTCACGGTATGCCAGTTGGGGTCAAAGCTATATTTTCCCGAAGGGTCGTGAGGGATAATATCGATAGTAGGGATATTGGCTATTTCGTTCACAAAAAGATGATCATCCGTAGCCGCTCCACCTCGTTGGTCTATAAAGTAATTATTATAGCCCAGCTTCTTAGCCATGTTCCACACCTTTTGATTGATACCTTTGGCATAGCGTTCAGAGATGTATTCACGGTAAAAAGTAGGTTGATGTCCACCTACCATATCAAGCAAGATACCATAGCGGGCATTATAACCGGCTACATGTGGATTGCGTGCCCAGTATTGTGCGCCCAGGCACCAGGATTCCTCTCCTCCTGCCACATCGTCTTCGGGATGGGTACCATAATCTTCGGCATCAAGGAAGATTATATCTACACCTATATTGGGCTGTTGTTGTCCGATGAGGCGCGCCATCTCAAGCAACACACCTACGCCACTAGCCCCATCATTAGCCCCTAAGATAGGAGTACGACGTAAGGCTGGATTTGGATCGTGACATGCCCATGGACGACTGTCCCAGTGAGCAAATAGCACTACACGCTTCTTGTTTTCAGGCTGAAAAGATCCAATGATGTTACGTGCTTTCAGGATGGTTCCCGTGTAGGCTTGCAGATCTGCATATTGATTGGTCACCACTGCCCCATGGCGCTCTAGCTCGGATGCCAGATAATCACCACATGCCACATGCTCGGGCGTGTTGGGCACACGCGGACCGAAGTCCACTTGTTGTTTGACATATTGATAAGCACTGTCGGCACTGAAGGCAGGTACAATAACTTGCACCGTTTCGGTAGATGTAGTCGTGTCGCTACCCCGATTTTTGCTGCCGCTGCATGACAAGGCAACGGTCATATATAATGCTCCGGCTAGAAGCAGAAGATATTTTCTCATGAGTAAGTTATATGTATAAGCTATATGTAATACAAAATTAGCCAATTCCCTAGAAGAATCGGCTAATCGTCTGTTTTTATTAACACAAGAAGCGAATTTTTGTTTCTTTAGCACCTACTTCGAGTGATATTTGTGCACCACTGATAAGCGGGAGATTATTCGTTACATGCCCGACTGGAAAGTCGAAGCAAACAGGAAAATCGTAATCGCTCAACACATCTGCTATCGCAGCATAAAGCACTTTGCCCAGCGATTTATCTTCCTCGTAATCGGTAAACTGCCCAATGATGACACCTGCCAGCTGATCAAACACACCGCCAATCTTTAAATTGTAAAGCATACGCTCCACTGCATGCGGACGCTCGCCCACATCTTCTATAAAAAGGATAGTACCTGGCGCAGGAAAGTCATAACGAGTGGCACGCAAACCATAGAGCACAGCCAGGTTACCTCCACGCAGGATACCCATGGCATCCCCTTTGCGATTGAGCTTGTGACACTTGCATTTGTATTCTGGAATATCGCCAAATAATACTTGCTTCATATACAAAGTACATGGATCGTCATCAGCCTCTACCGTCAGATGGCGTGCCATAGGTGCATGTAGTGAAGCAAATCCATGATATTGGATGGTATTGTGCAAGGCAGTGATATCGCTAAACCCTATCACCCATTTGGGCGATTCGGTAAAACCTGTAAAGTCTAGTTGATTGATAAGGTGCACGGTTCCATAACCTCCACGACTACATAGTATCGCTTTGATCTTGGGGTTATCCATAGCGTCTTGTAGATCGGCCAGACGATGTTTGATGCTTCCGGAATAATGTCCCGAAGAACTTTTTGCGTGTCTTCCCACCTGCACCTTCAACCCCCATGATTCCAAACGTTTGGCAGCTCCTTCGAGCAATGACTTATCTATCTTGCTAGCAGGCGAAAGAATAGCGACGGTATCGCCTTCTTGCAGAAACGGGGGGTATGTTAAGAAGTTCATAGGGGATAATTATTGCGGTATATGCAAATGTACATATTTATTCGGTCTGGCAAAACCCAACTTATGAAAATATCGTTAGAATGGGATTTATTTTCCATATTGAAACCAAACACTAATGATTATTAAACAAACAAACAATATGACACCCACACACCTTATTTTTCAACGATATTTATATGATTTATTCATAGTTTTTTCTGATATTTGCTAAAAATCTGTCGTTATGAAACCTATTAAGAACTTCGATCAACTCACAGCCCATTTACGTTCGCTTAATCATCGCAGAAAAGTCGCTGTGGTGTGTGCCAATGACGAACATACTGAATATGCCATTATACGCGCTCTGGAAGAAGGGTTTGCCGATCTTATTATGATTGGCGATTCGGCAATAGCCGAAAAATATACCCGCCTGAAGGATTTCAGCGACCGTGTAGAATTTGTACACATCACAGATTCGGACGAGGCTGCTCGCGAAGCAGTGCGAATTGTCAGAGAAGGAGGCGCTGATGTGATGATGAAAGGCCTCATCAACACGGATAATCTACTACGAGCCATACTTGACAAAGAGCATGGCATTTTACCGAAAGGGAAAGTGCTGACTCATCTTTCGGTAATGCAGACTCCGGGATACGATAAACTGTTATTTTTCTCGGATGCAGCCGTCATCCCACGCCCTACTCTACAACAGCGCATTGAGATGATTTGGTACTCCATCAACGTTTGCCATCAGTTTGGTATCGAACAACCACGTATTGCTCTGATTCATTGCACCGAGAAGGTCAGTGCAAAATTTCCACACTCATTGGACTATGTTAACATCGTAGAGCTTTGTGAAGCTGGTGAGTTTGGTAACGCCATCATTGACGGTCCGTTGGACGTGCGCACTTCGTGCGAGTCGGATAGCGGCAATATCAAAGGGATCGTTTCTCCCATCGATGGACAAGCGGATGTATTGATATTCCCCAATATCGAATCGGCAAATGCTTTCTACAAAGCGATGTCACTCTTTGCCAATGCCGATACAGCAGCTGTTCTTCAAGGACCTATCTGTCCCGTTGTGCTACCATCACGCAGTGACTCAGGTTTATCCAAATTTTATAGTCTAGCCATGGCTTGTCTCACTTGTAAATAAGAAAGAACATGAAAATATTAGCAATCAACCCAGGATCCACATCAACCAAAATAGCTGTCTATCAGGATGAGAAACCTATTTTAGTGAGCAACATACGCCACACTGTAGAAGAGCTGGCGCCTTTTGAACAGGTTACCGACCAGTTTGAGTTCAGGAAGCAATTAGTGCTTGATGCATTGGCAAAAGAGAATATACCCTTTGAGTTTGATGCCATCATCGGACGAGG
>CAMTPC010000107.1 GCA_947074295.1 uncultured Bacteroides sp. | reverse complement strand
TGGTGAAGAATATCGTGGTGAAAGACGCTTACTTCTCGGCCAACGCCAATGTGGGCTTGATTGGTGGAACGTTTGACAACTCTACTATCCTGAACTGTCAGGCGAGCGGTATCATCTATTGTGGTGGTTCGCACCATGCAGGTATCGTGGGATCATTGCAGAATGGCAGCAAGGTGCTCAACTGCATGACGGATGCATGGCTATGGGCTAAGAACAATGTAGGTGGTATAGCAGGTAAGATGACCTTCGCTTCGGTGATGAACAACTGTTTTACCAACGCTTGGATCGGTGCTGTATATTCTAACATGAGTTCGATGAAATACTGGGGCATGACTTGCCCATATATCGGTGGAAATAATTCGCAAAAAGGTGAAGACCTGACACTACAAGAAGATGAAGTGACTTGGGAAGCCCTCAATCCTAGCCGCGTAGAGAACGTGTATTGGGCAGACACCTGCACCGTGCGTCACAAAAACGAAATGGCTACTGAATTCAACAGTACCGACTATTGCCTCTATGTGAAACCCGTGAATAGCAAAGCGATGTCTATCGCCGAATCGAGCACCATCGTAGATGCACTCAATGCTGAGGCTGCCAATATCGAAGGTGCTTGCAAATGGCGCGTTGCAGCAGGTGGCTATCCAGAGTTGGCACTAGGTGCATCGACCGAAGATCCAGGTGCAGGCACAGGCATCGCCCATGAAGTAGAAGCCGAAGTGGGTAAGGTCAATGTATATACTCCACAAGGTATCCTGCTACGTCAAGACATCGATAACCAAGATGCTACACAAGGACTTCCTGCGGGTATCTATATCGTGAATGGAAAGAAAGTAGTGGTGCAATAGCCCCGTGTCTATGCAGAGTATTAATCATTTCCGCCGTATCATATGCATTGCTGTGGTGGCAACTATCGCTTGGATGGTTGCCCCAATGGAGGCAATGTCGCAAACCTATGATTATCCCACGGCTACACAAAATATCATAGCCTTCCCTACGGCTCATGGCTTTGGCAAGTATGCCACTGGTGGTCGTGGCGGCAAGGTGGTGACTGTGACTACGCTCGAAGATGATGCGACCAATCCGCCAGAGGGTTCTCTGCGTTGGGCTTTGAAGCAGCATCCCAATGAACCACTCACAGTGCTGTTTGATGTCAGTGGCTATATCCGCCTGAAGGATGTACTCAACGTGCGCCGCACCACTGGGTTGACGCTGGCAGGACAGTCTGCGCCCGGCGAGGGGATCTGTATCACCGGACGGAAATTTTGCTTCGGTTTCAGCGAGAATGTCATCGTGCGCAATATGCGCTTCCGGGTAGGTAGTCACGATACGGAGGGCAACCTGATCGCCACTGACCAGTCGATGGGCGGAGAAAATACGGCCAACATGATCTATGACCACTGCACTTTGGGGTGGTCGGCCGAGGAAAATACCACCTCGAGCGACTCGAAGTTCATCACCTTCCAGTACACCATCTTCCACGAAGGACTGTACAATGCCGGACATGGCAAGGGCAGTCGTGGCTATGGTGCCTGTCTGGGGGGATCGCAATGCACCTTTGTCTACAACCTGTTTACCAATAACTATACCCGCGCACCCCGATTCAGTGGGGCACAGAGCACCGACTACATCACCTATGTGGAATACATCAACAATGTGAACTACAATTGGGGCAAAGAAGCCGGTTGTTATGGGGGTGAGGTCAATGTGGACAGTCGCCGCTATCACACGGCCGAGACCAACTTTGTGAACAACTATTATCGCCCCGGTCCCTATACCAAGCGCCGTTTGACATCAATCGATAAATGGTGGTTTTTCGGGCAGACCGTGGACGACCCCACGCAGGAGATACCACGCTGGTACTTCAACGGCAACGTGATGGAAGGCAATGCCGAGCGCACTGCCGACAACTGGAAGGGCGTAACGACAGATAGCTCGTACGAGTATATGTTGCCCGAGATGAAGGTGGATACCTTTATTCAGCCGCAGAAATTCTACCCCAACTATTCATTCGACTGGTCTGCCTATACCTTCTATAATGATATGGAGACTGCCGAACAAGCCTTGCTGACAACTCTGAAGAAAGTAGGGGCATCGGTGCGCGACTCAGTGGAGCGACGCTTGGTGCGCGAAGTTCGCGATGGAGTGACAACCTTTGATGGCTCTACACTGGGTGCAGGTGGCATGATAGATACACCTGCCGATTGTGAAGGCTTTATAGCCTATCCTACCTATACGCCTCGAGGCACTGATTGGGACAGCGATGGCGATGGTATGCCAGACTATTGGGAAGACCTGAACGGCTTTGATAAGAACAACGCCGAAGACGGTAACTATATCAATGCCGAAGGCTATACCGCCTTGGAGAAATACCTCTGCGAGCTGATGGGCGAGAGTATCACGGGCCAATTTGGCTCGGCTACCTCTATTCGTACGAAGTTTGCCGTACAGTTTAATGCCTATATAGATGGGCAAACCCTCTATGTGGAAGGTACGGACGATCTACGCAGCATTCATCTGTTTGACATACAGGGGCTATGCCGCTTGGAGCAGAAGATAAACGGATCGGTAAGCATCAACTTGCGAGCCCTGCCTGTAGGTGTGTACATCCTATGGGTGACCGACAAAAACGGCTACCGCAATGCCGTGAAGTTGCGGAAATAAGAAACTATCGTTTAAACGATAACTTTTCATTTATTACAGTTAGATGTGTTTTCAATTCGTAAGAGACGCAGGAGTAACGTCGTTTTTTTCATTCTTTGATAAGGACAAAATATTCAAGGTAAGAGATGAAAAAGATGAAATTGGACGAGAAGAAAGAGTAGACCTACTTACTGCTACAGGTAAAAACCCATTGATTGTTTATGGGAGAGAATCCGGGATGTCGTGAGACATTCCGGATTTTTTGTAGGTGACAATGGCAGGTATGTATAAAAAGAAAACGGCTATAAAGCAAGGATATACGGATCGCTTGCTCTACAGCCGTCTGGTGTCCAGATGAGATAAGTTAGAATTACTGCTTCGTTTTGATGATGATGACGCCGTTGGCCCCTTCCGAACCATACATGCTGCCATCCTTCGACACCTCCACATACTCCACGTCAGTGATGCGCAGATGGTCTATAGAGGTAGCCTTCATGCCATCTACTATGAACAGTGGCATGGATGATCCACTGAAACTCTTGGTTCCTCCCATCTGCACGGTGGATGTCTCGCCATAGCCCGCGGGTTTGAAGTTCATGCCCGGTATCTTGGCCGAGAGAGCCTCGAGAATATCTTTTGCGCCAGTAGCCACCAGTTCGGCTCCCGTGACCCCTGTAGAGCGGCTGCTGTATTCGCGACGCTTGACGTAACCATATCCAAAGTCGGCCAGCTCGGGGGCGCTCTGCGGTGTAGCCCTGCTGTCGATGATGGTGATGCGGATTCCATTTATATCCTCTACCGTCACATCGCACGCGAAGTTCTTACCTTTTAGCTCGAGCACGTCGCCCTGCTTGATGTTGCTCAGTCCGAATCGCCCCTGTTTGTCGGTTCGGGTGAATTTGTTTTTCACGCCCTTGACGCTTACCTTTACTTTGCCCAAAGGCTGTTGTTGGCCATCTACTATCAAGCCGTTGAAGGGGATGGATTGTGCCAATACCAGTTGCACCGTCAGGCTTAAAACGAATGCTAGAAAGTTTCTTTTGTCTATCATGAGTGATTTTTTTTTGATGTTCGTAAATATACATAGTGTCGCTGTGGCAGAGGTGCATTATTGCGCTTTTGAAGTGAAAATTCCTGATTAGTCAACCCGCAATAGGCAGATGGGGACAGATTTGACGCAGTAAGAATGTGGCGTTTTCGCGCTCTAAATTTATAGGGTGATTCTGGTCGGCCTTTCGCGTAGATAGGGCGAGGTGTAATAAAGGAATAACGGTGTAAAAAACGATCAAAAAGGTGCACAATCGTGATATAGGCCACATTTGAGCGGTAAAAATAATAATAATTCATTTATATTCCCTAAATTAGCCAACACAGAAACACGACATTGTTGACCTCCTGAGAACATCTAACGTAATTAAATAGAATGGCCGTTGGGCCATTAAAGGACTGTACTATGAGAAGAAATATTTTGAGACACTTATTGCTATTGCTAATTATTGCACATTTGCCGATAGGGTTGTGGGCAGATTCCACCCCATCTTTCTTGATAGAACGAGTCGGGGCAGACAAAGGTTTTCCAGTGATCACTGCACGCAACATGATGCAAAGCCAGAAAGGACATATCTGGATGGCATGTAGTGATGGTATAGTGAAATACAATGGTTATGAATTCGAGTGGTTCTCGAGTCTGCCCGATGGGCAACACCGACGCTTCGACAAGATAGTGGAAGACGTGAGCCAGAACATCTGGACTATCAGCACCTCCCAAGAACTTTTTCTGATCAATCCATCCTCGGGTAAGTTCAAATGCATTCTGGACGATAAGTTCAGGATACGCAATGTATACGCTCTGAAGGGTGGCACGATCTGTGCCGTTTCGGGCAAGAATCAGCTTTATTTCCTGAATCAATCTTCATCGGGCGAATGGCAGATTGTGGAAGACTATAAGACGGAGAGCAATATAAAGGCTATCTTCCAAGACCAACTGGGCACCGTGTGGGTGATCACACTCAACAAGGTTTATTGTATGCCTGCTGGGACGATGGACCTAGAACCCTACCGCACTGACTTGCTGGGGAGCTTCGTGTTTCACGGCTCATATATGGAAGACGAACACCATATATATATAGGTGCCTCGCAAGGGCAATACCTGATCTACGACAAGACCAGCGAGGAGTTTACATGCAAAAGCCTGGGAACTGATGCTAGTGTGATTTCCTTGCTCAAAATGCCCGATGATGAAATGGTGGTGGTCACCATCACGGGTGGGGTGTACTTGCTCGACAGTATCGGCAATATAAAGCATTCGCGCTCTTTCGAGGAGATAATGCCACGGAAGTCCTACGATATAGTAACCTGTTTTAAGGACTCGAAGAACCGTATCTGGCTGGGACGCCGCGAAGGGGTGGATGTGTTCTGCTATGATATGAATGCTGATGAACTCCATAAATATAACTTTGAACACGAGAATGAAGTGGTGGGTTTCAACCGCACGGTCTGCTTTTATGAGACCAGCGACAATATCGTGTGGTGCCGCTGGCTGAACTCTCTCACGGGCTACTTTGACGAGAGTACTGCAACTATCAAAAGCCCCTTCATCGGCAGCGATATAGCTCCAGCGGTGACGAAAAGTTTACTGATAGACAATAACGGAGGTGTGTGGTTGGGCAATGACAACTATACACTGGACTACATCAATTCGTTCAAGAATCCGCTGAAAGCCTACAACTCTGAAGAGGTGGGAGTATTGGCAAAATCGGCAGCGATGATGAAGGACCGCCACGGCAACCTTTTTGTGGGCTCCGAAAGCGGGACGCTTGCCGTATATGACGAAGACTTGAACCATATAACGAACATCAAGCTTTTCGGCGATAAGCATGCGACCAGCAGCAAGCATTCTTACCGTGTGAACCACATCTACGAAGACGCTCAGGGCTATATATGGCTCTCCACACAAGGGGGCGGACTGGTATGCCTGCATTCGGTAGGCGAGAAGGAATGGCAGATATACGGCAGTTACAACAAACGCAACAACAAGGCGCCCACCGACTATTTTTCGTCGGTGTCTCAAGCCCCCAATGGCGATCTGTGGTTGGGTATGCGTTCGGATGGCATCTACCGCATAAAGTCGTTCACGCGCGAACGACTGGATCTGGACCTGAAGATCACTTGTAGGGATGTGTTCCCCGAAAAGCAATGGCTCAACCTGACGCACCTTTGCTTTGCCAAGAACGGTTCACTGTGGTTTGGCACCACACATGGGTTGGTACAATATGTCAACCCCGGTGCACCCCTTTCCGAGATGGAGTTCAAGATGTATGACAACAAGAACAGCGGCTTGTGTGGCAACGATATCCGTGCTATCGTGGAACACCCCGAATATGGCATCGTGGTGGCTACTTATCTTAATGGCATAGCCTATCTTGATATCGATGAAGACAATATGTTCATCTCGTGCTCCATTCCCAATATGCGCCACTCGTTCACCATACAGGCTATGACAATCAACAGCTTGGGCGATATTTGGGGTACTACCAATTCGCAGATATTCTGCTACTCGCCCGAGAAGAACGAGTGTGTGTTTTTTCTGAGCGACCGCTCATCGGGTAATGCCCGCTACACAAGTCGCCAAGTGGTGACCGACCGCGATGGAGGCTTATATCTGGGTACAGCCTACGGCTTCCTCTATGGCCCGTGCGACTCGCTGGTTCGACGGAGCGAATCTACCCGCATCACGCTAGACAAACTCTCCATACATGGTGATATGCTCTCGCAGGGACAGCACAAATACTTGCCCCAAGCTCTCGATGATATGACGCAACTGGTGTTGGCGAAGAAGGACAATTCCTTTGAGATCTATTTCAACACCGATAACTATATTCAGCCCGAGTTCATCCAGTACAAGGCTCGCCTCAAAGGGTACGATCGCGATTGGCTGTATATAGGCAACCGACACTTCGTGAACTATTCCAACCTGCCCAAGGGTGACTATGTGCTCGAGATCATCTCCACCGATAGCCATGGGTCGTGGGAAGAGAATGTACGTACACTGCCCATCACGGTATTGCCCTCGTTCTGGGAGTCTACGTGGGGAGTATTGCTTATCGTGCTCATGATCATCGCCTCGTTCTTGTTGAGCATGGCTATCATCATCCGCTACATCAAGATGCGCGACAGCATCGCTTTCGAGCATCAGTTGGCCGAGATGAAGACGCAATACATGGTGGACCTGGTGCACGAGATGCGTACCCCCTTCACGCTGATCCAAGGACCCGTGAATCAGATTCTACAAAGTGAGATAAAAGGAGGATTGTCTAACCACAACCGAAAACGTCTGGAGATGGTATCGCGCAACATCAACAACATGATGCACATCATCAATACCCTGCTAGACTGGCAGAAGCTGAAGAAACTGCACACTCGCCTGACGGTGCGCCATTTCGATCTGTCTATGTTCATGGCTGATGTGGCTTCCCGATTTGGCGAGATGGCATTAGACAGAGGCATCGCACTGGAAACTGACATGCCGAGAGAGGCAGTCATGGTGTGGGCCGATCCTTCCAAGGTAGAACGAATCTTGCTCAACCTCGTCTCGAACGCTTTCAAGTACACCAGCGAAGGGAAAGCTATTACTCTATCCTTGTATCAGCGCGAAGAGAAGATAGTGTTGCAAGTAAAGGATGAAGGCAGTGGCATATCCGAAAACTTCATCGCTCATATCTTCGAGGCTTTTGAGAGCTCACCGCAACCCAATATCTTCAATCAGCCCAGCACGGGACTGGGACTATCGTTGGTCAATGAACTGGTGAAGATGCATCATGGCACCATCACATGCGAGAGTCAGCTGAAACAGGGCACCACCTTTACCGTGACACTGCTGGCAGGCAAGAAACACTTCCTGACCGATAATAACATCGAGTTCTCAGAACAACCCTTCGGTCAAACCGAGGAGGAAGTCACTGTGTGCGCATCCACCATCGAGAAGTACGAGGTGGAGCAATGGGTGGCCAACGACAAGCGGGTGCGTCTGCTAGTGGTCGATGACAATCCGGAGATACTGCAGTTTGTGGCAGACATATTCGACGACTTCTGCGTGTTTACCGCCTCTAATGGTGAGGAAGGCTTGAACAGTGCCCTAATCAACCAGCCCGACCTGATCATCAGTGATATCGTGATGCCGGTGATGGATGGGGTGTCGATGCTGAAACGTCTGCGCGAGAATATACAAACCAGCCATATCCCGGTGGTGCTACTCACCACCAAGTCATCGGTGGAAGAGCAAGTCAGCGGCTGGGCACTCGACATTGACGACTATGTCACCAAACCCTTCAGCAATGTACTGCTACGTCAGCGTATCAGCAACTTGCTGGAGCGCCGCAAGCGACTACAAGCCTACTACTGCCTCTCTATCCCTAAGCTAGATAGCGCCGACCTCGACGAGAGCGACGGAGAATACTACGCCAATGCCAGCGGTCTTTCTGTTAAGGAGCAGCGCTTCCTGAAAAAGATCTCCGAGTACATCCGACAGAATGCCGGCATGGACAAGCTCAATGTGGAGGAGCTAGCCAATCAGATGGCGATGAGCCGAAGCGTGTTATCGCGCAAGCTTAAAGCTCTTACAGGCCTATCACCAGTGGACTATATCAAGAGCATCCGTCTGCAGCTCGCCACGGAATATTTCGACACTACGGACATGAATATCTCCGAGGTGTCTTACACCATAGGTTTCTCTCATCCACACTACTTCTCGCGCTGCTTCAAGCAGATATACAAGATTACACCAACTGAGTATGTCAAGCGCAGGCAACAGCAGATGCAGGCGGGATAGGTGAGTTGTGCTTTTCTTCTCTAACATGTGACAACGCCGAGCAGATTCAGTTTCTGCTCGGCGTTGTTCTTATATATATACTTCAATCAATTTATCTCAATCCCCTAAAACCTCACCGTTTCGAGCAAATCTCTGGTAGGGCTTTCTTCGTTTTCCGAATAATAGCATATCGAGGCACAAGTATTTTGGGTATCGGGATTGTAGAGAGTTGCCACTTCGCAGATCATTCTAATGTCATCATCTGTCAGCAGTAAAGTTTTCGTGCGGCAAAAACTACCGTTCAGCCTGAAGTGTTTTTCGTCGATAACGCTGCTAGCGATAGTAGACATGCTATTGACAAAAGCCGTAACATATTTGCCGAATTCAATATCTGAATTGTCAAAATCATTAGCACTGAACAGCATATAAGTGATTGACGGGGCTTCGACATCATTGTCCATTTGGTACATGATTATATCTGGATTGTCCATCTGCTTACACACGAAGCCTTCTGGAATGGTGAATATGATGCGACCATCTGTTATCTCATTCTCCTGTAGTACATATCGCTCGGTGATGGGCATCTCCTCGGGCATATTGACAGCACGTAATAGCTGATTATAGCCCACTGTTCCCATTATAAGAGGAATCACTATGGTGCATCCTATGATGACATAATCGCGTTTAAACAGACTACGTTCTTTGGGTGGAAATAGTGTCTTCACCTGGGGTGCAAAGGTCAGGTAGAGCACCCAAAATACATTCCAGCACATGGCACCCACTACACGCGATAGGCTGTAGAAACCTTCTTCCTCGGTACCGCCCATATAGATGGTGATCACGTTGCTCAGGAAGCAGATCACGATATACCATCGTCCAATGGTGGGGGCATTGGGTAACCGTTTGTTAAACGCATATATCGTATAGATGGCCATGCACAGCAGCAGTGTGCCAAATACGATGTCGGTAGCCCCGAACAATGGGCTGATCTTGAAAACATTCTCATCAACGCTCATCAGTGGCATGAAGAAGCTTGCCACCCCTCCAATACCTACGATGATAAGAAAAAAACTGAGCCATCCATGAATCTTGTCATTCTGTGGATTATCTTCTTGCAGGTTCTCATTCGTTTGCATCATTTCTTGTTTCATTTCCTCTCGTTGGAAATCATCTTGCTTTGTTTCGTTTGTTGTCATAGCTCATAAGAGATTAAGTAAATACTAATTAAGACAGATTCGCTATATCGTATTGATTCCGAACAGAAGTAATGCTATCGGTACAAAGATGCATGCAGCCCCGAAAAGATAATCGTACTTACCCACACGCCTAGTATCTAAGGGGAAGAGGCACTGCACCTGATCAGAATACCGGAAAAAGCAAAGCCATATCACAGACCAAAGTACAGGTGTGGCTATCTTTGCTATAGGGTTGAAGGCTTCGGTGAGGTATGCGGCTGCTAATAGGCCTAAAAGGGACATCAGCAGGAAGATGACGATGTAAAGCCTGGCTATGAATACGGCATTGGGTTGGCGACGGTAAAAAGCGGCTATCGCATAAAAACCCATTCCGCTGACAGATATGGTGGCGACGATGTCTGCGGCACACAATAATCCGTTGTTCAGGTAATCCCCCATATTGAAGGTCAAGATTAAGCTTATCGGGGTCAATACTGAGCGGAGGAAGGTCATGACGAGGAAGAAGGTGAGCCAACCGTGTATCTTGTGGTTAATACCCTGTTCATCATTATCTCCGTGCTCTTTCCAATAATCGTTTGATGCCATAGTGTTCATTTAAATGTTTAGATGCCCTTTTTACAAAGATAAGTATATAACAATTAATATTTGTAGCTATGTCTGAAAAATATTTTCTATGCTAACGATAAAAAACGTGCTCTTAACTGTTAGGCTTTAAGGAGGTTTACTTAAATTTGTGAATTGTGAATCGTGACTTGCCTTCCCTTCGTAGGGATGGGGCAAGTACCATACACACCAAAACAGTAAAGGTATGAGAATAGGTATTTTGACTTCGGGAGGCGATTGTCCAGGCATCAACGCCACGATAAGGGGAGTTTGCAAGACAGCCATTCATCACTATGGCATGGAAGTAATGGGTATTTATAGCGGTTTTCAGGGTTTGCTCAACAAGGAAGTGCAGTTGTTGGACGACAACTCATTGTCGGGGCTGCTCAATACGGGTGGTACATTTCTAGGTACCTCGCGCGAGAAGCCCTTTAAGAAAGGAAAAGGCATCTACGAAGGTGTGGACAAGGTAGCCGTAATTCGTCAGAATATAGATGAGCTGGGACTAGACTGCCTGGTATGCATCGGCGGTAACGGTACTCAGAAGACCGCCGCTAAGTTTGCCGCCATTGGGGTCAATGTGGTATCTATCCCCAAAACCATCGACAATGATATATGGGGCACGGATATTTCCTTCGGGTTCGACTCTGCCGTGAGCATCGCTACCGATGCCATCGACCGCTTGCACTCCACTGCCAGTTCGCACAAGCGCGTGATGGTGATTGAGGTGATGGGCCACAAAGCCGGATGGATTGCCCTACACTCGGGCATGGCAGGTGGGGGAGACATCATCCTGTTACCCGAAATTCCGTTCAACATAGAAAATGTGGCCGACGCTATCCATCGCCGCATAGCGCGTGGCAAGACCTACAGCATCGTGGTGGTGGCCGAAGGTATCGATACCCCCGAAGGCCAACGTCCGGCAGTCTATATCGCCAATGCCTTGCAAGCCGTTACTGGCCTCGAAACACGCGAAACTGTCTTGGGGTATATCCAACGCGGAGGATCACCTACACCGTTCGACCGCAATCTCTCTACTCGTCTGGGTGGACATGCCACAGAGCTGATTGCCAATGGGCAGTATGGTCATATGGTGGCTGTAAGGGGTGGTGAAATCTCCTCTATACCGTTGAGCGAGGTGGCCGGCAAACTGAAGTTGGTGACCGAGGACAATGACTTGGTGGTGCAGGGACGTCGCATGGGGATTTGCTTTGGTTGATAACGTCCTATCGGAATACAATAAAAAAACAGAGGAAACTAACGTTATTACGCTTTAGTTTCCTCTGTTTCGTTTAAAGTCTCCTCTGTTGGAGGTGTTTCTTGTAGCACTTCGATGGGTTGTTCGGTTTCTTCTGCCAAAGGTTTTTCGGTCTCAGCTTCTTGTATAGTTGCTTCCTTTAGCGCTTTCGCTTCGGCGATCACTGCTCTGAATTCGCTCTTCTTGAGCTTGCGCAGTGCCATGTCGGCAGCGTTCTGTTGCGACTCCTTCTTGGAGTAGCCTGTACCTGTTCCTGCCGAAACTCCCTCAATCAATACTTCGCTTCTGAATATCGGGTTGTTCTCGCTGTCCAGACATTGCTCGATCAGTTCAAACGAAATCAGGTATTTGTTTTTCTGACTCCATTCTATCAATTTCGACTTGAAGTTGACCTCCTTGCGAGCGAGCTTTTCCAGATCGATAAATGGTGTGAAGATGCGTTCTTCCACAAAGCGTTTGCATACCGCATAGCCCTGGTCCATATAGATAGCACCGATAAATGCCTCGAAGGCATTGCCATACATGTAGCTGTTGTGCGACGACGAACGCGCCGCGTATTTGATGAGTTTGTCCAGTCCTATCTGTACCGCCAGCTTGTTCAGCGTTTCGCGTTGTACGATTTTGGAACGGGTGTTGGTGAGGAAACCCTCACGTTTGCCTTCAAAGTACTTGAATACAATATCGGCCACAATTGCATCGAGGATAGCGTCGCCCAAGAACTCCAGACGTTCGTTGTTGATGGGACGCCCCTGGTCGGTGCGTTGTGTGATGGACTTGTGCATCAGTGCCTGATTGTAGAGCGATATATCGCGTGGCACAAATCCCAGTATCTCATAAAAACAAAGATAAGACGCTCTGTCCTTGATGAACAGAAGTCTTATCTTGTCTGTAAGGTTACGTAACACAGTATTAATCCACGTATTTCTTAAAGATTACACATGCATTGTGACCACCAAAACCAAA
>CAMTPC010000106.1 GCA_947074295.1 uncultured Bacteroides sp. | reverse complement strand
CAATATACCCCACCAAGCGTTCTGATAGATTTTATTCAACATCTCATTAGAAGAGGTGAAAGTACCGTTATTGTCCATCTCGTCGCTTACCACTTCGCCGATGAAATCGTCTACCGTAGGGTTCGAAAATCCATCTACTTCCACATAGCGGAAGCCATGATATACGAAGCGAGGCGCCCAAGTGCTGCCTGCATCCTTGCCGTTGCTGATATAGGTATCTGTGACACGTGCATCGCGTAGATTTTCCACATATAATTTTCCATCGGGTTGTAGCAGTTCGGCGAAACGAAGCTGAAGAGTATCACCTTCTGCCACAGCAGGAATGCTCATTTTGATCCACCCCACCATATTTTGTCCCATATCAAGGATATACTTATCGTCTACTTTTGTGATGGATTGTGGTTTCATGGTCTTTACCACTTTCATATTGGGAGTCATTGCACCATGAAGCGTTCCAGATGGGATAGCCACACGCTGTGCAGGACGCCAAGCCGAATCATCAAAACCTACTTCGGCCCATCCTGGCATTTCCATACGTGCATCATACTCTTCGCCGTCATATTCGTTATTACTACGGATAGGACCATCCGTGCTTAATTTCCACGAAGCATCCGAGACGAATGTATCTTTCGTTCCATCTTCATATTCCACAATCAGATTCATGCGGAGTTTGGGATAACCAAAAGTTGGAATTTTATAGGGTTTATAGTTTTGACGCATCGTATAGAAACGACCGTTACCTAACGTCA
Organism: uncultured Bacteroides sp.; assembly: GCA_947074295.1. GTDB lineage: Bacteria > Bacteroidota > Bacteroidia > Bacteroidales > Bacteroidaceae > Bacteroides. Next base: position 12,036 of record CAMTPC010000106.1, on the reverse strand, counting down.
CACCCATAGCATTGCTATCAGTGAGGAGTGGTGTCACATCAAAACTGTTATAAGTAATCGATTTGCGATAGTCTGTAGGAACGGGTGCCAATACTTGCTCTCCTACCCGCTGACCATTGATGAAGAGTTCGTACATCCCCATACCAGCAATATGCGCAGTGGCTTGCTTCACCTTTTTATCTTTTAAGTTGAACTCCTTGCGCAAATAGCGTGAGCTGAGACGGCTCCATTGAGTTTCGCTATCACCAGGGGCAGCTGCATCTAATCCAATCCATTGCCCACGCCAGTTGGCTTCTTTCAATAGTCCAACGCTGAAGTTGGCCATCGCACTCCATGGAGTAGTACCTTTGTTGGTATAGCTTCGCACCTTCCAATAAGCACGCTCGTTGCTTTTCAGTTGTTTTCCCTTATAAGAGATCCAAAGTGTAGCATCTGATTCTACCTTGCCCGAATTCCAGAGATCGCCTTCATTCTTATCCAATAGTTCGGGTGACGAAGCAACTAGAATCTGATAGGCAGTCTGCTTCACGTCCTTTGCATCCGTTTCCAGACGCCAGCTGAAACGCGGTTCTGCCGTATCAAGACCAATAGGATTGACCAACTGTTCTGTCAGCAAACCTATGGCTTTAATGTTTTTTCCCCACAAGGTAGTGGGGAAAAGACAACAAAGCACCAATAGTGATTGTATGATAATATTTTTCATCAAGGAGTTAATTTGCATCTGGTAATGTGGTCCAAGCTTTATTTACATAGTTTTTCGCAGAGTCAACCAAGATTAGAACTTGATCGTTGCCACTCATGTAACCACTATCGTGTTGGAAAGTAGTTACCTTATTTTCGAACTCACCGATATACTCTAGCTTACCTGTCTTCGCAGCAAACCACCATGCGTCTTTCTTGGCACCGCTTATTTTGGTCAAGTCAATTTCCATTGGACGGCCTGAGTAGTTGTACACCAAGATATAGTCATTGCCACGAGTGGCTACAGCTCTGTCATAACGTTCGCCATTCTTACCCGCTATTATCGATTGATCGGGTACGCGATCGAAGAATGGGAATGCCAACATCAGATTCTTGAGATAGATCATTTGTCCGAAACCTGGATCTTCCATAGCTTCCCACCACGCTTTGCCAGGTCCGAATGAACCAATCTTACCCGGTTGATGAAACTGCATGATAGAGTTGTGACCATACGTATGACCAAATGAACCAGCAAACACAGACCAGTATGCATATCGACGAACATCATAATCCATCCAACGTGTTTCTTCTACATCATGCAATCCTTGTGGAATGTCTTCGTAGATAGGTTCGCCATCGATTACAGGTTTCAAGATATCGTAAGCCTGACTTGCTTCAACGAAGCGCCAGTTATCTTCTTCAGTATTCTCTTCAATAGGGTAATCACCATCACCTTTGCGCTGGCCATAGCGACGATGTCCACTTTGGAACATATTGAAATCCATCCAAGGTTCGTCGTTAAACCAAGTGGCTGATGTGGTGCGACCGCGTGGATGGAAAGTCATCAAATGGTTGGTATCTATCGAACGAATAGCATCTGCCAACGCCAACCACTCTTCTGTCTTTTTATCACCACGAATATCACCCCCGATAAACCAAATGATGTTAGGACTATCTTTGTAGCGTTCTGCCAAGAATTTACCATAGGCTTGCGCTTCTTTTACATTCATCTTCCCTTTTTCGACAGGCGTACCCCAAATAGGAACCATACCAATATAGATACCATTCTTTGCAGCAGTTTCTACGATATAGTCCATGTGATCCCAATAGCCATAAACACCCTTTTGATTGATGTTCTTGAAATTGTAGCCGTCAACATGCGAATATTGACCATAGGTATTCAACGATGGGACATCATTGAGCGTCTGAATCTGCACTACATTGTAACCTGCTTTTTTGCATTGGTTTAAATAAAAAGCAACTTCATCGCGATCGCAACGTTGAGGAAGTAACCATCCTGTTTCGCCCAACCAGAAGAAAGGTTCGCCATTTTCGTGCTTCAAGTAACGACCTTCCTCAGAAACGGTAAGCTTACCATTTTTCCATGGAATATAAGTCGATTTCTTTTGTGCATAGCCCACTTGAGCGACTACAGCTATTAATAGAGAAAGGAATATCTTTTGTATCATTATTAGTAGTTTTTAAAATATAAAATTGAATAGAAAGGTCACTTTACTGACCAGGGCTAAAGAGCTTACTGTCTAAGGCTACTCACTCTACGATTCAGGGCTAACTAGCAGAGTGAGTGGCACTATATGCATTGATATGGCTTAAGAACCTTGGTCGGTAAGCTTCTCGTATTCGAGAGCAGCTAAAATGAATGAACCAACAGACTTGGGATCATTCTCGATGATAGGCTCACCGATATAGTAAGCAAAACTACCATCACGATTCCCTTTGCCACCAAGACCAGCTACAGCACAACAGTTGATTAACGTGAATGTACCATTAGGCTCGGGTTTGATGAATTCTTTAACAAGACCATTAAATCCTTTTGAAGTGGCTGCGATATAATCATCTTTATCAATATAACCTTCGTTGATCGCTTTGCTCAAGAAGTAGATAATCAATGCCGAAGCTGAAGATTCCAAATAATTGCCTTCGCGGTTGCCCTGATCGGTAACCTGCCACCATACGCCAGTTTCTGGGTCTTGGTATTTCACTATGTTTTTGGCCAATGTATCAACAATAGCCAATATCTCGTCACGTCCTTGAGTTGTATGTGGCAGATAATCCAAGACATCAACCACAGCAGCTGCATACCAGCCAATACTACGACTCCAGATATTGGGTGAACAACCTGTTTCTTTGTTAGCCCATACTTGTTTTCTGCTTTCATCCCACCCATGGAAGTAAAGACCCGTCTTCGAATCATACGAATATTTGGCCATCAAAGTAACCTGCTTTACCACCTCATCAAAGAGGGTCGTATCGTTGAATTCTTGACCATATTGTGCCAAATAAGGTGATGCCATAAAGATACCATCCAACCACATCTGATTTTCATAAACCTTTTTGTGCCAGAATCCACCTTCACTAGTACGAGGTTGTTCACTCATCTGTTTTACAAGCGTATCCATAGCCACTTTGTAACGTGGATCGTTGGTTTGCTCATAAATATCAAAAAGCGCTTTACCTGGGTTGATATTATCGATATTGAAAGAGAGATAATTCATACGAATCTTTCCATCCTCATTGATCAGACTATCCGCATAAATCTTCGCATAGTCGAAGTAAGCTTGATTGCCCGTTTGTTTCCAAGTTTCGAGCATTGACTTCACTACCAATCCATGGGTATATCCCCAGCGTGGTTTTGTCGCTTTCTCAATCATCCATGGTTCTGGAAAACGAGTCATTTCCGACTGAGCCATACGCTCACTCCATCTCACAGGTTCTTCCTGCTGTGGCGCCGAGCCACATGAGAACAGGCTACCTGCCAATACGAGGCAGCCAATGAAGGTCATTCCTATTTTTTTCATTTCAATATCTTGTTATTTTGTTTTTCCAATCAATACGTATTCTTGTCCTGGTTTTGTCTGCAAGTCATATAGATATGTCTTCTCAAACTCCACTTCATTCAACTTTGCGTCTTTGTTAATCAACGGTTCAGCAATCTGTGGTATTTCGTACAACGGATTCTTGTTTTCGCCTTTTGCAACCTTCAACCCCTTTCCGGTAAGAGGAGTAGCCGAGCGTAAACGACATAAACCACCATTTTTAGACTTAATAACCAGACGTTCTACCTTACCATTTTTCCAGCTCAGGTCAACGATCTCGAACCCACCGCGAGCTATCAGGCCTTTTACATCACCATCCGCCCAATAAGAAGGAAGAGCTGGCAGAAGATAAATGAAACCATCGTGACTCTGCATCAACATTTCGGCAATACCTGCCGTGCAACCAAAGTTTCCATCAATCTGAAAGGGTGGATGCGCATCGAAAAGGTTAGGATAAGTACCACCTTTTTTCTTTTCGTTACGTACCAGGGTCAACTGATCTGTAATTAGTTTATAAGCATGATCTCCATCGAGCAACCGTGCCCATAGACAGACTTTCCAACCCATGCTCCAACCTGTAGAAGGGTCACCACGAGCGATGAGTGATGTGCGTGCCGCATCGAAGAGTTCGGGTGTGCGGAAAGGTGATATCTGGTTGCTGGGGAAAAGTCCATATAGATGAGAGATATGACGATGAACATCTTCTGGGTCGTCCCAATCGAACATCCATTCTTGCAACTGTCCCCAACGGCCTACTTGCATAGGAGCCATTTCGGTGAGACGAGATTGCAGGTGCTTAGCAAATTCCTGATCTTCGCCCAATACTTCCGAAGCAGTTATTATCTGATTCCAAAGATCGAAGATCAACTGATTGTCGATGGTACATCCAGGAGCTGTAGTAGCTTTACCGCCACTGCCGGCGTGTGTATTCTCGGGCGAGTTGCTAGGACATACCACTAACCAACCAGTCGTAGGTTCGTAAGTCATGGTTTGATCGAAGAAGATGGCCGATTCTTTCATTATAGGATAGATTTCGCGGAGAAACTCTTTGTCGCCAGTATAGAGATAGCGCTCCCATAGGTGACGTACCAACCATGCGCCACCAAGTGGCCACATGCCCGAAGGCGCTTTGTCAATGGCACCTGTCATGCGCCAAATGTCTGTGTTATGGTGAAGTACCCATCCATCGGCACCATACATCACTTTTGCCGATTCCTTACCACTCTCACTCACTTCACGAATCAACTGAAACAATGGCTCGTGTAGTTCTGATAGGTTGCATACCTCAGCCGGCCAATAGTTCATTTCAAGATTGATATTGCAAGTATACTTGCTATCCCAAGATGGAAACAGTTTATCATTCCAGATGCCCTGCAAATTGGCAGGTTGTCCACCAGGTTGGGAAGAGCAAATCAGAAGATAACGACCAAAATTGTAATAAGTTGACACCAAAAAATTATCATTGGTTTCCTTGAACTTTTCCACACGTATATCCGTGGGTACATGGGCATACTGATCTTCGCCTAGATTCAAGGCAGAACGATCCATAAAACTCTTGAAATAGGCTACATGCTCGTCTTTTGATTGTGCATAGTCTTGCTGCATAGCTTTATGCAGATATGCTTTTGCACGTGCGACTTGATCGCCTGTAATATCTTTGTAGTTATTGAAATTGGTAGCGATAGAAGTATATATTACAGCCTCATCCGCGTTTTCAATGCTCAACACTCCATCACGAACAGTCTGTGTACCACCCTTAGTATTGGCCGCGATGCGCCCTTGAAAATCTACACGACCGCGCAGGCCTTCATGATTAGATGACACACCCGATAACGAAATCTCTTTTCCCTCTGTCTCAATCATAACATCTTGATGGGGGGAAGTCAAAGTAGCATTACAAGTAATCATTCCTGGCTTATCGGCAGTCAAACGTACAGTTACTACTTGATCAGGGAAAGAAGTAATGGTTTCACGTTTGTAGTTGACCCCATCCACTTTATAAGTCACAATAGTACGTGCTGAGTCTAAACTCAATTCACGATAATAGTCAGTATAACGATTATGTCCTGGGAAAGCGATACGTAAGTCTCCGAAAGTCTGATAAGGCATACCGCTATTGGTTTGCGACATCACCTTTTGAGTTGCAAGTGTTTGTGCCTCTAAATATTTCCCTTGATAAACCAAATCTCGCACTTTAGGAATATTCTCCAAAGCATCTGGGTTGGGGTTATTATTAGGGCGACCTGCCCATAAAGTTTCTTCGTTAAGTTGTATTTGTTCGACAGCAGGATTACCAAATACCATAGCTCCCAATCGGCCATTGCCTAATGGAAGTGCTTCGGTCCATACCTGAGCGGGTTTGTCGTACCATAAATTATAAGTCTGTGCAGAAGCAAAGAAGGTGGAGCTCATCCATAATAATCCACTAACAATCCAGAATCTTTTCATCTCTTATTTTTTACTTATTCTATTTTGATTATACTTTTTAGACGGATATAGTATTATTATGTACTCTATCTATTGTCATTTTTGATAACAAAAACAGTGTAACGCAGAGGTTATTAAGTCACTTTAGTGGATATTGACATGTGTTACAAAAAAAGACAGGCTTCAACTGATGATTCAGTCAAGCCTGTCTTAGTGGGTATTAATAATATTCTATTATTCTTGAAAAGTAGTTTAATTCATCTTTTAATGGGCAAAGATTGGAGTGTTTCTTCAGGAACGATAGTGATAAGTGATTCATCAATCTTAGAACGGTCAAGATGAAAAACATCAGCAAAGAAATCATAGACAGCCGCCCGTTTATTGGGACCAAAATCATGGCGTTCGGTAGGAAGATGAATATTCCTCACTTGATCGGCTGCATCATAAAAACTATATACTGATTGTAAATAGGGATATTCCAATGAGGGCACTGAAGCAGTCCAATCTCCACCATCCGAAACGATCAGCAATGGCTTGGGTGCAAAAAAGGCAGCAAGTTCAGCATTGCATGTACCCCCACCAGCTAACTGTATAGGTTTGCCGCTTTCGCATGGACAACCTCCATCAAAATGCGATGCCAAGCTCACGATAGGAGCTGAAGCTGTGAAACGATCATCCAAAGCCGCCAATAGGACCGTCTGTGAACCACCGCCCGAACCACCATTCACACCTATTCGCGAGGTATCAATATCCTTGCGTTCTTTTAACATCATATCAAGAATCAGCAGTCCATTAAGAATCTGATCAGTATGAGCCTGGCTAGTATGATGTGCCTCTTTACCAACTTGTTTCTCGGATTCACCCCATCCTATCAGATCATAATCTACACATATTGCTCCCATTCGGGCCAATGTGCCCAATCGTTGTTGCTGATCTGTACGATAGCGCCCTTGGTTAAAATGTCCATTTGGGCAGATGATCAAAGGATGTTTGCCTTTAGTAAGGGGAGCATAGATGGAACCGCAAACATATATACCAGGATAGGTTTCAAGCGCAAAGTTTTGTACCGAATAGCCATTATATCTGCGGACTTTAGATAGCTGTATTTTAGGATTATCGACACATTTCTCAAAAGCCTCATCTAGTACCAAACGTTCACGCACTTCTCTGCGCACACTGTCTTTGCGTAATCCAAAAGCTTTCTTATCAGAATAAAGGTCACTCAAGTAGGCCAATAGTTTTTTACCATCCTCATCTGTTCGTCGTGCATATTCATAAGATTTGATCTTATAGGTTGTATTGTTCTGCTTCACTATCTTGAAGTCGAATGGCGCTAATACATTATTCAATGATTCCTCTACCGAATAGGGACGGATACGAAAGTCAGCATAAGGCAAAACCTTACCCACTGTGTCTACATCATATTTCAATCTCACATTGAAGCGTGTGCTGATATCATTCAACACATCTCCTAATGGGCGAGCAAATTTTGTTTCATAAGTTTGAGCTTGCATCGCAAATCCTGTAGCTCCGATACAAACTGTCAACAGTAATCTTTTCATCTCACGTTGTTCTTAATCGTTCAAAGTAATCTTCTTCCCATCAACAAACACATCATCAAGAACTACATCTTTGCAGTCCTCGAATATACAAGGCTGTTTAGCATCTTGAATAAAAATGTCACGGAGCACGATATCAGTAATCGGCGCTTCTTCCAAGCCTACAATCTTTATTGGCGTGTTGACATTGCGTACCGATACGCCTGAAACAAAGATATTGCGGAAGATAGGCGTACGTTCGCTCATCGGTTCTTCGGGCATTTTGCTGTATTTAAGATTAAAGACCAAGGCTTCTCTTTTAATATTATACATCACGATATTGCTCACTCGAATATCTTCGACTACACCACCACGACCACGCGTTGACTTCAAACGGATACCACGGTCTGTACCATCAAATACACAATTGCTTATTGTTACGCGTCTTACACTTCCACTCATCTCACTACCTATTACTACACCGCCGTGTCCCGACAACATAGTACAATTGGTAATGGTAATATTCTCGCAAGGTACACCGATATTACGTGCTTGGGCATCACGGCCAGCTTTAATGGTGATACAATCATCACCTACTGAAATATGACAATCACTGATATGTACATTGCGACAAGACTCAGGATTGATACCATCCGTATTTGGTGAGGGAGGATTGACTAATGTCACACCACGCACGAATATATTATCACAAAACTGCGGATTGATGGTCCAGAAAGGTGAGTTGATGATTTTCACTCCCTCAATGCGAATATCCTTGCAGTGGAGCATCTGGATGAAAGGTGGACGAAAGAAGCGACGATCCAATGTGCCGTGCCAATCCTCATTCACTTCAGCACGAATAGCATCGACATCGTTAGCTTCGTCAAACATTGTCTGATATTTATTGATAGTGCGTTTGCCATTATCACGGAGATCTATATATACTTTAAAGAATTCATCCCACCAGCCTTTACCTTGGCCATCTAGCGTGCCTTCACCCTTTATAGTTATATTCTCAGCATCACGAGCATAGATCAACGGTTGAAAACTCTTCATCATCACTCCTTCATGACGCACTTCTATATAAGGTAAATAGAGATCAAAGTCATCCGTGAATTTTAAAGTAGCTCCAGCTTCCAACTCGATAGTCATATTACTTTTAAGTTCAATAGGGCCAGTCAAGTAAGTTCCCGCTGGAAAGTAAAGTGTACCTCCACCATTTATTTCCAACTGCTCTACTTTAGCGCGGATGAATTCTGTATTGTGTTTGGCATTATTACCAGTTGCATCTGCACCAGCAATTTTCATATCAATTCGTTCAGCATATACGTTTGATGCAGAAGCCAAACATAGAGATATGAGCAATAATAATTTACTAGTTATTTTCATTGTATTTATAGTTTTCGATTATAAAAGACATTCATAATTATGCTTACCACTGCCAACTGTAATAGGTGTACTTCCATCGGGCATATAAATCTTAGCTGTATTACCCATAGGAACGTCTACATTTAAGATAAATTTTCCCTGTTCTCGCCTCCAATCAATCTTTACTTTCCCATAAAGTGTCTCGGTTGAAGCTCGAACGAACTTCAAATCGCCTACAGGGCAAGGACGGATAATCAACTCCTGACCATGATCAGGCTGTGGAATGAATTCGTTGAAACCTGCCAACGAACGGAAGAACCATTCGTCAATCTGTCCCATCATGAAGTGATTCCATGAAGAACCCATGCGAGGATCCCATTGTTCCGTCAAGGTGGTAGCACCAAACTTTAGCTGAAAGCCATAACCAGGCGCATCATCGTGATTGTGCATAGTATACATCAACTCATTTAAACCATTGCGAGCAAGAGTTTGAAATAAATAGCGATTACCCACATCACCAGTCGTAAGGCGATTGCCATTCTTTTTTATATCAGCTACCAGATTTACAAGCACTGTTTGACGATTTTCAGGTGAAACCATATCGAGAAAGAGAGGTAATGCATTGCTGCACTGACTACCAGTACCATATTGCTTCGTTTCATTGTTGAAGAATTCACGGTGAAATGCTTCATTCACATCTTTAGCTAGCTTTTTATAATGTGTTGCATCCGATTGATTGCCTACCAATTCGGCAGCTTCGATCATATAGATAATATCCATATAATATTGGGCTGTTGCTACGAGCGGCACGGGTGTATTGCGTGAGAATCCAGCTTTAAAATCACCATAATCGTACCAGTCACCCAAGCCGAATGACACAATGCCTTTGTTAGCGCGTTCAGTAAGGCTATCTAGATAGCGACGCATTTGATAGTAGTATTTACGAATCAACGAATCATCTCCATAGGCATCGCGATACATAAAGGGCGTAATAATGAACGCACTCCCCCATTCGGGCGATTGTGCGAAATCATCCATCCCAGGACCTTCAAAAACGACATATTCTGGGGCAGTTGTTGGCATAGCGCCATCCGCATGTTGCGCATCTGCCATATTCTGCATCTGCTGAAGGATGTATGAAGTCAAGTCATAGTTATAGTATAAACCAGGACCATTAAGATGTACTTGCTCCAACCATCCTAACTTTTCACGGTGTGGGCAGTCTGTAAATACCGATTGCATATTGCTACGAACTGCCTTTTCTATGAGTCTATGCGTTTGATTGAACATCTCGTTAGAACATTCGAAAGTCGAAACCTTTGGTGCAGAGTTATAGACAAAACAAGACTCTATATTTTCTATTACTGGCAATTTATCAGGATTCTTTTGTCCTTTCATCACGGCTCCTTCCACTTGAATATAGCGATAACCATAGTATGAGAAACGAGGATGCCAAGTTTCGGTTCCTCCACCTTTTAGCGTATACTCATAATAATGCTGACGACCTGTTTGACGTTGATTGCAAGCTCCTTCATCCGTTAATGATTCAGCTACAACAAGAGTGATTTTCTGTCCTTTCTTACCACGAACTTTTATTTCGGGATATCCTGCAAGATTTTGCCCCATATCGAGTACAAAAGCCGAAGCATCCACTGTACGTTTTGTTGTTTTAGTTGCCGATTCGATCTGTTCGGGAGTCAATTTGGTTTGACTTATCACCCCATAGCGCTCCATGATCTTCACGGGAGGAGCCATTTGTGAACGCAACTCACCTTTGGGGGCTTCTTGCAGCACAACAGATCTCCAAGTTGCATCGTTGAAACGTGAAGTGTCCCAACCTTTTTGTTCTAAACGCGCGTCGTAGTCCTCACCACCATAGATACAGTTAAATACGATTGGACTAAAATCATATTTCCAGTCCGCATCCGAGCAGATCACTTCTTCTGTACCATCTGCATAGTTGATCTTCAGTTCGAAAAGCAATGTCGGAGGACCAAAACTAATCAACAGTTTGCGATAGCGACCACCTTGCACATTGTAAAAACCGTTACCAAGCAAGATCCCAGCTACATTATCACCTTGTTGCAATTGGTGTGTGACATCATAGGTATTAAAGAAAACTGTTTTATCATAGTCACTCCAGAGAGGTGCAAACTCCGACACGCCCACTTTCTGTCCATTCAATGTAAATTCATAAAAGCCCAACCCAGCTACTGAGGCAGTTGCCTTCACTATCTTTTTGTCGGTTTGAAAAGGTCGGCGCAGATAGATGCTTTTCTTCGCTAATGAGTCCACAGCCTCCCAAGCCGCTTTCACTTCGGATTTTCTTAACTCACCGCCAGTAAACTTACGCCCTTCGGGAATCTTAGCATCGGCACGCGTAATTGCACCAATCCATTGGCTGCATGCAAAGAGCTGTTCACCTTTTACAGGCACATAGCGAAATGAAGCTTCATCGCTCCATGCTGATGGTGCATCTGATTCGTCCCATGCACGGACCTTCCATACATAGTTGCCCGATGCTTCAATCGGTGACAAAGCATCATTTAGCCCGATCAACTGACTTTGCGAAGAAGTGACCTTGCCACTATTCCAAATTGGTTTACCTGTCAATCCGTCACGAATATCTATTTCGTAGGCCGTTTGTCGTGTTCCATTTTCTTCGGATGTCATTTGCCATCCCAAACGAGGAATTTCATTCAACATGGTCGGATTTTCCTTCATCTCAGCCGTTAGGCGGGTAATTTTAATTCCCTTGGCCGAAATCAGCCAAGGGAATACAACTAAACAAGTAAGTAAAATATATTTTTTGCACATATATATTCTGTTTCCTTTTATATTAATCCGTAAGGGTTATAAAACATCCTCGCAAATAATACGCGTTAGTTTATTTGATTGAGCCACTTCCACTCCATCAACATAGATACGCATACCTTTGCCACGATTGTATTTGTCACCATTTTTATCCCAAATGATAGTGATGTTGCGACCATGATACAATACATTGTCCAAGCAGAACCAATCCCACTGATCTTCGGGAATCAATGGATTCACTTCGAGCGTATTGTCCATACGAGGGCGAAGACCTACCAACCCTGAAATCATCAAGTCATTGAAGGTAGAGTGATTGTAGTAGCGCGCACGCTCTTGATCGCCTTTCAACCAATAGCCTGTCACTTCATCTT
>CAMTPC010000105.1 GCA_947074295.1 uncultured Bacteroides sp. | reverse complement strand
GCCAACCGATTGCATATCGCACTTTTTGGCCGACGAAATAGCGGTAAATCATCGCTAGTAAATGCAATTACACAACAAGATGTAGCCATCGTTTCCGATACTCCAGGGACAACCACAGACCCAGTGAGCAAAGCCATGGAAATTTATGGATTAGGGGCGTGCCTCTTTATAGACACTCCTGGCTTTGACGACGAAGGCGAACTAGGCGCACAACGTGTGGAACGCACGATAAAGGTGATAGAACGCGCGGATGTAGCTCTACTACTTTGCCAACCTGATATGAAGCTAGAACTTCCTTGGCTGGAACGTTTGAAGAAGAAAGGTATTCCTGTACTTTTAATCTTAAACAAAGCTGATATTCGAGAAGATGTTTCGCAAGCTGCTGAAGAAATAGAGAAACTTAGTGGCATGACTCCATTAATAGTAAGCGCAACCACTGGCGAAGGTATCGAACTGGTACGAGAAGCTATTCTAGAAAAACTACCTGAGGAATTTGGACAACATACCATTACAAGCACGTTGGTAAAGGAAGACGATTTGGTACTCCTAGTGATGCCACAAGATATCCAAGCCCCTAAAGGACGGTTAATCTTACCACAGGTACAAACACTTCGGGAGCTTCTCGATAAAAAGTGCATCGTGATGAGTTGCACTACCGATAAACTCCAAACCACTTTAAAAGCCTTAGCCTATCCACCTAAACTTATCATCACCGATTCACAAGTGTTCAAGACCGTTTACGATCTGAAACCAGCCGAGAGCAGATTAACCTCCTTTTCGGTGCTATTTGCAGGCTATAAAGGAGACATCATCTATTATACAGAAAGCGCAGCTATGCTTGAGAAACTCACTACTGCTTCTAGGGTATTAATAGCCGAAGCTTGCACACATGCGCCATTGCGAGAAGATATCGGTAGAGAGAAACTTCCTAGACTTCTACGCAAAAAAATAGGCGAAGACCTACAGCTTGATATTGTGTCTGGCCGTGATTTCCCTGACGATTTGTCGAAATATGATCTAATCATCCAATGTGGGGCTTGCATGTTCAATCGCCGTTATGTTATTAACCGCATCGAACAAGCCAAGGCACAGCATGTGCCTATGACCAATTATGGAATTGCACTGGCAAGCCTTAGTGGCATCTTGGATAAAATTACATTATAATGCTTTCATATATCACCTCTTTTAAGGCAGAAGTTGATCAGCTTCTAGCAGATAACACAATACCCATTGAAGAGCGGATTGCCCAAATCAGGAGTAGATTTATAAGACGTATACGCACTAGCAGGGAGGAGCAATCCAACAAGGAGGAGACCATTGCTTTACTGTGGGTATATGCACATTTTCTGGATAAATACGCCCTTTATCAAGAAGCCAAATCCATCTACGAAGAATTACTGCCCATAACTATTGCTTACACTGGCAAACAAAGCGAATGGACAGCGTCTATCTACACCAACTTAGGCTCTGTTTATGACAGTCTTGATCTCTTTACAGAAGCTTTAAACTCATTAAAGAAAGGCTTAACCTTGCGCAAGAAAATATTTGGCTCTACCCACGAAGAGGTAGGCAAAGTATTACTCAACTTGAGTTATACCTACGAACATCAAGGCAATTATAGCAAAGCACTTCTTTATGGCAAGCAGGCTTTAAAAATACGCCAAGAAGTGCTTGGAGAAGAACATCCCGATACAGCTACAAGCTATAACAATATAGGATTGATCTACGAAGAAACAGGTGCTCTTGCTAAAGCAAAACTATACTTTAACATAGCTCTTGAGATACGCAAGACATTATTCGGAGATGGGGATGGCGACACAGCAGTGAGTTATAATAACGTTGGATTGCTATCCTTTCGGGAAGGTAATTATGAAGATGCTCTTATCAATTATCAGAAAGCCCTCGATATCAATCTACGTTTGATGGGCGAACAATACTCTAATACGGCTCTTTGCTATCACAATATCGGAGCAGCACATGAGTATTTGGAGCATCACGAAGAGGCAATGACGTATTATCAGAAAGCGTTGGAATGCCGCTTGCAGCTTTATGGTGAATTGCATAGTGAAGTAGCCGAAAGCTATACCAACATCGGTATATTGCAGCACTACCTAGGCAACACAAAGCTTGCATTAGAGCTTTACCACAAAGCCCTACGCATAGTGGAACAGACCATCGGTAAATTCAATCCCGCTATAGCTCGTCTTTATTTCAACATTGGCAACATTTATAGAGAACAAGAAGAACTCCAGAAAGCCATAGTATTATACGAGAAAGGAGCATTGAGCATTGAAAAGACATTTGGTAAAACACACGAAGAAAGTATAGCTGCCTACCACAATTTAGCAGGTTTGCTCTATGATGCGACAGCCTACGATCAAGCTATTGCCTATTACAGCAAAGCTTTACGCCAAGAAATCAAGTTGTATGGTAGATCCGATGAAGCTATTGGACAAACATATTTTGAATTGGCAAATGCCTATTATCTATCAAGTAATAATAAGAAGAGCATCGTCTATCTAAAGAAAGCCTATAAGATTTATAAGCTAAACCTTGGAGAAAAGCACCCTGACACAAAAGCCATTCGCCAAAACATAGCATTACTAGAGCTAGCATAGCTTAAAGCTATTCCATGATTCACGTCAGCCAAAAGCATAAATTTCATCGAAATATCCGTACAATAAGACAGCTACCTATCCATTTTATAATGTGCTAATTTTCAACAATTAATAAAAGCATGGTTTTTCTAGACAAGAACCATGCTTCTTTTGTAGAAGAATCATGATTCTTCTACAAAAGAATGCCTATTTTGTTTTAACTAGTATTTAAGCATTATTTAATCAGCGTTTAAATCGATAAATAATATTGTCATTTAATGCGCTTCTAAATTTAAATATGCAAGCAATCTCTCCTCAATGAATGATAGATACGGCATTAACTGAAACAAGCTCGATTCTTTAGAATCGAGCTTGTTTATTATTAAAAAGATCGTGAAACTTAGTTATTCCTCTCCTACAATAGCAATCAATTCTTCACCACCTACTAGTTTTTGCTCACCAGTAGTCATATTCTTGAGCATCACTTTACCTTCGGCCAATTCCGTTTCGCCAATAATAGCTACGAAAGGCACATTTTTGGCATTGGCATAGCTCATTTGTTTTTTCATCTTGGCAGTATCTGGATAAAGCTCGGCATGAATACCAGCTGCACGAACGTCCAATAGTAAAGATAAAGCAAATTCAGCTTCTTTCTCACCGAAGTTTACAAAGAGCAGTTTTGTGGCGTTGGCGGTTTCACTAGGATAAAGCTCGAGTTGGTTGAGCACATCATAGATGCGATCAGCACCAAAAGAGATGCCTACACCCGAAACGCCAGGCATACCAAATACTCCAGTAAGATTGTCATAACGACCACCACCAGTAATACTACCTATTTGTACATCAAGTGCTTTCACCTCAAAGATTGCACCTGTGTAGTAGTTCAAGCCACGTGCCAATGTCAGATCGAGTTCTATCTCATTTTTCAGCCCCATCTTCTCAAGCGTTTTCAGAATAAATTCACTCTCTTCTACGCCTTTCAGGCCGATTTCAGAGGCAGCCAAGATTTCTTTAAGTGTAGCTAACTTTTCCATATTGCTACCACTCAACAGGATGATAGGTTGAAGTTTAGCGATAGCCTCATCATCTATACCTTTAGACTGCAATTCCTCATTCACTTTATCCAAACCAATCTTATCGAGTTTATCGATTGCTACAGTGATATCTACGATCTTATCCGATTGGCCTATGATTTCGGCAATTCCCGAAAGAATCTTGCGATTATTGATCTTGATAGATACACGGATGCCAAATTTACTAAATACAGTGTCAATAATCTGCATCAACTCTACTTCGTTCAGCAATGAGTCGCTACCCACCACATCGGCATCACACTGATAGAATTCGCGATAACGCCCTTTTTGTGGACGATCGGCACGCCATACAGGCTGAATTTGATAGCGTTTGAAAGGGAAAGTGATTTCATCACGATGCATCACTACATAGCGTGCGAAGGGTACGGTCAAATCGTAACGTAAACCTTTCTCACAGAATTTGCTTGCCAGTTTCGCAGCATCGCGACTCAACAGCTCTTCATCAGTGATACCTTTGAAGTAATCACCTGAATTCTGTATCTTAAACAGAAGCTTATCTCCTTCTTCGCCATACTTACCCATCAAAGTAGAAAGCATCTCCATCGAAGGAGTTTCAATCTGCTGAAAGCCATAAAGATGATATACGTCGCGAATAGTGTTGAATATATAGTTACGCTTCGCCATTTCTACAGGCGAGAAGTCTCTGGTTCCTTTAGGAATACTTGGTTTTGCTGCCATAGTGTATAGTCCATTAATTGATTTCGAAATGCAAAATTACAGCTTTTCCCGCTAATACACCCTCTATCTACCTATATAATTGCAATAATCCCCTCCATCCTATCAATCAGATTATAAATTCTTATTTCCTATAAGACAGAAAGCTTGATGCAATAAAAAAAGAAAAGCGAATAAGTGGTAGACCTATTCGCTTTTTCTATATACAATTCTTAAAGAAATCCTAATCACGGCGACCCATAAAGATCATAATATAATAAATCAAAGTAGCCAAAGAACTCAGTGCAGCCACAACATAAGTATATGCAGCAGAGCGCAGTGCACTTACAGCATATTGGTGGTTGCCTGCATTCGTGATATGCGAATTATCCAACCATTTCAGCGCTCGTCGGCTAGCGTCAATTTCCACTGGTAAAGTGATGAAACTAAAGAGCGTAGTACAAGCAAAAAGGATTATCCCAATCAACAACAAATGAGGGAAAGAGTTGAGCAACAATATACCACCCAACAAGATCCATGTCATCCATCGTGAAGCATATGAAACTACAGGCACCAGCATACTGCGCATTGTAAGAGGTGCATAGGCACGTGCGTGTTGCACAGCATGTCCACACTCATGTGCAGCTACAGCAGCAGCCATGATACTATCACTATGATATACACCATCACTCAGATTCACAGTTTTGTCTGTTGGGTTATAATGATCCGTCAATTGTCCTTGCACATGAATCACACGCACATCATATATGCCATTGTCGTTAAGCATCTTAACAGCCACATCGCGACCCGTCATGCCATTGCCCAATGGAATTTTTGAATATTTCTTGAATTTGTTTTGCAGGTTCATCTGAACCAGAAAACTTACTACTGCAACACCAATGAAAATAATCCATTGCATTCCAATCATACCTCCTCCATACATCATAATCGTTCTTTCTATTTGGTTTATGTATAATATTGATACAAACTATTTGCCAAAAATAAAAGGAAACCCTGTATCTATGCAAAGTTTCCTTCTATTTTAAGAAATATTATTTTCTATAGTTATTCTTCTGTATAGCGTTCGATAGTCTGCTCTCTATCAGGGCCCACCGATACAATATTGATTTCTACACCCAGTTGTTCTTCTAGGAATGATAGATATGCGTTGAACTCTTCAGGAAACTCATCTTCGCTTTGCATAGCTGTCATGTCTGTTTGCCATCCAGGTAGTTCTACATATACAGGTTCCACATTATCATCTATCTCATAAGGGAAGAAGTCGATCTCTTCGCCATTCATCTTATAGGCTACACATGCCTTGATAGTATCAAATGTATCCAGCACGTCACTTTTCATCATAATGAGTTTTGTCACCCCATTAATCATGATGGCATATTTCAATGCAACAAGGTCAATCCAGCCACAACGGCGTTTGCGGCCAGTCACAGAGCCAAACTCATGACCCAACTCACAGATCTTATCACCTGTTTCGTCAAACAACTCAGTAGGGAATGGGCCTGAGCCTACGCGTGTGCAATATGCCTTAAATATACCATAGACATCGCCGATACGATTAGGAGCGATACCCAGACCGGTACAAGCACCAGCACATACCGTATTCGAAGAAGTCACAAAAGGATATGATCCGAAATCGATATCCAACATTGTACCTTGTGCGCCTTCGCAAAGAATAGTCTGATCGTCATAAAGAAGATTGTTAATCTCTTTTTCGCTATCAATCAATGTAAATTCTTTCAGATAAGCGATGGCAGCCATCCATTCTCTTTCCAGCTCATCAAGATTATATTCGTAGTTAAGACCTTTAAGTATCTGTTCGTGGCGAGCTTTAGCCGCTGCATATTTTTCTTCGAAGTTATGAAGGATATCTCCTACACGCAAGCCATTACGACTGATCTTATCCGTATAAGTAGGGCCGATACCCTTGCCTGTAGTACCCACTTTAGCATCACCCTTAGCCGCTTCGTAGGCAGCGTCAAGCACACGATGTGTAGGTAGTATCAGATGGGCCTTTTTCGAGATATGCAAGCGCTCTTTCAGCGGATGACCCGAAGCTTCTAGTGCCTCAGCTTCAGCTTTGAACAGAGCTGGATCTAGCACAACACCATTACCGATGATATTCAACTTGTCTCCCTGGAAGATTCCCGAAGGAATAGAGCGGAGTACATATTTTTGTCCTTCAAACTCGAGGGTATGACCGGCATTAGGACCACCCTGAAAGCGGGCTACTACATCATAGCGAGGAGTAAGTACATCTACAACCTTACCCTTACCTTCGTCACCCCACTGTAAACCTAACAGAACGTCAACTTTCATTTCTCTTTTTTATTTGTATTATTTAATTTCTTTTTCTTGTTGGCTCTTACGCAGCGACTACATAGTCCATAGATATAAAGCGAGTAGTGCGATAGCTGAAAACGATTCAGCTTAGTACTCTCGATAGCGCTTTGCAGACTCTCATTCTGGAACTCAGTCACTTTGCCACATTGTGTACATATCTGGTGATGATGTGTATCGCGATTATACGATTTTTCGTACTGCGAAGTATTGCCAAACTGATGTTTGATTACCAGCCGAGCATTCATAAGAAGAATAATGGTGTTGTAGAGAGTAGCGCGGCTCACCCTGAATTTCTCCTGATCCATCATCAGTGAGTAGAGTGTATCTATATCAAAATGGCCGTCTATGGAATAGATAGTATCGAGTATGGCATATCGCTCGGGAGTCTTGCGATGCCCATTAGCATTTAGATATTCTGTGAATATCTGCTTAACTGTATCTTTCACCTGCTGCGTGTCCATAAATCGGCTGAATAACCGCGAACAAAGTTAAAACTATTTTGCGGAAAGAGTAATATTTAAACAGATTTTTTCAATTATAGCGATTAAGAGTTGCTGAAATTCTACAAAAAGAAAGTGAACCTCTGCAAAATAACAGCAATGATTCACTTTCCTTATTCATTATATATCTCAAAAATTAGTCTTCGAGTTCCTGCCTCACCATGTTATACAGTAGCTGTTCGACTTCTTTTTCAGAGTCTTTCATATCTTCTACCATACGACACACTTTGAAGGCATTCTGCTCACTGTGTTGCATGTACTTTCGAATGGCTAGCATAGCTGAGTTGCGCACTGCATAGTTTCCGGAGAGCACAGTAGTAATGGCTTGGTCGAGTAGTTCACCAGAAGCACGTTCAGTCATATCACCTTTTTTGGATAATAAGCGAGCGATGGTGAGATAACCACAAATCTGCGGATACTCTTCATCAGACGCGATCCATTGAAAAGACTTTGCGGGTGCATAAGGTAAATACTGGAACAAGTTCATACAAGTCAGTTCGGCTATCTCCATAGTAGGCATATTCTCAATCCATATATCTGCTATTTCAGGATAAAATGTATCTATAGGCTGCAACATGGCCGCCAATATCTTGCATTCACGTATGTCTTCTTTCCAAAGCGCCTGTGCCAAATCGTGATTCTTTTCAAAACCAACGGCAATTTCTTTAATGCGAGGCAGATCTACACCAAAGTTCAATTTATAATGCAACCCTTTCTCGCGCATACTATGGGATACAGCTCCATTCATAAACACTCGAAGTTGGGTTTTTACTGCCTTTATTTGTTCTTGTACACTCATCTCAGTCTATCTTAATTTATAGAAGGCAATGTAGAGTAGTCACGGCTATAACGCATCATCTGGGTGGCATAGTCTTCGTCGTAGGTAACTACTACATCAATTATTTTCCCATTATTATCTACTATAGCCTCGTAAACGGGATTCACAAACCCTTTGTAAGGAGAAAGGTTAAGTTTTTTATAACGTGCCAATATTTCGGCATGCAACTGTGGATCTACCTGCACGGCATAAGCTTCAACTATTTTGCGAGCAGCTTCCAAATCACCTGTAGACTTGATACGTTGAATCTCTCCCAATAGCTCGCCAAACAGTTGGCGCACTTGTTGGTAATCATTTACCACTACATAAGTTTTACCATCACGATTCACCATTTCAACGACATTATTGGGCTGACCCTTTTCATAAACCCATCGTGCTATGAGCTGACGGTTGCGCATATGCGATTCTTCAATATTATTGCCTGGCTCGATACGTACTAGTTGTGTCATCAACCCATTCATCAAGAAGTTGTAATATTCAGCTTTATAAGCTTCAGCGCTAGGCAGTAGCCCTAATTCCACCAATTTAGGATCAGCCATATAATACAAACCAAACAAATCGGCACGTGCTTCTTCGATGGTCGATCCATAAGCCTTCAATGCATCAGGATCAACACCTGGCATAAGCTTACCCGATCCATGACCAAGACACTCATGCAAGTCAGTGTGAAGATCACCAGTTAAATCTCCATATTGATCTATCAGCTGTCTTTCCACATCACTATTTATGAATTCATCACCAAAGCCATTGCCATGCGAAGCTTTATTATAAGCGTCGGTAATATTACCAATAGTCACCGACTTTGATCCATGGTTGGCACGGATCCAGTTTGCATTGGGAAGATTGATACCAATAGCTGTAGCAGGATATAAATCTCCCGCCAAAATTGCTGCGGTTATCACTTTAGCCGAAACTCCTCTTACCTCTTCTTTCTTGAAGCAAGCATCAACTGGCGAGTTATCTTCAAACCATTGCGCATTATTACTAATTGTTTCGGTGCGTTGTGTAGCTTCCATATCTTTGAAGTTGACCAATGACTCCCAGCTCGCCTTCATTCCCAAAGGATCACCATAAGTCTCAGTAAAACCATTCACAAAATCGATACGAGAATCCAAATCATTCACCCAAAGAATAGCATATTCATCAAATTGTTTCAAATCGCCCGACTCATAAAAAGCAATGAGTTTGCTGATTACTGACTTTTGCTCATTGTTCTCTGCAACATCTTTGGCCTTTTTCAACCAATAGACCACCCTTTCGATGGCTGGTGAATACATACCACCCACTTTGTAGACTTCTTCCATCACTACACCATCCTTTTTCACCAAACGGCTATTCAGTCCGTAGGATATAGGGGTAGCATCAGCAGGATTTTTCATTGCATCGTAAAACGCCTCGGCTTCAGCTTGAGTCACCCCATCATAATAGTTACATGCAGAAGTTACGATTAAATCTTCACCATGCGCCTGATTGACACGTTTTGGCATCACTGCAGGATTGAAAATAACGGGGAATATTTCAGCACAAAATGCATCTACACTTTGTCCATCTGCCAGAGGCAGTGTATTAATATTGACTGCCGCAATAGCCTCGCGAAGAAATTCGGGAGAAAATCCAGGCACAAACTTATCCATGCCATAATGATGATGAATACCATTGGCAAACCACACACGCTTCAGGTATGTTTCCAGCTCTTTATATTCTTTATTCTCTTTATCACCTGGATATTGTGCATATATTGCTTCCAGCATCCGACGGATGCGCAGATTGTATTTACCATTCTGATCAAACAAAATATCACGTCCTTCAAGCGCAGCTTGTGTCAGGTAATAGATCAGCTCCTTTTGCTTCAAATCCAATTCTTCGAATCCCGGAACTTTATAACGCAATATTTGCAAATCAGCAAATTGCTCTAGTGTATAGTTAAAATCATCGACAGCCGATACTTTTTCAGTAGACGCATATGAACTCACACCTACGGCTGCAGAAGTAATTAAGGATAAAATCAACTCTTTTCTCATTTAAATTATTTGGATAAAAATACATTGCTTAGAATAATAAAAAGGGAAAATCCATACCCTTGGGGCTAAGGATTATTCCCTTTTATAACACCTCAAATGTCACGAAGACATTTTATTTCTTGCTCTTTTCAGATTGCTCTTTACGATATCCATTAGGTGTTTTTCCCACATTTTTGTAAAATGCAGCATAAAAAGATTGACGGTTAGCAAAACCTACCATCGCACTAATTTCTTCAACATTTTTGTCAGCATATCGCTTGTCTGTCAATAAATGCAACGCGTCTTTTACACGGTATTCATTCAACAAACAAGAGTAATTCTGACCAAAACGTGAGTTAACAACGGCTGATAAGTAGCGCGTGTTTGTTTTCAGCTCCTTTGCTAAGTCTTTTGCTGAATAGTCAGGATCTCTGTACTTCTTCTGAACTACAATAATATTCAGAATCTTATCATACAATTCATCTGCCAATTCTGGCCGGATCAAAGCTCTGTAGGCAGCTTTTTTCTCCTTTTTATCCCGTAGGTTGTAGGGACGTTTTTCGGAGGATTCATTTTGGGTTTTGTTTTCTAAATCATTCATAAGAAATAACTGGTTAGGGTTTGTTTCTAAATATCATCAATCGCTGATAATATTTATTGTTACAAATTTCAGTTATTTTTTTGACATATGCAATTAATTATTATCCATTTTTTTCTTTAAAAAAGACTAAAATCAAAAAACATTTTTTTGTCCCGATAAAAGAAGAGTATTAGTTGTCAATCAAACAATTAGTCAATCGGCATTATAGACTATTCAGAGGCATAATATTCGATAAATAAGATATTATGGCAAATAAAAAACCTTACCTTTGCAGGACAGTAACTATTTGTAAAAAATGGAGCAAACACTAAAGAAATACTTCGGATACGATTCTTTTAGACCTCAACAAAAAGAGATTATCCTAAATGTACTCAATAAAAAGGATGCCTTAGTATTGATGCCTACTGGAGGAGGAAAATCTATCTGTTATCAAATACCCGCTTTGGTAAGCGAAGGTACTGCCATAGTGGTATCACCTCTTATTTCGCTGATGAAAGATCAGGTAGAGGCATTGCGTGCCAATGGTGTAGCCACAGCAGCTCTCAATAGCAACAATGACGAAACAGAGAATATGGAGATTAAAAGGGCATGCATCAATGGAAAATTGAAACTGCTTTATATCTCTCCCGAAAGATTGTTGATGGAGATGGATTACTTGCTGCGTGATATGCAGATTTCTTTGTTTGCCATTGACGAAGCACACTGTATCTCACAATGGGGCCATGACTTCCGTCCTGAATATACAAAGATGGGGATTTTGCACGAACGATTTCCAAACACACCTATCATAGCTCTTACAGCAACTGCCGACAAAATCACACGGCAGGACATCATTCGTCAACTTCATTTGAAAGAGCCACGATTGTTCATATCCTCATTCGATCGACCCAACTTGAGTCTAGACGTAAAGAGAGGATATCAGCAACGCGAGAAGCACAAGGAATTGATTCATTTCATCAATCAGCATGCAGACGAAAGTGGCATTATCTATTGCATGAGCCGCAGCAAGACAGAGTCTGTGGCGCAAATGCTACAAAAGCAGGGCATTCGCAGCGCTGTGTATCATGCTGGCATGTCGCCACAACAGCGCGACAAAGCTCAAGAAGATTTTATCAATGACAGAGTTCAAGTGGTTTGCGCTACAATCGCTTTTGGAATGGGTATCAATAAATCAAATGTAAGATGGGTGGTGCACTACAATCTTCCGAAAAGCATCGAAAGTTTTTACCAAGAAATAGGACGCGCGGGACGCGACGGTGTAGCTGCCGACACTCTCCTATTCTACTCATTGGGTGACTTGATACTACTAACAAAGTTTGCCACAGAAAGCAGTCAGCAATCTGTCAATCAAGAAAAACTTCAACGTATCCAGCAGTATGCTGAAGCCGATATTTGTCGCCGTCGCATCTTGCTCAACTACTTTGGCGAGCAGAGTGAAAACGATTGCGGAAATTGTGATGTTTGCCGCAATCCTCCCGAACGTTTTGATGGTACGGTGATCGTCCAGAAGGCATTGAGCGCAATCGTTCGCACTAATCAATCAATCGCTTCGAATATGCTGATTGATATCTTGAGAGGATCATTTTCTGCGGATCTCATAGATAAGGGATATGATAAGCTAAAGACTTTCGGCGCTGGCCGAGACATACCTGGAAGAGACTGGCAAGACTATGTATTGCAAATGTTGCAACTTGGGTATATCGAAATAGCTTATAATGAAAACAACCATCTTAAAGTGACTGAAAGCGGTAGCCATATTTTGTTTGGCAAAAAAACAGCCGAGCTGGTTACCATAAAAAGAACAGAACTTCCGCCCAAAGAGAAAGGAAGAAAGAAGAAGCAAGTACAGCCCAAACCACTATTTACAGGAGCCAATGCGAATGAAGACATGGACTTGTTCGAGGAGCTACGAGCGCTCCGCTTAAGGCTGGCTTCTCATGAGGCTATACCGCCCTATATCGTTTTCTCAGACAAAGTTCTACATCTACTCGCAGCTATCCAACCCACAACTATAGAGGCATTTGGCGAGATCAATGGCGTAGGCGAAATCAAGAAGAATAAATATGGCAAAGACTTTATAGAAGTCATCAAAAGGCATCAACCATAATACACTTGATTTTCAGAACTATAAGAATACTATTACTGAGCAGGGCTATGCACTGCGCTGACAAAGGCTAGTCAGTGCAGTGCATAGCCCT
>CAMTPC010000104.1 GCA_947074295.1 uncultured Bacteroides sp. | reverse complement strand
ACAGGATAAAAAAGTATCTGAAACGCCGGACGCAGATCAGCTGGTGCTTTTGTAGCATAAGTAGACGCTAAATGTCCACCAGCAGAGAAACCCATGATACCTATACTATCAGGGTTAATCCCCCATTGCGATGCATTATCTTTTATAATACGCATTGCTTGTTCGACATCCGAAAAAGGCACCTCTTTATTGCCCTCATTGGGCATACGATATTTCAGCACAAAAAGCGCTATACCTTGCTCTTCAAAAAAAGGGGCCCAGTCGTATCCCTCATGATACAATGCCAAATGCCTATAGCCACCACCAGGACACATCAACACAGCACGACCATTAGCTTTTGAGACCTCGGGAAGATAAGCATGCATCTCTGGTTTAAAGTTTCCATTGGAGTCATCGAAAGGAGTCTGGTCCAATCCATTTGTGTTAGGCATACCGTTAGGCCAAAGATCAATATTAAATTGACGATTTGTCGGTTGTTGTGCAACTGTCGTTTGCATCATTCCCATAAATATCAGCATTGATATTAGTTTTAAAACGCTATCTTTCATAACTTTATCTTCTTTAATACTAGACTATAAAGAATCTTTGATTAATGTATTGCATCATGTGTACTGGCCAAGGCTAGTCTGGAAAGCAACCAACCTTAGCCAATAGGACGAGTAAGGGTAGTCAATAAAGCAATTAAAGGACAACTGTATTGAGCCGATATACAGATTCGCTTTAAAGCTTTTACCTTACTGAAATTCATGAAAAAAGCTGTAAGATATATTTCTGACAGCTTTTAAACCAATTGAGCGGTAAGCGAGGTTCGAACTCGTGACCCCAAGCTTGGGAAGGTTAATTTTCAAACTATAACCCCATTATTCCCAGCCATTTATCAAATCGGCGTATTTATTTGCACAGAATTTGCACAGATTGACGTGCATCATAGAGCTAGCATCCTGCAGGTCCTTCACTTTGTACCTAGCCTCAATGTTCCACTCTTCCATACATTTTCCACCACTTGCAACACTGGTCGCTGTTTTGTTTTTTACTAGCGGAATGCAAAAAGCTAACAATTTACAAAGAAAACAAAAAGTTAATATATGACAAAGAAAAACAGATAACAAAAGAATTCTTATCCTGCATAGATACAAATAAGGATATCACTACAATCTTGATTGCAATCGGAAGGCAATTCTCCCAGTGCTTCTAAACACAACAAAACAAGAAGGCTATATGTATCCGCTAGATAACTATCAAGAAATTTGGTGGCGCAATTACTAGATGAGTAGAGCAATCTCTTAATGATTCTCCATCAAAGTTTACTAATCAGGTAACAATCTCTCATATTTGTCTTTGATCTCGATAAGAATGAGATTGTTTATTATGATCATTCTTTCCCGTCCTTCCCTACCTCGTAGCTTAGCGTGTGGAAAATACAATTTAGAACCGAGGTTTCAGCGAAAATTCGTTATTCCTATCCCAAGATTTGAAAGAGCCAAAAACATGTTCCTGTTTGGCTACTTTACTGGCTTGGGCTATATCGACATCAAGACACTAACCAAAGAGCATTTTGAGGAAGATGGTACCGGAAGAATATGGATTAAGAAAAGAAGAGTAAAAACCGGCGTTCTTTCACGTATCCCCCTACTCCCTATTGCCAAGCTCATTCTTGACAAATACTCTGGCGAAGATAAACTACTACCCATTCAGGACCCTGCTGACGTGAACAAGTACTTGAAAGATATAGCTATCTTATGTAAAATTGATAAACGCATTACCTTTCATACCGGCAGACATACATTTGCAAGTACAGTGACTTTATCAAATAACATTTCACTTGAGGTTGTATCCAAAATGCTAGGCCATACAAATACAAGGATGACTTCTCACTATGCAAAGCTAGTTGATAAATGCATTGCTGAACAGATGGATAATTTGGAGGATATGTATACAGGCCAATACTAAACATCTTAACATGATTTACGAGACACGAAATTAAGTTTAAGATATTCTTGATTAAAGATTACACCCTCGTAATACATCAATTAAGTGAGTGACTAACTGTATAAAATAAAAAAGTTCGATATTTAGTGAAATACTAAATATCGAGCCTAACGCAATATCGACATTTTCAGAGGTAGATATTAATCAGCAAGCAGTTCTTCTATAATGGCCAATATGATAACCATCTCCCCATGGACATCTATAAGCTTTATAACGCTTACGTTCTCGAACTGTCATTTCTAACGCTTTTAAATTTCCCATACATCTCCCGTATGACCTTTTTTTACGCTTTGTTCTTTTATTAATGTGGGAATTTATGCTTCCATGCCCCTCTTCTGGCACATTACATACACAATAGACGCCTACTGCCAGAACAGTAGCACCTACTACACCAACCACTATTTTTACGATTTTTCGAACAACACTGCAGACTTTTGAAAAGAGTTTCTTCATAGTTTGTTATTAGTTAAATTGCTTAAAAGGTTTATCAATTGTGCAAATTAACAATTAATTGTTTTAATAAACAATTAATTTCGCAAAAAAATAACATTATCACTATAATAATGTTATTCTATACACATTTAAAAATCTATGTAAACCGAATTATTGATGAGTAGCAATGATTAATAACACTGAGCTTGATTGTCGCGTAGAGCCAATTAAGTTTCTTATTCCATTGCAGTCATTGAGCATAAGAATCTTAATCGAATATCTTTAAATTTATACTATCACCAGCTAATCTACAATTTTCGAAGCAGATCATCAGCCCTAACATCTAATAATCTTGCAATTTGAATTAGCATCTCAAGACTCGGTTGTGACGTATTAGTACACCATTTAGAGATCATAGCTTGATCCTTTCCCAATTGTTGTGCAAGCCATTTATTTGTTATATTTTTTTCGGCAAGAACAACTTTTAATCTATTGATATCTTTTCTCATAACTATATACTTATTGTATCTTTACAAAGATAGCACGTAAAATCTGATAATAAAGAATTACCACCTATTTATTGACAATATTAACAATTTATTATTGTAAATAGATAATTATTGCTGTAATCAAACAGATAACCTTAACTACTTAGGCCATTTTCGATAAAGTAAATATAGACTTTATCATATCATTCACTATTAAGCTGATTGGAAAGCTACTTTTGAAAGCTATATCAAATAATTCAATCCTCATTGGAAATCTGCTCTGCTAAAAACTAATAATATCATACGTATTATGCATCTTTGTCATAATCATTCAATTCCTAAACAATACTTCAAATCAGTGCGACAATGTAGCATCTTTTTCAATCAGTTACACTATTTAGAAGTTTATTGAATCGCGCATCATGTAAAGCGTGAGGTTTGAACAGCTATACCATTCTAATATATTGCTTAACATTCCATCAAATAAAAGTGCATGATCATTGTATATACTCACAAAAATATGGTGATTTATACCAAATAATGATTAATATTGTATCGTTAAAACTGTATCAACCATGTCCGATATGAAAATTAATGAGGCTGAAAATCGCATAAAGGCGGTTTTAGCAGATAAAAAGAAATCGTGCAGATGGCTCGCACAGCAAGTAGAGATGAGTGATAATACCATTTCTCGATGGTGTTCCAATAAAGCACAACCTTCCATTGTACAGCTTGGCAAAGTAGCTAAGGCTTTGGATGTTGACATTCGCGAATTATTAAGACCCACAAAAGAATAAACGATGGCACTGAAGTATAACTCAGGAATCAATATAATGGGTAGTATACCCGATTACAGTTCGATGATAGACTATATCATTGAAGAATATACAGGTGGCTCTAGTAATGGCTCATTCAAGTTTCGTACGTCCAAATCATTGAAACGTTTTATAGCTGGTATCGAAGATTCTGTTTTGTCATTTAAGGATGATGAGCATAAGAAATTATTTTTTGACGGCATCTCATCTATAGACCTATCAACAAATGATAAATTGATGCTAATCTTTTGGCAGATGATTTACGCCAATACACTTTTTCATGATATCTCGTCGGAGGTCTTAATGAAAGCTGTTTACCAAGGACGTAGCACGTTATCTCAAGATGATATATATAGCTATATTCGCCATTTGAAAGATGAATATCCTGATGAACTGAACTGGTCGGAAGCTACACTGAAAATTATAGGATCGAAATATCTGACTGCAATAAAGAAACTGGGACTAGCTGATGGTAGTCTGCGCAAGGAAATTCGCTATCCACTGATAGGCGATGCTCTGTTTGTCTACTTCATACGCTGGTGCTTATGCGTCTATCCAACAGATCGCTCGCTCAATAATCCTTATATGGTATTCGGCTTCTGCGACCACACTACATTGATATCCAGACTAAAAAAAATAGACCTTATCCAATATTGGGATATAACTCAAATTGGCAATGATATTACTATAGATTTGAAACCTTATGAATGAAAGTACATACTTGGTTGAACACAACCGCTTAATGGGCGATTTGAAGACTGCAATTCAGTCCGATATTGCTAAAATTGCTATAGATGCTAATGGGGGCAGAAGCATCTTGTTTGTCTACCCGCCTGTTGACGAAGAGCTATACATCGCCGAAGCCAATCAAGAACTGAAAGGATGTTCTTTCATCGATTTGCGTCAGTTGTTTACTCAGTTTGTTGACGAATTTGGAGTTGATGACTTTAAAGAGTCTTACCTGAACTTTGGGAATGAATTGTTTGCTAGTAGCAACTTCTCCGAAGACACTTTTCTCGCTTTGATCTTGAATGAGATAAAAAAGGCATTCAGTGAGAGTAAGATTCCTGTGTTGGTGCATACGGGTACAATCTATGGCATGGGCTTCTCTAATATACACATCATGGAGCAGGACTTTGTAATGAACTCCAAGATACCTTTGGTGGTATTCTATCCTGCTACAACTGTTAATGAAAAAATCATGTTCTTAGGCAAGCAGGTGGCCTCTCATTATCGCTGCATGGTTGTAAAATAAATATATCATAAATATGGCAAAGATTAAAGATATACTCTCTATAAAGTTAGAAGATGATATAAAAAGTGTCATCAACCTTAATTCGCAAAGCGAGGAAGATATTCTCGAAGAACTCAATGGCTTCATCTTGACAGAAAGCTTAGCGAAACACTTATCCGATTTTTGTGATTTATACCGCTCCGGAACAAAACAGTCTGGCTTATGGCTTAGTGGATTCTATGGTTCAGGTAAGTCCTATTTTGCGAAAATGATAGGTATGCTACTAAGCAATAGAAGCATTGTTGGCACACCTATGCGCCAGCGATTCATGCCAAAATTGGAGGGTTTGAAAGATATGGATATGCTTCAAAACTCTATTGAGGCAATTGGTCGTACACCTAATCATGTAGTGCTTTTTGACTCTGCTAAGGAGACAGGCGAACATGGCATTAGCTATATGATGATGGCGGCTTTCCTTCGTTCTTTGGGCTTTTTGGATAACTGGATTGGTCTGTGGGAGTATGACATCTTTATTAATGACCAATACGATGAATTCATAACTGCTGTTCAAACGAATACAGGTAAGCCTTGGAAGGAGGTGCGTAAATCTATGCAGAGGGTTATACCTGTTTTTAAGAAAGCGGTAATGAGTCTTGGGGTGGACGAAGAAAACTATGTGGAAACCAAGAAACTGATAGAAGATCATATTGCTAAGTTTGATGCAAATAAGCTCGGTTTCGATATTCAGCGCTATCTTGATAAATACCCCGATACTCGTTTGGTATTTCTTGTGGATGAGGTAAGCGAAGCGATTACTCAAAATAAGATCAACTTGTTGGATCTTGAAGGTATGTCCGAAACGCTGGCTGATACGGGGCAACGTGTATGGACCATTGCGATAGCACAGCAAAAACTAGATGATGTAATTACATCTGCTAACTTTAGCAAAGATAAATTGACTAAGCTAATCGACCGCTTTAAAAATCGTATCGATATCAAGGCCGATGAGGTAGAGACAATTATCCGCCATCGATTGCTTGCCAAAACGGATGAAGGTCAGAAGACCCTTAAGGGCTACTTTGATAAAAATAGTGGTATGTTGGGGGATATTACTAATATAGGTGCAGCTGGATTGCATAAGACTGCGTCTGCTCAAGCGTATGCCGATTATTACCCCTTCTTTGGGCACCAATTCAAAATGCTACAATACTTCTTGTTTGGAACTCAGAATATGGTACGTACCCAAGTTGGAACTCGTGGTATGCTTATCTCTGCTTTCGATATATTGAAGAAGGAAGCGGTGAAAGAAGAGAACGTTTTTATGCATGTAAACGCGGCTCAGCTATGTCGCCAAGCAGAGGATAATGTATCGGAATCGTTGAACAACCGCTATGGCCAGGCTGAAGGAGTTGTTTGTTCTCCCGAATATAAATACGTGAATGGTCGCGATCTTTTGCAGACCATACACTTTCTAACGAAAGCGGAGATTATACAGACTACTGCCGAAAATATAGCTAAGTCGTATGTGTGCTCGCCTGATGATTATTACAATGTGAAAGCGGAAGTAAGTAAAGCACTCCAAGCACTAGAAGAAAAGCGCATCTTGATCTATACCAGCAACCAATATCGCATTACCAGCGAAATAGAACAACGCGTCATCAACGATCTCAATGGTTTCAATATACCCGGTTTCCGTATCAAAAGCGAGGCTGTAAAGATTATAAAAAATATCGCTATCAAGCGGGTTGCCGAACATTGTAATGTAGATGGATTGACTGTGGACTTTGCGGTTAAGATGAACAATGATGAAGCGCTATCGGCTATTCAAAATAGTGAACTCAAAATAGTTTTTCATGATCTGTTTTCAGCGCAAAATGACGAGAAAGCCTATATTGATGGTATCAAAGAAGATACCCAATCAGAAAAGGCTGTTCTTAGTGTTGTACCCAATACGACTCATGCCAATGAAATATGGAATCTGATAGAGAATATAGCTCGTATTAATGACCTACAGTCTAACAAATCGTATAACACTGCCGAAGAGAAGGCGGTGGTACAATCTATTGTTAACACTAAGGAAGAAAAGAGTAATCAACTGACCCAATTGGTGAATGAGGCTTACAACAACAGCACTTTGATCTATTGTTATAACACTGCCACGCTTACCGATAGCAATTACAAGAATACTTTGGATGCATTACAGCGACAGATGTTTGACAGAATCTATACTCGTCGCTTATCATCAACGCTAAGTGACGATTTAGCTCCAAAAGTGCTTACTGCTGCTGCTGCACAGCTGAAGAATCTATTCCATCACGATGATTTCAAATTCTTCGATTCAGCAGGTCGTTTCATTGGCGAACAACTTAGCGTGGTGACTGAAATATTAGCTGAGATGAAATCGTATGTGGTAGGTATTGATCTTGAGAAAACTCTGACAGGGGCTCCCACAGGTTATACCTTTGGTACGATTGTTACTACGCTTGCTGCTCTTTTTAGAGCCAATAAGATTATTGTAAAGCATGCTGGGCAGGAGTTTCACTCTTTTAATGATGCTGACGTAAAGGTGGTATTTAGCAACACCACTCAATTTAAAAAGGCATCGTTCAAGGCTGTATCTAAATCGCTTACCTATAATGAACGACAAGAGATTGTAGATACATTGAAAGACGACTGTAACTATAAATCGTGGACGGGCGAACAAGTGAATTATACGATGAATGATTACGAGCTGGTAGATGCCATTCGAACACTATCTAAGGAGGTATTGTCCCGTATCAATCATGAAATCATGGGTGATGATGATATGGAAAAGAAGTTTTCTGTTTCTGTTTCTGCTCGCAATATCTTCGTTCAATATACAGCCGCTGTAACCGACTTAAACTACTTCTCAACTGCTAAGTTGTTCCTTGACGAAAACAATAATGAAGACTATATAGCTGCAGTGAAGCGTGTGGGCAAAGACCTTAACTTCATTAAGAAAGGACTCCCAACCATTCGTGAGGAGTATAACTTTATTTTGGCTGTAGAAAACGAGTTGGATAAGTCGGGAATTGCTAAGCTGACTTTCAATTCCTTGAAGGAAGCTTTCGAGAAGATGTATGAGACTAATATCGTGGCCAATGCTTCACAAATGACTGCTACTACTCAGCAGGTAAAGGACCATTATTACCAATTGATGAAGCGTCAATCGGAGGAAATGACTACCGGTTATATCAATCTGGATGAGGAGTTATCTGCACTTAGTGAGGAGTTGTCTGCTTACCCTAAAGAGTGGAACAAGAAGCTGTATGATAAGATTGCAGAGATGGAATCTCTGTGCAAGCGAAATGTAGTGCCGGTGGTGGTACTCAATGGTTATAGTACCAAGTGTGCAAAGAGTGGTATGCAGCTGCGTGATATGGTATATCAAACTAACCAACTGCAGACTCACCAAACTAAAGTAGCAGTGATGGAAACTGAGATTGTTAAGATGGATCCTACTCCTAAGCCTCAGCCAGTGGATAAACCAGTGATAGGACCTACTCCGTCATCAAAACTACAACCAAAAGTGCGTAGCATGAAGCAGAAGATGCCTTCGGGCCAACTGTCGGTAAATGAATACCGCAAATGGTTGCAACAACAATTGGCTTTACTCAATGGGTTTGATACGACTGATATATTGAAGTTTGACGAATAAAAACAAGGGAAGATATGAAGATACTTTCAATGAATATTAAGAACTTTAGGTGCTTTGAGAATTATGAAATCTCATTCGCACCAGGCACAACTATCATTATAGGTAGGAATGGAGCAGGTAAATCAACACTTTTAGATGCATTAAAGATATCCTTGAGTTTTATTTTTGCTAATAATAGATCTCTCGGCAAGGACTTCCTTTCTGCAGGAAATCCATCGTTGAATGTAAAATCATTTGTTGACTCTGATTATAGATATGATAATGAACTAGGAACGATATCACCTGATGCGGGAATAAGTACTATTGCCAATTATGAAGGTTTAGAACTCAGCTGGGAATTATATAAACGTTCTACCTCTAACGCAGCCTTATATTCAACGAAGTATAAGGATGCATTTCATAAATTCATGCGTAAATGGAAGAAAGACAATGCGAACCTTCCGCTTATTGCCTGCTTCTCTGACTCTTTTCCACATAAAGGAACTAAACAAACCAAGTTTGCAATAGACAGTATCTTGAAAGATAGAATACCAAGAAACTTTGGATACTACCAATGGGACTTGGAAACAGCCTGCACATCTATTTGGGAAATAAGATTGTGTAATAAATTAGCGCAAATATTGCCATTATACGCTAAACAAGGCAGGTTAGCTAGTTCTTTGTTTGAAATGGAGTCTAAATACACTACTGAACAATTGGCTTCAAACGATGAATATATAAAGCTAAAAAATGCAGAAAAAGGTAATGAAGAGCTTTTCAATCCCCTGCATGAGGAAGTCGATTTTGTACAGAGCAGATTGACTCAATTCTCTCAAATGTTGCCTAAACTTGATGAAGAGGGGTACGACATAGATTATTTGATGGCCGAAGGGACAAATGCAGCTTATGAATTAAAGTTTGTTTTTAAAAACGGGAAAAGCAGGTTGCTAAAAAACCTTCCTGCCGGGTACTGTCGTCTTTATTCGATAGTGCTGGACCTTTCCTATCGAGCTTTTATACTAAATAAAACTAATGAACCTAGAGGTATTGTAATTATTGATGAGGTTGACCTTCACCTTCATCCTTCGCTAGAACAAGAGGTTGTTAACTGTTTACAAGGTGTCTTCCCCGAAATTCAGTTTATCATCTCTTCTCACTCAGCAGCTGTAATTTCTAACTTGAATACTACAGAGCTTTACTCTGATGCCTATACAAATAATAGCATAGCGAAGAATAAAATTCTTCTTATGCAGGAAGGCCAAGAACAGGCCGAACCAATAACTGGAACATTTGGTTTAGATTATAATGCGGCTATGCGTGATTTTATGGACACACCATCAAGTAACGTTGAAATAAAGCAAATGGGAGACAATTATCTTACTTATTGCTCCTTAGGACTTAAGGATGAAGCTGAATCTGTTTTTTCTAAACTTGTTGTTCTATTGGGGTCAGATGCACATCCCTACCTAATGGACTTGAAGGAAAAAGGAAAGGTTTATGAGGTACATTGATAAATATCCGAGACACACTGAAGCTCTTGCCATAAATGTAAGGTTTTTACGAGACTGTTATAGTTACGACATAAACGCTCCTATACCATCACCTGATAATTCTAAAAGTTCATACGAGGGTTTTAAGCAACCTGTTTACCGTGACGGTGAAAATGGGTGGGAGAATATTCTGCTAGACGAACAGACTGTAGAGGGATCCGCAAGGTGTTGCTATTGTATGCGAAAACTAAAAATGTCAGAAGAATACAAGGGAAAAATAAACTTTGAACACATTGTTCCTCGCGCTTTATGTGGAGAAGACGGACAACAGCAGTTTGAATATTACAGTTCAAATGCTTCTGCATTGAATGATCATGTCATTTTATCAGACAGATTCTGCCAACAAGATTTTACTTCTTTGGAAGTTATCAAAAGCCAAGTAAAGATGCCGCATACCACTGCCTTGTCTAATCTTGTTGTGGCGTGTAATGGCAAACGAGATCCTTTATATTCTTCAGGTTGTTGCTGTAATAGCTCGCGTGGGGATGATAAGATGTTACCAATAGTATTGATGCCCAATGCTGATACTGATGTGAAATACGATGCCAATGGGATATTGAGTATATCGTGTAATGATGGAACTCTTGACAAAATAATAAAAGAGTTGAATGATGAAACACTCCAGGAGATACGCGCCGTATGGTTTCACCTGAGCAAAGTGTCGAAGGATATTTCAACAATATCTTCTATGACTATTTTAGATCGAATCAATTGGTTTAAAGAGGCATATCAAACAGCCAACTTTGAGACACTACCGGAGTCTGTGAGACGATATATTGGTAGGCTCGATTCTAAAGATGATACCTATTGGAAGCTACTGCTGGCTTATGATTGGTTCTACTATTATTCTGAATATGCTCAGCAAAGAGCAATTGCATAATTAAAAGATACATAATACAATGAAACTGATACAACATGTACTACATATACGTGGGCTGATCCAACAAGCCTTTGAGAATAGATTTGACCGTATGGGGTTGAAACCGGAAGGTGAACAACCTATGGAGTTGCTGGGTGACAATCGCTTGGATGAACGCAAGCGACTGGATGATATTATAGCCGACCACATGAAGGGTGATAATGAATATGCTGCTGCACGTCAAGAGGCGATTCGCGAGTGTGTGTTTACACTCTTCAACCGTATCGCTGCTATTAAGGTGATGGAGAGCCATGAGCTTTTCCCCGAAATTGTTCGTCGTAGAAAGGAACATGCGGGACGCTCTTTTGCTCACAACGCTTGGCTGGAGGAGAATCCTGCTGAACGAAATGCGGAGCGTGAGGGTTTGAAGTTTTTTATTACCGAGAAGTTTACCGAACTAGGTGAAAAGCTACCCATATTCAAAGCAGACTATCCTTATTCATTACTACCTACGGGTGATGAGTTGTTTCAGATTATAGAGGCTTTCAACGCTGTGGAGCGGGATGATGATTGCGGTGAGGACATCTGGAAAGGGGATGATATCCTGGGTTGGCTTTACGAGAACTTTAACACAGCGGAGAAGCAAGCCCATAAGGATTCTAAGAATAAGACGGAATATGATAAGGTGTCGCTACAAAGTCAGGTGTATACTCCTAAGTGGGTAGTAAAATTCTTAGTTGACAATACGCTGGTGAAGCAATATCTGGAGATGTATCCATCGTCTCCGTTGCGCCAAAAGTATCAGGTGGCCAATGCACCCGAGCCTTCTCCATTCCCTATAGAAGGGGTTACTCCCAAGAAAGTAGAAGAGATTCGATTGATTGATCCGGCGTGTGGCAGTGGTAACTTCTTGCTCTATGCGTGTGAAGTGTTTTACGATCTATACCAAGATCAAACAGAGAACTTTGGTGCTGAGTATTCTCGCCGTACTATTCCGAAATCGATCTTGGAAAACAATATTTATGGGGTGGATCTGGATGAACGTGCTGTCCAGTTGACGCAATTGTCCCTCTATATCAAGGCGTGGCAAATGGGTGGTCGTAGAATGAGTTTCCCCGACCATTTGAATGTGATTTCTACAGCTTTTGCCCTGCCTAACTTTGATGATATAGAGATGGCCCTGATGCTGGGGGATGAGTGGCAGAGTGCTGAAATGAATACGCTGCGCATGGTATGGAATGACTTACAAAATGCTTATAAATTTGGTTCGCTGATTCGTGTGGAGGAGACTTTCGATCGTCTGCTCCCTGTCGATTCTAATGATATGTTCGCACACCAGTGGAAACAAGATATGTTTAGTTTTAAGCGTATAGCCATTGAGCGTTTGCATCATCAACTCGATACGACTACAAGTAATCCTTATTCGCTATCGAAGGTGAGTGATGCCATGACTTTCCTTGAGATTTTGACCAATAAGTTTGATGTGGCTGTGGCCAATCCTCCTTATACGGATAGTGCGGATTTTGGACCAGAACTGAAAAATTTTGTTGAGGATAACTACAAGAAGCCTCTGAAGTTCAACTCAAATCTTTATGCAGCTTTTATTAAGCGCTGCTGTGAGTTGACTACGGATAAAGGGAAGGTAGGGATGGTAAATCCACCTACTTTCATGTATATTAAGACATTTGAAGATTTACGTAAATATCTCGTAGAAAATATTCATATAGATACATTTGTGGAGTGGGGTTATTTAGGAATGTTCAATCCTTCTGCTCGTGTTGATAGTGCAATGTTTGTTTTGGATAAAACACAGAAGAATGAAGATTCTACTTTTATTAAACTAAATGATTTATATGAAGGGCATCGCTATAAGTATTTTGTAGAGGCATATTCTGATTTATGTAGCAATGTGCCTAATGGACGTGTCTATCATCTCCCTCAATCAAAGCTAAAGGAAATCAAGTCATATCCTTTTATTTATTGGATTTCAG
>CAMTPC010000103.1 GCA_947074295.1 uncultured Bacteroides sp. | reverse complement strand
GCTTTTCGTCAAGGATGTTATACACATCGCGTACTTTACCATGATACACACCCTTCTGTCCTGGGAAATTAAAATCTGTTCTTGTTAATGCTTTCATTTTTAATTGATCTCTTTACTATTATTAGTGAAAAACTCTATTTTTTAGTTTCAGCTTCAGCTTCTGCCTTGCGCGCTTCACGCTCTTCCTTTTTCTGTTTGTCAAACTTCTCATACGCATCAACCACGCGTGTCACTAACTTATGGCGCACGATGTCTTTTTTATTCAGTTCGATGAAACTGATTCCTTTCACCCCTTTCAGGATATGCATAGCCTGAACCAAGCCCGATGTAGTAGATGCGGGTAAGTCAATCTGCGTCATATCCCCCGTTACTATCATCTTCGTATTCATACCCATACGAGTCAGGAACATTTTAATCTGCTGTGTAGTGGTATTTTGCGCTTCATCCAATATTACCACTGCATCATTGAGTGTGCGACCGCGCATAAAAGCCAAAGGAGCAATCTGTATGATATTAAGTTCCATATATTCCTTCAACTTAGCTGCTGGTATCATATCCTGCAGTGCATCATAAAGCGGTTGGAGATAAGGATCAATCTTTTCTTTCATATCACCTGGCAGGAAGCCCAGTTTTTCGCCTGCCTCTACCGCAGGACGGCTTAGGATGATTTTCTTGATTTCCTTGTTTTTTAGTGCACGCACAGCCAGGGCGATTGCCGTATATGTTTTACCCGACCCCGCAGGACCTACGGCGAATAGCATATCATTCTTGTTAAAAGCTTCTACTAGCTTTTGTTGATTGTCGCTGCGTGGTATGATGGGTTTACCTGTAACGCTAAAAACAATAACGTTACCAGTATTATCGCCTTTGGGATCATTTCCTTTGATGATATCGACGATTACCTCTTCATTCAAAGAATTATATTCGGCGCAATATTTTTCAAGCTTCAAGATGTTTTCTTCAAAAGCACACATCTCTTCTTCGTCACCCAGTACTTTAATAACATTCCCACGGGCTACGATACGCAATTTAGGATAAAGTACCTTTATCAACTGAAAATTGCTGTTGTTTACACCAAAGAATATGACCGGGTCAATATCTTCTAAAACGATTAGTTTTTCTATCATGTATAGGTTTTAAAGAAAAATTTATCGGCAAATTTAATGAATCGTTCTTATACTTATGCGCTTATTATTAAATAAAATAGATGCAATATCAACGAACTGTGATATGAAAGCAGGCCTGATTTTTTTCATATTTTACATAACATCGACCTTGCTTCTGCAGATCACGCAATACTTCTACTAAGACATTCTTTAATAACTCTTCATTGGTATCCAACGTTTCATAATTGCCTTTTTTATCTATTTGTTTAAATCTCATCCAACTTATGTCAAAAGTTGTGCCATAGAGATGTGCCGAATTACCAGTTGC
Source organism: uncultured Bacteroides sp. (assembly GCA_947074295.1). Taxonomy (GTDB): domain Bacteria; phylum Bacteroidota; class Bacteroidia; order Bacteroidales; family Bacteroidaceae; genus Bacteroides. The sequence continues at coordinate 11,753 of CAMTPC010000103.1, read as the reverse complement.
ATTTATATTGTTCTTTTTTAATCGTTTTATATCATCCTTAGTGCGTAAAACAGAAGTCACGATGAGTTGATGGGGATGGAGCCACTTGGCGTGGAGGGAATCATTGAAATTGATCGCTATTTGTCGTAACAGCGAATCTGCTTCGGGCACTAGATAGGGAACAGAATAATTGAGCGGATCAACCTGATAGTAGGAGCTATTCTCGATGCAAACTAAATCTTTTTTATGCTGTTCAGCATCGGCACGATCGTTGATTGGTGGTACACCTAAGCGGGTTGCCGCATCTATGTGCTTTTTGTGGAGATCATTGAATGTCCGTGAGATACTGACCACGCCTCTTACACGTCGTGGTGATTCTGGTCGTTGGGGCACTTCATCCCTTTTGCTGCAACTGATGCAGAATAGAAGCGAGAAGAATAGAGTAGCAATGCCGGCTATTTTAAGAAATTTCATCATAAAGCTATAGCAATATAGCATACAAAGATAGATTTTTAGGGATTGCCATAAAAATCTTTACCATATAAAGTGCTAACTTTGCAGCGTTTTATAGTAAAAATCAAAAGGTGAACAGATATTTCATATACTTGGCTTACGATGGAACCAACTATCATGGTTGGCAGATACAGCCTGATAGAAACAGTGTGCAGGCAGAACTGAACCGCGCACTTTCGACCATTTATCAGCAAGAACTTACGGTGGTGGGAGCGGGGCGCACTGATACAGGTGTGCATGCCACAGTGATGGTGGCACATTTCGACTTCGAAGATGATGTTGATTGTGTGCAGCTCACTTATAAGCTCAATCGTTTTTTACCACGAGATATCTCAATCTATAAAGTGTGCCCTGTGGTGCCCGAAGCACATGCTCGTTTTGATGCCACCTCGCGTACATATAAGTATTATGTTACTTCGGTCAAATATCCATTTAATAGACAGTATAGTTGTCGTGTATATTCCGAACTCGACTACGAGCGTATGGAGGAGGCGGCACAAACTCTATTTGACTACACTGATTTTACTAGTTTTAGCAAGCTGCATACAGATGTTAAAACCAATAACTGTAAGATAATGCAAGCCAACTGGGTGCAACAGGACGAAATTACTTGGGTGTTTACTATTCAGGCTGATCGTTTTTTGCGCAATATGGTGCGTGCTATAGTGGGGACACTGCTCGAAGTGGGACGCCATAAAATGACAGTGGCGCAGTTTCGTCAAGTTATAGAGAGTATGGACCGTTGTGCGGCTGGGACATCAGCTCCTGCCAATGCGCTTTTCTTGGTAGATGTGACCTATCCCGATACACTTTTTTTAGATACAAACTAATCATCTCTTTACACTCGACTTTACTATGTGGTTAATGCTAGCTTTTACCTCGGCAGCCTTGCTGGGATTTTATGATGTGTTCAAGAAGAAAGCGTTGCGTGACAATGCTGTGTTGCCTGTCCTCTTTCTAAATACCCTTTTTTCGAGCATCATCTTCCTTCCTTTTATATTGATTGGCGTATTTAGTCCTGATACATTGGGCGGTACTATTTTTGATGTTCCACAAGCGGGTTGGGAAGTACACAAATATGTTTTGCTCAAATCCTTCATCGTTCTGTCTTCGTGGATATTTGGCTACTTTGGGATGAAGCATTTGCCCATCACCATAGTGGGACCCATCAACGCTACACGTCCAGTAATGGTGCTGATTGGTGCTATGCTTATCTTTGGCGAACGTCTCAATCTCTATCAGTGGATTGGTGTGTTGCTGGCTATCGGCTCATTCTTCCTGCTGAGTCGTTCGGGCAAAAAGGAAGGGATTGATTTTAGCCATAATAAGTGGATTTTTTTCATCGTCCTAGCTGCCATTATGGGAGCTATCAGTGGATTGTATGATAAGTATCTGATGAAACATCTGCCTCCCATGCTGGTACAGTCGTGGTACAATGTCTATCAAGTATTCATTATGGGCCCCATCATCGCCCTGCTGTGGTGGCCCAAGCGAAAGACTACCACTCCTTTCCGTTGGGAATGGAGCATCATTCTGATCTCAATCTTTCTATCGGCTGCCGATTTCGCCTACTTCTATGCACTGAGCTACGAGGATTCAATGATTTCCATCGTTTCCATGGTGCGCCGCTCTAGTGTGATCGTTTCCTTTACCTTTGGTGCTATGCTCTTTCATGAGAAGAATCTGCGGAGTAAGGCCATCGACTTGGCACTGATCCTCATCGGTATGTTTTTCCTTTATCTGGGGACGAGATAAGAGAGGTATAAAGCTATATTTACATATCTTCTAAAGATAAACCTTGATATTTGATATTATATTTGGGGTGTTTCTTGACTAAATCTATAGCCTTGCTCTGTAAAGTTGCAAGGCTGATTTTTTTGCATTACGTTTGACCTCTCAAAATAAAAGTCGTTTCTCAAAATCATTAACCGCTACAATATCTATTTCATCTTCACCTTTACTATTCCAATAACCTTGTATATCAGAAAACACTTTGGAATCTATCATCTTAGCCCTGAAATATTTCTCTAAAACGATTCCACTATAAACCTCATAGTCTCGATCAACGATTTTTCGGATATAATCTAGATTACCAATTTCTATTGTACTGCGAAACATGTAGATAAAGCGGAACCAAAGATTCAGAAAATTATCCTCTATCATGTATTTATTGGAACGGCTTCCTTCTTTTGCGCCAAAGGGGCGTATTCGTTTGATGATATTGTATTCCTTCTCAAGTTTATCAAGATAGCCACCTATTTGCATCTCAAGAATACTCTCCATCTCACCGCGTTCTGTTTTTGATGATGCAATTAGTGATAAAATGGAGAAATAATTGCCATAATCTTTACCAAATTCATCAATTAATACATCTCGTCCTTCATTTAAGAAATAAGAATTTTCTTTGAAGATTGTAGTTAAAATAGTGTTTTTTGTAAAGGCTTTAGATAGCACTAACTGCTCAATGTATTTTACCACCCCATCTGTTACCATGTAAAATGCCAATAAATCCTCTGAGGTATAATTTTTATTATAATCTTTCAGAATCTCTTTGATAGTGAAAATATTAAAAGGTTTGACAATTATTCGTGATGTGGCACGACCAAATAGTGGTTCTTTAGAGAGTATCATCAGCGCTTTGAATAATTCTGCAAACAACTGGAAACGTCCTAAAGATACTGAAAGCTTATCTTCTATTTCGCGTGCAAACTCTTCGCAAAGTAGCACCTCGTTTTTTTCGCAACAAAGAAGTATATAACTGTACTTTTTTCAAATGCACGTTTAAGTAGAGTGGTCTTGCCTACGCGTCTGCGAACAACCATTACAGTCATTTTAGCTATCTCTTTAGAATTCACTTCTATTTCTCGGAGAATACTAATTTCTTTTTCTCTATTGTAGAACTTCATAAGCTTAATCTTTTTGTTATCGCAACGGTAGCTACTGTAACCGTGGTTGCGATAATGCAAGGTTAAATACTTTATTCCTAAATAGAAAGGAGATTTTAGGGAAATATTATGGCCTTTTATTTACGTATTTACTATTTTCTACTCATACTTCTCTTTTAATTCCAGTTTCTTGATGCGTGATGTTATTGCTCCTTTTTTGCGTTGAAATATTTCGGATAATTCTGCAATACTTTTTCCTTCGCAAAACAGTAGTTCTAGTTGCTTGTCATCTTCTTTACTCCAAGGCATATAAGCATTAGGATGCTCTTGCCTGCAAGCCTCAACAGAGTAAATTGGTGTGTGAGTAAGTTGTTTGTAGGCTCGAAGATATTTCTTCAACCTCTTTACATCTTTGTCCGAGATGTATGCTAACCGCCGAATATCCATATTATCGCTAAGATCGTTCAGCTTCACTTTCACGGCAAGCGGATTCTTCTTGATGCGCGAAATGAATAGATCATAAGGCTCATCCTCCGATAGCTTGGTGACACAACGCAGTGCCTCAATTACCTCTACCGAAAAGCCTTCGGCAGCTAGTTGTTCGAGCGTCCAATCGGAATCTTCTACCACATCGTGTAGCACTCCGACAATTCTTTCCTCTTCTGTTTGCCCCATAGCCATCACCCGTAGTGGATGGTCTATATATGGCATACCCACTTTGTCGGTTTGACCTTGATGGGCGATGGTGGCTATCTGTATGGCTTTGTTTAGCATAGTTAGATTATATGTTTATTTCCAGTCTGAATTATCATAGTATTCAGGTAGGAAGTTGGGAATCCTATTAAATCATATTTGCAAAAATAATCATCTATGACACATCTATGTGAATTGATCTGATAAAACTTCACTAGTTGGTTTCTCTTTTGCCTCAATTTGTCATAAATAATGCGCAGGGCTATGCATTGTGATGCCTAGCCCTGCGTATTGTATTGCACACCCCTATTCAGTCAATTGAGGAGGGGTGTGTGGATATGGTTATAACGCTTTATCCCTGTTTGTCCGAGTCTATTTTCTTTTCAAAATTAGTAAACCACCAATGACCGCGCGAGGCAAGTACAAAGCATGCACCGATAAGAGCAAGATTGCCAAATAGTTTGGTGATGTCGTGCCAAGCACTGACTGCATCTATGCCGCGTAGATTAATCATGAAGGTGATGACCAAAACTAGGATTGTTACACCCAAAGTGGCTAGCTTAGTCAATAAATTGAACCAATAGGCTAGGGCGGCAGCCACCCAGCAGATACCCGTGAAGATCACCCAAAACTTGGCGCCTGGGAAATTGGGTAGGCAATAGGCAGCATCCCCACTGGCATTGACAAAATGGAGGATACCTGCAATCATAAAAAATGCACCGATCAGGATACGCCCTATCGCAAACATGCTGGGGTTTCTGGGGAAAATCTCATCGCGGGTAGTGGGGTCATAATATTTTTCAGTGCCATACGATCCAAGCATCAATGCACTGCCCATCAAGCAGAACCATCCAGTGAATTTTAGAAGTGTGCTGCTGGTGTCGTGCACATTGTCAAACCCTCGCGCAGTGCTAGTGATTAGTATCACAATGATGCAAATGGTCACTATATTTGCCATCAAGCGGCGAGCTGTATTAAACAAGAAGCTGATTCCTGCAGCGGCCCATACGATACCTAAAACGATAACCCAAAATGTGGGCACTCTAAAGTAAGAAGGTACTTCACCATCTAACGAAGGGATACATGCGAAGTATTCAATAGCCTTGTAAATAAATACAATACCGATAAGGATTCTACCTATCTCGTAATAAATTTTATCTGCATTACTTTTCATAAATCTTAATTTAAGGACATTATAATGAAACTTTGATCATAGTCTGTATGCGGTTGACTTTTGCTGACTCATGCGAGAAACGCACTTGTTTGGCCCATAAATATTCGATACCAGTCTGTATGTAAGGGTTTATATTATAGAATATACTGAAACGTGCATCTAAACCGTACTTATATTCGTCCCAATAGCTGCTGACACCATAAACCCTTGACTGCCCAAAAGTGCCGTTTAAAAAGACCTTCGGTGAGACATAGAATTTCAAGCCGGCGAAATAGCCCATCATTTCGGCTGCTTTTATTTTACCTGGTTTGGCATCATCGGGGATGTATGAAATAGGTAAATACTGCATACCGTTGATGTAGTGCCCAATGCCTTTGCCATAAACGCCTTGTGCATAGAGTGTTAGCGGTTGAGCTATCTTGATGACGGTGCTGAGTTGAACACCGAGGCCAGTGGTGATATTGGTTTTGTTTTTGATCTTATCGACATAGCTGAAATTTCGTATAATACCTGTAGCCCTGAAATGGTTTTCTTTGCCCCAGCCATACTGTAGATAGAAAGGAAAGTCTGGGATGGCTTGTGTGGCTTTTCCAATCACCTCATGTCCATCATAATCTGGATAATCTTTGCCTTCATAGACGGATTTTTCTTCATTGAAACTAGGCTGCTCAATACTCAAACCGAAAGAAAAACCACTATACGAGCGCGAATTGTAACTAATTTGATAGGCAAGGCTCCAGTCATTGCTAGTGACACCCGACCAACTGATTGTAGTAGGTAATGTGCGAACGTCAGTAAAAAGTGAATAGTTATACCCTGCCAAGAAACCACGATATTTGACATAGGCGGCATTCAACTTTAATATTTTTCCATCGGTACCACCGTTGAATTTGAATTTGATATAACCCACGAGCTGATTCTTGGTTCCTGGGAAACCAATGACTTGTAAATCGATAGCAGAGCAAAGTGGATTGATGAAAAATTCACTTTTTTGACCGATTACTGCGGGTACATTCACTATGTTTGATGGAGTGAAATACATATTTCCATCTAGCGTATTACCAATATCCATACCTAATATAGGCTGTATGAATGCGCCAATCGCCATTACAAAATTACCATTTCCGCTTTTTAAAGCAAATCGAGGAACAGGTATCTCTTGTTGTCCCTGTTGTTTGGTTTCATGCAGGATTTCTGCATCTTCATTGTTAATCCTCACAACTTTAAATCCTGGATTCGAGTTTTGAGCTAACAAGCATGTTGAAGTTATTAATACTAAGAGAGCAAGTTTAATTTTTTTCATAATCAATCTATATTAGGTTAAATATTAGTGTATAAGCTATTCGATATTCAGTTTGTTTTTGAATAGTTATACGGTGACTTCTAAAATAATTCTAACAAATCTAATATGATTAAGTTTTAAAAAAAATAACTAATATTCAAATTTGAAACATAAATAAATGATTTGAATATATGATTTGTGGCTTGCTAAGTGGTAGTTGTTTTAGTGTTTATCAAAATTGATACTTATGTATCTAGTGATAATATTAAGTTAAATAGTTTTTTGTAGGTAAGTATACATTACAAAAACTATTGTCAATGAAATGTCGATAACCAAGACCTAAAAGGTTTGTGTCTCTTAAAATTGATTGTATATCTTTAGGGATAATCAAAATCTGTCAAATATGCCAGATAGCGCACAACTTGTCATGGCTGCAATTTGTTTTGTGTTTAATAGTCAGGGTATTATAGAGCTAAATCGAGCTGGTTTAAAGTTTGTAAAAAGATAAATACAAATATTTGTTAATTAATAAATCTAAAGTAGCTTGTGGCTTGTTATTTGTGAGCGTTTAGTTAGTTAAACGTATAAAATAATAAAGGAATGGCTTATATTGATTATTACAAAGTCTTAGGCGTGAGCAAGGCAGCTACGCAAGATGAAATAAAGAAGGCTTATAGAAAGTTAGCCCGTAAGCATCATCCCGATTTGAATAAAGAAGATCCTAACGCTAAAGCTAAATTTCAGGAAATAAACGAAGCCAATGAAGTGTTGAGCGATCCTGAAAAGCGGAAGAAGTATGACGAGTATGGCGAGAACTGGAAGCATGCCGATCAGTTTGAAGAACAGAAACGTCAACGACAACAAGCTGGCTATGGAGGCGGTGGATTTGGCGGATTCGGAGGCTTTGGCGGAGGAGGTGCCGAAGGTTTTGGTGGATTCGGTGGGGGAGGCGAAGGTTTCTCTGATTTCTTCGAACAGATGTTTGGCGGACGTGGTGGCGCTCGTGGTGGTTCCCGTGGAGGCGGTGGCTTCCGTGGTCAAGATCTGGATGCAGAGTTGCATCTATCACTTCGTGATGCAGCCGAAACGCACAAGCGTCTAATCAATGTCAATGGTAAACAAGTGCGTATCACGATCCCAGCTGGTGTAGCCAACGAACAAAAAATCAAGCTAAAGGGTTATGGTGGCGAAGGTGTTAATGGCGGACCTAAAGGTGACCTATACATCACCTTTATCATAGAAAATGACCCTGTCTTTAAACGAGTAGGAGATGATCTCTATGTAGATGCCGATTTAGACCTCTATACCGCAATATTGGGTGGTGAGCAAGAGATTGAAACGCTCAATGGTAAAGTGAAACTGAAAGTGAAACCCGAAACTCAGAACGCTACAAAAGTGCGACTCAAAGGTAAGGGATTCCCCGTATATAAAAAGGATGGACAGTTTGGTGCGCTGATTGTGACCTATAACGTAAAGATTCCAACCAATCTTACAGAACGGCAGAAGGAGCTGTTCCGTGAAATACAGAGTATGAACCAATAAAAAATCGCGATATGCAAACCGAACTTATTATCGTAAATGATTATTGTCATAAATGTCACATCGATCCTTCGTTTATCGCATTGCTAGGAGACGAGGGGTTAATTGAAATTCAATCGGAAGCAGGAGAACGCTATATATTATTATCTCAGCTTCCGGAAGTGGAGCAGTATTGTCGGATGTATTATGATCTCTCGATAAATGTGGAGGGTATTGATACTATACGTCATTTGCTGGGACGTATCGAAGCTTTGCGTGCCGAGAATGCACTCTTGAAGGCTCAACTCAATGTATATCAACGTTTCGCTTTCGAAGAGTTAGAGGAGTAGCTGATGCGTAATGTTATTTACATGATTGAAATAAGAAAAGGAGTTAAGCATTATCATTTGCTTAACTCCTTTTTTAATAGGTATATAGTTAAATGATTATTTGCGATAATACGCCAAATCCTCCTTATCAAACTTGCGTATGAAGTTGATGTGCTTCTCCACTTCGCTTTCAGCCCAACGTACAAATACTTGTGCTGAATCACCAAATAACTCTGGACTCTTTGAAGCATCTTGTGTCAATAAATGGCCCATGATGGTGTAAGATGCCATTTCGACTAGGCGTCGCGCAAAGAAGTCGAGTAATTCTTGATCTTTGGCTTCAGTGATCTGAGTCACACATGCCGAATATTTGGCAGCCATTGTTTTGAGACGATCCTGCAATGGCTTCATTTCTGGTGCTACTTCAGTTGCTTCGTAATCCTTAATCGAATTAAGGTAAGCACCAGTCGTCACATAGCGTATAGCTGCTACTACTTGCAATTGTGTGGTACCTTCGTAGATTGAAGTGATACGTACATCGCGGTAAATACGTTCGCAGGCATAATCTTTCATGAAACCTGATCCACCATGGATCTGGATACAGTCGTAAGCATTCTGGTTGGCAAATTCGCTACCCATACCTTTAGCCAGCGGAGTGTAAGAGTCGGCTAATTTGGCGAAACGCTTTTGCTCTTGACGTTCTTCAGGAGTCAGTTTACGTTCCTTGGCGATGTCGTCCAATGCTTTATAGATATCTACATAGCGAGAAGTTTCGTAGAGTAATGTGCGCGATGCGTCTAATTTAGCCTTCATCAATGAAAGGATCTCGAACACAGCTGGGAACTCAATGATGGCTTTGCCAAACTGTTTGCGGTCCTTGGCATAGGCCAAAGCTTCATCAAATGCAGCCTGAGAGATACCTACCGACTGGGCAGCGATACCTAGGCGAGCACCATTCATCAATGCCATCACGTACTTGATAAGACCCAACTTACGATCACCGCAAAGTTCTGCTTTTGCATTCTTGTAAGTCAACTCGCAAGTAGGAGAACCTTTGATACCCATCTTGTTTTCGATGCGGCGTACATTGACACCACCATCACGTTTGTCGTAGATGAACATTGACAGACCGCGGCCATCTTTCGTTCCTTCTTCAGAGCGAGCCAATACCAAGTGAATGTCTGAATCACCATTGGTGATGAAGCGCTTCACGCCATTCAAATACCAGCAGCCATCTTTTTCGCTGTATGTTGCTTTCAGCATCACGGCTTGAAGATCCGAACCTGCGTCAGGTTCTGTCAAGTCCATCGACATGGTTTCGCCGGCACAAACACGTGGGATGTATTTTTGTTTTTGTTCTTCGCTACCAAATTCGTAGATAGTTTCGGCACAGTCTTGCAAACCCCACAAGTTTTCGAAACCTGCATCGCTGCGGCTCACAATGTCGGCAGCCATGATATAAGGAGTGATAGGGAAGTTGAGGCCACCCAAACGGCGTGGCATAGCCATACCCATCAATCCAGCCTTACGGCAAGCTTCGAGGTTGGCAGCGGTGCCTGGTGCATAGGTCACACGACCATTGGCACAAACGGGACCATCATGATCCACACCTTCGGCATTGGGAGCGATGATGTCGCCACAAATCTCACCAACGATTTCGAGCACTTTGTCATAACTATCCATCGCGTCTTCAAAGTCGACGGGGGCATAGTCAAATTTATCTTTGTCCGCATAGCTGCGTTCTTTCAATTCAACAATTCTCTTCATCAACGGATGCTCCAAGTGATGCTTGAGCTCCGGTGTATCTGTATAAAAATTTGCCATAATAGTTCTTTGTTAAAATTATATTTTGAAATTGACCGGTGCGGTAAACCTTACTCTCACGGGTTTGCCATCTTGATAGGCTGGAGTCCATTTATGCTTTTTGGCAATGCGCTTTATTGCCTCAAGCGCTTCTTTGTCTAGCTCATAATCTACGGAACGAACAATCACTGGATTGATCATGTTGCCTTCTTTGTCGACAATGAACTCTACTAGCACTCTACCCTGAATTCTTTCACGTGCTGCTCTCTTTGGATAGCGAATTTGTCTGTTTAGCAATTCCACAAAGCGCTCTGTCCCACCTTTGAACGTAGTAAATACTTCATAAGGGTAATGAGGAAGTTCGCTTCCGTCTTCGGCAAAAAGTTTACCACCTGTGCATTTGTTGGCTGTATAATTCTCTTTACGTCGTAAAGAGCCATCAGGATAGTATTGCATAAATGTCCCGTCTAGCTTTCCTTCCAAATAGTGACGTGTAGAATGCATTGAACCATCGGTATAATAAACAATATATTCGCCGTGACGTCTATTGTTTTGATAGTTTTCTTTCAAGCTATCAGTACCATTCGCATAGTATCGGGTATGAACGCCCTCTTTACGAAATTTGGGTTTACTATTCTCGTTGAATGAGTAATACCAAGTATCCTTTAAAATACCGTTAAGAGAGTATTCATCCATTCTAATTAGTTTGCCTTCATCAAATGCATGACCATATCGTACAGCCTCGGTAGAATCTTTTATAAGATCTCCCTTTTTGTTAAGCCATACTTTTGTATAGTCCTGCGCATTTAGAGTAAAAGTTGCCGACAATGCCAGAAAGATGAGAACCGATCTTTTTCTTTGTGTCATTATTTGCTATTCGCTTTATAGTATTTAATCATCTTAGGCACTACTTCCTCAATTGTACCATTGATTACGTAGTCTGCAATCTGATTGATAGGAGCATCTGGATCATTGTTTACCGAGATGATGATACCACTCTCTTGCATACCAGCAATGTGCTGAATCTGCCCGGAGATGCCACAAGCGATATAAAGTTTGGGGCGAACAGTAACACCGGTTTGACCGATCTGGCGATCATGGTCGGCATAACCAGCATCTACGGCGGCACGGCTAGCACCTACCTCCGCATTGAGTACTTTGGCAAGGTCGAACAGCAAGTTGAAGTTTTCCTTTGAACCAACACCATAACCACCAGCAACGATGATAGGCGAGCCCTTCAAGTTGTTCTTGGCCTTCTCTACATGACGTTCAATCACTTTTACTACAAAGTCAGCTTCTGTAACGAAACCTTTCACATCATGACGTATTACCTCACCTTTATAATTAGGATCCAGAATCTCCTTTTTCATCACACCTTCACGAACTGTTGCCATCTGCGGACGGTGTTCGGGGTTGATGATAGTAGCAACGATGTTACCACCGAAAGCTGGACGAATCTGATAGAGCAAATCTTTATAAACTTTGCCTTCCTTTTTGTCTTCGTGATCACCGATCTCCAATGAAGTACAATCGGCAGTCAAACCACTGGTCAATGCAGAAGATACACGTGGTCCGAG
>CAMTPC010000102.1 GCA_947074295.1 uncultured Bacteroides sp. | reverse complement strand
ACCCACGCCTTAGAAGGGCGTTGCTCTATCCAGCTGAGCTAAGGAACCATCCTTATTTCTTTTGCGGTGCAAAGATAAGGCGTTTTATTGGAAAATACACTATGAATAGGCGAAAATATTTCCACAACACATATTATTTTTATTATTACCGCGGTATTTGATTGATATCTAATTGTTTATTCGAATGTGATTTTATGTTAATGTGTTAAAGATATATAGTTCTGTGCTGACAAATAAAGAATGCTTAAGTCTATTTAGTCAATGTGCATAAAAGATAGATAGGGATTTGGAAAGCTAAAATGTTGAAGTGGCGGTTTAATATTTCATGCTTCAAGAATATCTAATAGCTCATTTATAAAAAGGGTGATTATGAATGGAGATAATGTGTTTAAATGATAATAGTTTAAAACTTCTTTCGTCTGTTCGTTGTTAGGGTATACATATAATACATCAAATTTAAACATTATGGGAACTTTACTATTATTAATCGCTATCATTGTTGTAATAGTAGTTGCAGCATGTTTGCGAGGATGGGGTCGAAAGAAAAGAATTAGCCGTCGAGATCAAGATCAAGAAGTTGAGAACAAGGAAAAAGAATAAAATATCCGTATTTAATGCATTGTTATTTTGTTTTACACTGATAATTGGATATCTTTGGAGCTATAGATGTTAGCCGAATATTATGAATAAAACATAGGTATTAATGCACGACAAATTATACAGAATAAACCACTATTTAGTTATCATATTATTTACATTTATAATCCACTTAATACCTTGTAAAAGTCTGGCACAGTATGCCTGGTCCGAACTTTTGATGGATTGGATGGAAGAGGTGAATGTTCAAGAAGCCGATGCAAGCATCAATTGGGAGGAGCTGTTGGAAGAGCTGCATGACCGGCAGGAAATGCCCTTAAACCTCAATACAGCTACGCGTCAAGAACTAGAGTTCTTTCCTTTCTTGACTGCACAACAAATAGAGAATATACAGGCTTATGTATATCTGAAAGGTGAGATGCAAACATTGCACGAGTTGCTTCTGGTCGAAGAAATGGATAAGAGAACCGTTGATATGTTGATGCCTTTTGTGTGCGCTATACCGGGTACTCAAGAAAAAAGAATAGATTGGAAAAGACTTCTCAAACAAGGCAAGAGTGAAGTTTTGGCTCGGCTGGACGTGCCTTTATATCGAACTCGTGGCTATTCCACTGTTTATCAAGGTCCGCCACAGTATCATTCTTTACGATATAGTTTCCGATGCAAAAACAATTTATATGTCGGTGTCACAGCAGAGAAAGATGCCGGCGAACCTTTTGCTGCCTTACACAATCGCAAAGGCTATGACTATTATGGCTTCTATCTTTTACTACAAGATATAGGACGTCTGCAATCCTTGGCTTTAGGGAATTATCGTCTTCACTTTGGGCAAGGTTTAATTGTAAGCAACAATTTCCTGAATGGCAAAACACAGCAAGTCATGCAGATGCCCTTTCAGCATCAGGGTGTTCGTAGACATGCCTCGACTGACGAATATAATTATTTTCGAGGGGTTGCCAGTTCACTACGAGTTCTGCCACGATTATCAATAACTGCATTTTACTCTCATCGTACACTTGATGGAACGATTAAAAATGACACATTAGTATCTATCAATCAATCTGGTCTGCATCGCACCGAAACCGAAGTTAGCAGAAGATGTGTCACCACTCTGCAAATGACGGGTGGACATCTGCACTATTCAGGTAAATGGCTACGAGTAGGTGCCACTGGTATCTATTATTACTTTGATCGTGTCTATGCTCCACAGCTGCCCGCCTATGCAAAATACTATCAGCGTGGTCAAAGGTTCAATAATGCGGGGGTTGATTACTCCTTGCGCATACCACGCCTTTCAGTAGATGGTGAGGTGGCAACTGGGATCAAGGGAATTGCTGCTTTGAATAGATTGCAATATAGTCCAGCCAGCAATTACCATCTTTTGTTGGTTCATCGCTACTATTCGCATGACTATTGGGGATTCTTTGCTCGTGCATTTGGAGAGGCTAGCCGAGTGCAGAACGAAAATGGGTGGTATCTTGCAGCTGATATCTCGCCTGTACGCAAATGGCGCTTCTTTTCATCCATCGACTTTTTCAGTTCGCCTTGGTGGCGATACCGTGTTAGCAAATCCTCGCAAGGTATTGATTTCAGTTTTCTGGGTGAATATATGCCAACATCAAGATCGAACATTCGCGCCTCTTATAGATGGAAGAAGAAAGAGCGCGATCTTGCAGGAACAAATGGTAAAATTATCTTGCCCTATCAGCATCATCGCACACGCATTCAATTTAATTATAGCTGGAACAATCGTTTCTCTATGCGTACTTTTGCAGATTATAATAGTTTCTACATCACCGGGCAATCGCTGAACCGGGGCTATCAAATGACGCAAAGGATAGTCTTGAATTTTCCCTCCATACCTTTACAGTTACAAATGCAGGCTAGTTATTTTCATACTGATAATTATGATTCTCGTGTTTACATAGCCGAGCGTGGCTTGCTAAACACTTTTTATACGCCTTCCTTCACTGGCAAAGGGTTTCGATATAGTGGGTTAATTCGGTATGATCTAAAAGAATATCTGATGTTGCTATTAAAGTATGGAGAGACTAATTATAATGATCGAGACGAAATCGGCTCTGGATATGATTTAATCGCATCTCATCGCAGAACTGATATCCAGATGCAACTACGACTGCGCTTCTAAGCTTCCTTTTTCAAAGTGTCAACATAGATGTCAATGCGCTGTAACTCGGCTGGTATATTGATGGCTTGCGGACAATGATGGACGCATTGATCGCAACCAATACAGTGACTGGCTTGGCGAAGTTTGGGCACGCTCCGATCATAGCCTATTAAGAATGCACGACGAGCTCGGCGATAATTTTCGTCTTGAGCACTTTCCGGCACATTGTTCTCGTTGATGCATTTATTATAGTGCGTGAAGATCCTGGGTATATCTATACCGTATGGACAAGGCATACAATATTCACATGCCGTGCATGGAACCGAAGAATACTCCTTCATGCGTCTTGCCGTGTCTGCCAGTAGCTCAAACTCACCTTCTGACAACTCATCGAGGGGGGAGAAGGTACGCAGATTATCCTGTAGATGTTCCATATAAGTCATACCACTCAGTACGCTAAGCACCTGAGGAAAAGATCCGGCATAGCGAAAAGCCCATGATGCCAAACTCTCATTAGGCCGTTGTTGTTTGAGGCGAGTAGCCAAATATTCGATATTACTAGCCAAGCGGCCACCTAAAAGAGGTTCCATGATGACAACCGGGATATTACGTTTCGCAAGTTCGCCATATAAATACTCCGCATTCACATTCCAACCTGAAGCATACTTCCAGTCAACATAATTAAGCTGAATCTGCACGAAATCCCAATGATAGCGACCCTTGTCATGCAGAGCCAGCATGAAATCAAATACTTCAACTTTGCCATGAAACGACCACCCTAGATTCTTGATGCGACCAGCACGTCGTTCCTCAACAAAATAGTCCAACATTCCATTGTCGAAAAAACGCTCTTTCAGAATCAGCTTATCTATGGTGTCAAATTCATCATCTATATCCTTCTCTGTCGAGTAAGTCGCCGGACCCACACCACATGCGTGCAGCAGATAGTAATCCAGATAGTCTACCTGCAGATTGCGTTTGGATCGCTCATACAAGGCAATCGCCTCTTTGCGATCTCGCCATTGTGTATTGTTGTGGTTAGAAAACTTCGTTGCTACTCTATACGACTCGCGCGGATGACGACTCAGAGCGATACCCGTTGCTGTTTCCGACCACCCACGCACATAGGTTGCCGAAGCATCAAAGTAGTTCACTCCGTGTGCTAAAGCATAATCCACCAGCTCGTTGACCGCTTCCTGGTCTACCTCTTCACCAGTCCCATCAACCTTTTGACGCAATGGCAATCGCATCATGCCAAAGCCAAGAATAGAAACTTCATCATTTGTATTGTGATTAGTCCTATATGTCATTTTGCCTATAGGAACTTCTCCCAAAGCGCTGCCACCACGTTTCGGATCTTTTGACGTACACCCAGCAATAGTAGCTGTAGTAGCCATTACTCCTCCCCCTACTAATCTAAAAAAGCTGCGGCGATCTATGTTGTTTCTATCTTTCTTCATTTTAGCCTAATCATATTTACTATTCTTTGAAATGCAAAATTACTGCATGATAGATATGTCGCAACTATACTATTTACGGGTTATCGGATACAAATTACAGCCTGTATTAATATTCTGATTAAATAGCTTTTGTTGAAATTGATGTTTTTATTACTTTAGTCAGCACTATAAAGAAATAGTGATTTAACAACTACATAAAAACATGGTGAAAATGAGCAATTCGAACCACTTATCCTTGCGACAAGCTGATATAAATGATTGTAGCCTTATCAATCAGATGGCCACAGTTGTATTTCCACTGACATATCAGGAAATACTGACACCCGAACAGACTGCATATATGATGGAATGGATGTATGCACCTACCAATATCGCCAAACAAATGATTGAAGAAAGCCAGACCTATTTCATTGCTTACTGCGATGGGGCACCTTGCGGCTACTTATCGGTTCAGCCCGAAGAGAAAGATTTGTATCATCTGCAAAAGATATATGTAATGCCAGATTTCCAAGGTAAAGGTATCGGCAAGTACCTGTTCGAGCAGGCCTTAAACTATATTCGTTCTGTGCATACTGGTCCTTGCAAAATGCATCTCAACGTGAACCGTCACAATAAGGCGAAGGATTTCTATGAACGTATGGGGATGCATGTACATAGCCAGGGCGATTTTGATATAGGCAATGGTTATTATATGAACGACTTTATAATGGAAATTGATTTGTAAGTAAAGAAAATATTAAGAACATGAAATTTATCGGAGCACACGTCAGTGTGGCGGGAGGTGTGGAAGAAGCACCAATAAATGCACATACTATAGGAGCAGATGCCTTTGCGCTGTTCACAAAAAACCAACGTCAGTGGTTTTGTAAACCATTGACAGAGGAGAATATCAACCAATTCAAGGCCAATTGCGCTAAATTTGATTTGAAGCCGGAGTATATATTGCCCCATGACAGTTATTTGATTAATCTGGGACATCCCGAAGAAGAGGGATTGGCCAAGAGCCGCAAATCTTTTCTGGAGGAGATGAAGCGCTGCGAACAGTTGGGCTTAAAATTGCTCAACTTTCATCCGGGTGGCACGCTCGGAAAGATTTCAGTTGAAGAGTGTCTAGACCGAGTGGCCGAAAGTATTAATATGGCTTTGGATAAAACTGAAGGAGTGACGGCCGTTATAGAAAACACAGCGGGACAAGGCAATAATGTAGGTTTCGCCTTTTGGCATCTTAAACGCATCATCGATGGAGTCGAAGATAAATCGCGCGTAGGCGTTTGTCTGGATACCTGTCATACCTATACGGCAGGCTATGACCTTGTCAATGATTATGATGGAGTATTTGGTGAGTTTGATGAGGTTGTCGGATTCGACTATTTACGTGCCATGCACCTTAACGATTCCAAAAAGGAATTGGCGTCGCGCGTAGACCGACACGATAGCATAGGAAAAGGATATATTGGCTTCGATTTCTTCGCACGTCTGATGAAAGATCCTCGTTTTGATGATATGCCCTTGATACTCGAAACAGTGGAAGAAACTTTGTGGCCCGAAGAAATTGCTTGGCTCAGAGAACAGTCACTAACCATTGACAAATAGTCTTTTAATCATAAAATAGAAAAGCTCCTGCATTTTTCGTAAGTCGCGAAAAATGCAGGAGCTTTCTTTCTATATCTAATGGACTTTATTTGCGAGCGGCTATAGCCAAGAATATACCCAATACAACACCCAATAGGGCTGCGAATATGATGCGTGCATCACTAGGCAGCAAGAACGTGATGGTATGTGCGGGAAACCAGAATAAAGGGATGGTTTTCTTGAAGACAAAACCCCATTGCACATTCCAATTAAGATTTTGCAGAATATTTCCCATAGGAATGGGGGTAAATAGTCCGCTCATGGTTCCTCCGGTAGCCAGGATATGTGTGTCGGTCACTTTGTGGAGTGTCATGAATACCGGGGCAAAAATGGAGTTCATCGTTACGGATATGGCAAATGCCACACCAACTTTGGCCCAGGTAAAGGGGAGCTGCATTAAAACTGGGGCTTCTCCAGCACCCATAGATGCCAAGAATCTGGGTACACCGGTAGAAAAAACGATGAAAGCGAGGTTGATGCCCATTCCTAATATACCCCATACAAAAGCGCGAGGCAAAATGCCGAACCCTTTCTTATAATAACTCCCCGTGCTGATACGTAGGCCAATCACTTCGCCCAACGTAGAAAGTATAGCAAACTTGACGAATGCCATAATCATAGCATGATCATTGTTAAATAGCTTATACCCCTCGTAGAGAGCAGGACTTAAAAAGAAGGGTAGGAAAAAGAGTATAATACAGGCAGCGAGAATAAAATCGTGTTTTTTCATAGTCTATCAATTAATTACAATTTGTTGCAAATATATAACAAATAGCAATTAAACAAAGTGTAATGGTAAAATATAATCCAGAATAGTGCGTTTTTACTAATAATAGCTCCTGGCCGATGTGCCTAATAAATATTCGCCATACTAGTCAGCGGTTCATAGAGCTTTTCGATATCGTCCGAATTCATCTCAATGGCAACTTGGTCTCCTGGTACCAATACCATTCCGGCTGGTGGCCAGTCTTTGCGGTCGCGATGTATGTTTACTATCTTACATTCATTGGGCATCGTCAATTCATCTACTTTTTTACCGTCGAAAAACGAGCCAGTCATTATTTCCACATTGAGCACATAGCGTTGTTGAGATTGATATACAGGACTTTTTATCATGTCATCATAAAGTGCGTTGTTATAGGGCTTTATCTGCAAAAGCTCAGTGAGATAGTAAGTGATGCCACCTACAACTATCGATGGATAGAATACATCGAGGTTGCCAGTGATTTCTGTGATGAGCACAATAGCGGTAAGAGGAGTACGAATAACTGCTACCAAGAAAGCCGACATACATACTAGCATGATATAATTGACACTTTCGTACCCAATGAAGCCACGGTGTACCATATAAAGCGCCGCGATACGCCCCAATAAACCACCTGTCACCAAAGTTGGGATGAAACTACCTCCTGGTAGCCCGCTCGATATACAAAAAAGTGTGAAGAAAAGATGTATAGACATCATCAGCGTGAGCCATAGCATTTCGGTGCTACCATCAATTGCTTGATCTAACAAAAACTGCTCACCACCGCCAGTCAGTTCCACATCATAAAGTGAGAAGACAAAACCCATGGTCACTAGTATCAACATCTTTATATAAAAAGGGATCTTGATCTTGGCATAGCCTCTGCGGAAGAAAGTGGCCAGCCACGCATAAATCTTACCCACAACGGCAATCAATAAGGAAAGTATGGCGAACAGTTCGCAAAAGGACCAGAAGTCAAAACTAGGTGCTATGACCGATATAAGGTGATATCCATTGAGTGGCATCAGCCATCGAGCCACAGCGCCAGCCATCACTCCGGCTGTAAGTGTGGTGATGGCCGTCTTGGGGGCATCAAAACGCTCTATGGTTTCGATTACCAGCAATGATGAAGAGAGTGGTGCAGCGAAAGCGGCAGAGAGTCCAGCACCTGCGCCAGCTGCTAAAAGCTGTTTCTGCTCACCCTTCAGCAATCTGCCCCAACGCGAGAAAATGCAACCTACATACGATCCAAACTGCACAGATGGACCTTCTCGCCCTAACGACAAACCGGCAAACATGGGCATCAGACCACCGGCAAATTTTGCCAATAGTTCCAGCAAAGGATGTTTGTATGAAATACGTCCGTTGATGACCGCGCGCGTTTGTGGAATACCCCCGCCTGTAATAAATGGTAGCTTCTTCACCATCCATGCTGCAAAGACAAGGCAAGCCCACATCAGGGCAAATGCAGCGACATACCAGTACCATTTGGGATGATAGTCGAAGAACGAACGACGAATCTTGAAAAGGTAGCGCAAAAGATAATGATAGGGCACGGCTACCATTCCGGTAACCAACCCTACAAATATACTGATGAAATAGAGACGGGCATCGACAAACTTCAACCGCCAAATATACCAACCTCTAAAACCCTTCAGTTTCTTCAGACGCTCCCACATACACAATTAGATTATATTAACTTCTTAAACAATCTAAAAGGCGAGATGTTTGCTAGAACTGTATAAATATCTTTCGAATTATCACCAAAACTTATTTTGTTCTGAATTATACTCAAAGCCAGCGGCCTTTAACTTTTCTATTAGCCATTCTTTGTCGATATGCATATCGTCGCAGAGAGCTTCCAGAGAGGGGTAATAATCGCGGAGTTTCATGTTGATGAAACTAAAGAGCATGTTGGGATCTTGTGGGAGTTCCATATTTATCTTATCATTTTATTGTATTGCAAAAGTAACACACATTTGCCAAAAGTGTTCTCTATTGCGTTTCTGTTTTCTCTATCGTTAAACTTATTTGTTGAATAATCAGACTAAGCTCACGCTCTAGGGGGATGATATTATAATCCTTCCAGAAGTCTTCGTCAGTTACAGTATCAAGCTCTGAGAATACCGAGCGTGTGTTGATGCGCTCTGCCCGCGTAAAAGATTTTGCATTGTTTGCGTCGACGTTGCATGTCACCATTTCAAACCATGTATAAAGCGAGGGGCTCGAGGTAAATAATCCATTTCGCTTCACCTTAAAGCGAAGATCACCGCGTATATAAGAGATGAAATATCCCTCTTCGCATTCCTTATAGCTCACTGTATAGCTTATGCTCTGCGGAATTAGTTTATACTTTTTCGCACGTTTCGTGATGAAGTGATTTGCGGCTTTTGCCACATACTTGGGATGAAGTTCAAACTCTGCGTGTAGCAATGCATCACTATTGCTATCAAAATAGAGCTTACCACAATACAAAGGGGATTTAATGTTTTTGGATTGCTTAAAGTTGACCACATTTGCCCATTTTCCATCAATATAGTCTATGCCGTCTGCACTGTATACAAAGGGATTGTCCTCTTCGTCTACACACAAAAAGTCGGGGAGGTTCTTTGCTATATCCAAGATCATGCACGATTCTATGCCAGCACTAATCTTCACTTGCAGGCTATCATTTAAGGAGACATTGTCTATTTTACTCCCCTTTACCATACGAACTTGATCGGGGATGTCCCTTCCGAAAGGAGTTTTATAGACCTCAAACACAGCTTCGGACAATTGCTGAAACTTATGTTTATACTCCACGCATTCGCGATAGAACACTGTCAGCAGCGCCGCATCCTTGAATAGATTGCGTTGTCTTGATTCTATCATCCTTTGTATCAGTGATCTGGATTCAATCTGACGTATCACTACCTCTTGCAATGAAATATCCATGGGTGATAGCTCAATGACATAGTCATCATTCAACAGTTGGCTTACTTCAACTTTGCAAACTTCATATCCAAGGTGTGAAAACTGTATCGTGTCTTGCCGGAGAGAGTCGGGTAGTCGCAGCAGGAAACTGCCTTCGACATTAGTCACAGAGCCCAGTGAAGCAGATGGTATATAAATCGATGCATTGCTCAGAGGTTCGCCGCTCTGTTTGTCGGTGAGCCTGCCGCGTACCATCACTCGTGCCGCTAATGTGTCATGTAAGGCAGGTTTACTATGACTTCTATCATCCTTCGGTTTAGTAGTGATCAATACATGTTTCCCCAATATTCTTAGATGCAAGTCTTCATTATTGACTATTGTGTTTATCATTCTTTCCACCGATCGTTTACCAGCTGCTATCTTTACTTTACGTTCATTGTCTATTAGTGCACTGTCGTAGATAAATAATATACCGCTTGCTTTGGAAACTTCGCCTAGCAGAGAATAGACTGTTCCATTCATTCGTGGCCATGTTATAGTGTCTGAAAGGATATTGCCCTGTGCATACAGATTGCATCCCCACACCATCAGGATGAGGGAGAGCAAGCCATAGCGCCGTATGCTGGACAATGCTTTGTGCATCATTTCATGATTTTATAGCTATTTCCTTCTTTTTCCG
This sequence comes from uncultured Bacteroides sp., assembly GCA_947074295.1. Taxonomy (GTDB): domain Bacteria; phylum Bacteroidota; class Bacteroidia; order Bacteroidales; family Bacteroidaceae; genus Bacteroides. The sequence goes on along the minus strand of CAMTPC010000102.1, from coordinate 3,053 downwards.
ATTTCAGTCCGAAGGCTTGGGTCAGCAGAGTCACGAATGATTGGAGTGTATAGTCATTGATTTCTAATGTCAGACACATTTCTCCTATACTTGTATCGAGTAGCTCTATCTTCTCATCGCCATTACCATATTGTTCTATTACTTGAATAATGTCGATAAGCTTTTGATCCTTGAAACGAAAATTTCCCATGTAGCCATCAAACATAGAAGTGTCAGTCGTTTCGTGTAGCATAAACTTATTATTAAAAATCGATAGCTGCTGTCCCGCACTTACCTTTATTTTTTGATCTCCACTCAATGTTTCTACCTCAACTACACCTTCTTTCACAGTGAGCTCGAAATAGCCTTTTTGCGTGTCGTCGATACTAAATATCGTCCCTAGCACTTTGACGATGGCGCTGGGTGTATGAATGATAAAAGGAGCCTTGGCATTTTTTGCTATGTCAAAACAAGCATTTCCCATGAGGTTTACTGAGCGCTGCTCTGCATCAAAACTTTCGGGAAAAGTAAGTGATGCATCCTGTGCTAAAAGTACGATGGAGCCATCTTGGAGTGTAGTCACCAATGTGGAATTTTCGCTGTTTTGCAGGGTCAGCATGTTGTTTATATGTCGTTTATCACGCATGTCATGTCCTACGAACCACAATCCAATCGCACAAATCAACAGGATAGATGCGGCTATGGATACCCAAATCATCCTATCAAATCTGTAGGGCTGTCGGACAGTCATATTCGTCAGCAATTTATCCTCGGACAGACGTCCATATACCCGTTGCCAGGCTTGTTCTGTTCTATCTTTATCGTTCTTATCCATTTCGTTCTATATCTTTCAACAGTATTTTTCTATCTCGCTCCGCAGTGCACGGAGTGCTTTTGTCATTTCGGCTTCCACGGTTTTCACCGATAAAGACAGCAACTCGGCTATCTCTTGGTATTTCTTGCCATCATCACGATGCAGCGAAAAAATGCGGCTGCGGCGTTCGGGCAGTTTGCTCAGTGTCCGTTCTATTAATAGCTGTAACTCCTTATACTCAAGTTCTTGTTGCGGATTATTAACCCCGTCCGTCTGTGTGGTTAGATGTACCGCGTCAATATAGCGTTGCTTCACCTCTCTATGTTCGCAATAGCGCAATGCCCCGTTGCGTGCGGCCTTGTACAAATAGCTTTTTGGGGAGTGAAAGATGGACAACTGAGCACGGTCGCGCCACAGCACATAGAAAAGTTCTTCCACCACCTCTTCACCGACTTCTATTTCACCGGTTATTCCCGCCACATATCGGCAAAGCGATAGATAGTAGCGGCGGAAGAGAGATTCAAAGGCATTGATATCTCCCTCCTTTATCCGTTTGGCTAATAGTAAGTCGTCAATCATGAAGGTGGTCTATCGTTTTTGGTTGGGCTATTTTGAAGAAGCTCCATTTTGTTTTTTCAGACGTGCCGCTGCATTCTCCAGCGATTCTGTGGGCTCTATGATGTTATAATCTGCCCAGAAATCTTCATTCCAATAGTTGTCTACTTTATCATAGAACACTTGTTTCATACCAAAGGCATCACGATTGGAGATGGGCTTTACATTTTCCGCATTGCGATCTGTCACAACCATTTCTGTATTCACATTGAATCCGGTTGAGAATAGCTTCCGTTTCCAGTCGCATTTAAAGCGGATGGTATTGCAAATATAGTTAAGGTAGCTTTTCCCATCTTTTTCTTTATAGGTCACCACATAGCTCATCTCTTGAGGATGAAAACGCAGCCCGATGGGTTTTTTTATTAATATCGTTTCGATGGCCTTTCCTTTGTTGCTCATATCCAGCTGAAACTCTGCACGCGACACCGCTAGCTGCTGACGATCTATATAGAGCCTGCCATTGAGCAAGGCTATATCGGCTTCGTATCGAGGCTTAAACCCGATGACCAGTTGCAGTCGGTCGTCGATGGATACGGGCTCTTCCATCCAGAATTCATAGAACATCAAATCGTTGGTGTTCAAAAAAAGATTCTGATTCTTTATCAGATCCATGAATATCGAAAGATAAGGACCACCAGCTAGTTTCACCGAAAGCGTATCACTGCTTTTTTGGCTCAGCAGACGGCGCCCTTTGAGCACTTGTACACGGTCTTTCTCTATGTGACGGTTGTCATAAGGCGTCTTATAGATATCAATCACTGCTTCTGAAATGCCGATATAGCGGTTGCGTTTCTGCATTGTCTCTCGGTAGAAGGCTGTCAGCATATTGCTATTATCACTATAGTTGGCTGGAATCTTGCGGATGGCCTCTTCCACAATTTGGCGTGGATTGTTGGAGTAAACAATAATTTCGTTCAATGGATTGGTATAGGGAGTGAGCCAGATGGTGATAGCCGAAAGCTTGGCTGTGTTGAGTGGTAGACGACTATTTATATAACCGATGTGGGATACTTCCAGCATCTGATCCTTATAGGTGGCTGGCACTTTCAGTATAAATTTTCCTTCAGCATTGGTCACTGTACCGATATCTGTTCCAGGTACGGTGATATTGGCACTGCCCAGCGGACGCTTACTTTCACTGTCTTTGATATAACCCGATATGACGATCATTTTTTCGGCACCATCATTAGCCATCAACGGTAGAGTTGTACTGGCACCTACTAGTATTATCATCCAAAAGATGCACTGTTTAATTAGTGTTTTCATATCCTATCAAATTTATTGGTTCAACATCGTTTTTCTGTCTTCTATCATTAAGATAGTTCAGCACAGAAAAACCCTACGCATTTTTGCAAGAAAATCAATAAAATACAGGTTGTCTGTATAAAGATAGGGAAAATTAAAGCCAATTCCTATTGCAGAGAGGCAAAAAAGAGTATGGCCTTGATGAGTGTGGTCTATAGGGCTATGCACGAGATGGTGTAGCCTTAGGCAGCATAGTGCACAAGGCTATGCATAAAAGACCCTTCTGCTTTGTCATTGCTGATTAGAAAGCAGAAGGGTCTCGATAAGGTTTATGTTCTATTTTTATTACAGGATAGACTTCGCTATACCCAATTCCAATCCACGAAGTTCGGCCAGACCA
>CAMTPC010000101.1 GCA_947074295.1 uncultured Bacteroides sp. | reverse complement strand
ATAAGGGTATCGATGTTTTCCTTGAATCCTTAAACAGACTTCGCCATGATTCGCGTTTGGATAGAAATATAGTTGCTTTTATCACAGTACCTGCTTGGGTAAAGGAGCCACGCGAAGATTTGCGCGAACGATTACAGAGTAGAGCTTCTTTTGATACACCATTGGATATCCCCTATATCACGCATTGGCTTCACAATATGGAAAGTGACAATGTGCTGAATATGCTTAAAGGCCTGGGTATGCACAATGCTGCTGATGATAAAGTGAAGGTTATATTTGTCCCTTGCTATCTTGATGGCAAGGATGGCATTTTCAATAAAGACTATTATGATATCCTTTTGGGCGAAGACTTAAGTGTTTATGCGTCCTACTATGAACCATGGGGGTACACACCATTGGAAAGTGTTGCATTCAAAGTCCCAACCATTACCACTGATCTTGCTGGTTTTGGATTATGGGTAAATAGCTTGAACAATCAACATGGGATCAACGATGGGGTAGAGGTTTTACATCGCTCAGACAGCAATTATTGTGATGTGGCAGAGAACATAAAGGAGACTATTTTGTTTTTTAACGAAAAGACTCCTTCTGAAATAAGAAACATCCGTAAGCGTGCTGCAAATGTAGCAGAACAAGCCCTTTGGAAACATTTTATTCAATACTATTATAAAGCATATGATGTTGCATTAAACAATGCAGCTAAGCGTTTAATGGAATAAACTATTTATTAAGTAAATACATACATTATGAAGATCAAAGTTAGTAATGTGAACACGCCTAACTGGCAAGAGGTAGATGTAAAATCACGCATCCCCGAAGCATTAGAAAATCTGTCTGAAATTTCACGTAATATCTGGTGGTCATGGAACTATGAAGCTACAGAACTATTCCATGATTTGGATCCTGCTCTTTGGAGAGAGGTAGGCCAAAACCCAGTTTTACTTCTCGAACGCATGAGTTATGAGAAGCTGGAAGCTCTTGCAAAAGATAAAGTTATTCTACGCAGAATGAAAGAAGTATACTCTAAGTTTAGAGAGTATATGGATGTTAAACCCGATGCTGAACGTGCTTCTGTGGCTTATTTCAGTATGGAATATGGAATGACACCTGTGCTTAAGATTTACTCAGGTGGTCTAGGGGTACTTGCTGGTGATTATCTTAAAGAAGCTTCAGATAGTAATGTGAATTTGTGTGCAATTGGTCTGCTTTACCGTTTTGGATATTTTACGCAAACGCTTTCAATGGATGGCCAACAGATTGCTAACTATGAAGCCCAGAACTTTGGCCAATTACCTATAGATCGAGTTCTTGATGCGGACGGAAACCCATTGGTTGTAAATGTTCCTTATAATGACTATTTTGTACATGCTAATATCTGGCGAGTAAATGTAGGTCGTATAGCGTTATATCTACTCGATACTGATAATGAATTGAACAGTGAATATGACCGTCCTATTACTCATCAACTTTATGGGGGAGACTGGGAAAACCGTTTGAAGCAAGAAATTTTGCTCGGTATTGGCGGTATGCTTACTCTTCAGGCTTTAGGCATCAAGAAAGAAATATACCATTGTAATGAAGGGCATGCTGCTTTAATTAATGTACAGCGTATTTGTGATTATGTTGCTTCAGGACTCACTTTTGATCAATCAATAGAGTTAGTTCGTGCTTCATCTTTATATACTGTTCATACTCCAGTTCCTGCAGGCCATGATTATTTCGATGAAGGTCTATTCGGAAAATATATGGGTGCTTATCCATCTAAGATGGGTGTTTCATGGGATGATCTAATGGATATGGGTCGCAATAATCCGGGTGATAAGGGTGAGCGTTTTTGTATGTCAGTATTTGCTTGTAACACCTCACAAGAGGTAAATGGAGTAAGCTGGTTGCATGGAAAAGTCTCGCAAGAGATGTTTGCTTCTATTTGGAAAGGTTATTTTCCAGAAGAAAGTCATGTAGGATATGTTACAAATGGTGTTCATTTCCCTACATGGAGCGCTACAGAATGGAAACTGTTATATGCTAAATATTTTGATGCAAACTTCTTGAAGGATCAATCAAATCCAAAAATTTGGGAAGCCATTTATAATGTACCTGATGAAGAAATCTGGAAGACTCGTCTAACAATGAAGAATAAGCTAGTGGATTACATCCGTAAGCAATTCCGTGATAGCTGGTTGAAGAATCAAGGTGATCCATCTCGTATTGTATCATTAATGGATAAAATTAATCCTAATGCTCTACTTATAGGTTTTGGTCGTCGCTTTGCTACTTATAAACGTGCGCATCTGCTTTTCACAGATCTAGAACGTTTATCTAAGATTGTGAATAATCCAAACTATCCTGTACAATTCTTATTTACCGGTAAAGCACATCCTTATGATGGTGCAGGACAAGGGTTGATTAAACGAATCATCGAAATATCTCGTCGTCCTGAATTCTTGGGTAAGATTATCTTCCTTGAAAACTATGATATGCAACTTGCTCGTCGTTTGGTATCGGGTGTAGATATTTGGTTGAATACACCAACGCGCCCTTTGGAGGCTTCTGGTACTTCTGGTGAGAAAGCTTTGATGAATGGTGTGCTTAACTTCTCTGTACTTGATGGATGGTGGCTGGAAGGCTATCGTGAAGGAGCTGGTTGGGCTTTGACCGAAAAGCGTACTTATCAAAATCAAGAACACCAAGATCAATTGGATGCAGCAACTATTTATAGCATTCTTGAAACAGAGATTCTTCCTTTGTACTATGCTCGCAATAAAAAGGGCTATTCTGAAGGTTGGGTAAAAACTGTAAAGAATTCTATCGCTAAGATTGCTCCACACTATACAATGAAACGTCAATTGGATGATTATTATAGCAAGTTCTATAACAAAGAGGCTAAACGTTTCTTGAGTCTGTCAGCTAATGATAATGCGAAAGCGAAAGCAATTGCAGAATGGAAAGAAGAAGTAGCTGCTAAATGGGATTCGATTGAGGTGGTTTCTTCTAACGTTGAAGAGTTATCTAAAGGTAGTATCGAGAGTGGACAGGATTATCATGTTACTTTCGTAATTGATGAAAAAGGCCTAAATGATGCTATCGGTCTAGAAATAGTGACCACTTACACAACTGCAGATGGCGGTCAGCATATCTATTCTGTTGAACCTTTCCATGTGGTGAAGAAAGAAGGTGATCTTTATACATTCCAAGCCAACTATAGCTTGTCTAATGCAGGTAGTTTCAAGGTGGCCTATCGTATGTTCCCGAAGAATGATGATCTGCCACACCGTCAAGACTTCTGTTATGTAAGATGGATTGGATAAGGTTTTATACTAACGATCATTTAATATCATAAAAAAGCTCCACGATTGCTTTAATGAAGCATGTCGTGGAGTTTTTTATTTATAGAGAAATTGTTAATTTAATAACTCTTCGATCTTTTGATAAAGTGCATCTCCCTGTAAATTTCGTTCAAGAATTGTTCCATCTGCTGAAACAAGGATAGTATAGGGGATAGAAGAAACACCATAAACACTTGCTCCCTCGCATTGCCATCCTTTTAAATCAGACATTTGTGGCCAAGTCATATTCATTTGCTTGATAGCGTTTTTCCATGCATCTGAATTATTGTCCAATGATACTCCAACGATTTCAAAGTTTTTTGTTTTGAATTTGTTATACAGTTTGACCAATTCGGGCATTTCGCGTCGACAAGGCCCACACCAGCTTGCCCAGAAGTCAATCAGTACCAACTTTCCTTTTCCTACATAGTCGGAAAGGCTTACTTCTTTCCCTTCAGGATTATTCATGGTAAGGTTAGTATATACCTTTCCTACTGCTGTATTCTTCTCGCTATCTACTTGCGCGCGAATTCTTTCAATGCTTGGATCATTGTCATATTTAGCCGGAAACTTGCTGAGGATATTTTCTTTTTCATCAAGTGTTAATACATAATAGATGTTTCTGAAAAGGTTGTAGCCTAAATCATTATCTATATTCTTTTCTATTGTTGCATAATAGATTGAGATTTCTTTCTTGTTTAAATCTTCTAATTCTTTGGTTTTAGACTCTGCTTCTGTTTCGCTAAGCGATGAATCTTTCAGTGTATTCTGAATTTTCTCTCTTTCATTATTCAATATCACTATTTTATCCTTCATCTCCTGGCTCGCATTATTTAGCGCAGTGCCAGTCACAGTGTTATTATCCTCAGTAAATTTCACTTTGATATCCCCATTCTCAAGATATAGGCCAGCTCTTTGAGGGCCTTCTTTGGCTTCCCACGTAATAACAGCATTGATTGTAGAGTCTTGTGTACCCCTAAATTCGAATTTACCATTAGTGATTACAGTGGAATCTAAATTCACTAATGTTCTGCCTTGAGGTTCCTGAAGATATACTATCTCTCCATTTGACGCACCTTCAACATTACCGCTAATAACATAGCCTGCTTTGTGGCCACAACTAGCTACCAAACCACACATAGCAATTCCAGTCAATACATAACTTAATTTTTTCATATTCGCAGATATATTTAGTATTTCTGCAAAGGTAGATTTTTTCATGATTATCTTATATAATATATGAGGATAAAAATCTGCATCTTGCAACAATCTTCTTGCTATTCAAATACAGTAAAAATTGATGATTAGTGTATAAATATGCGTTGTTTTATAGATTTATGCCCCGAAATAAATCTAAAATGAGAGAAAATTGTTAATATCTAAGTTAATTCAACGCAAATTGTGAATTTAGTATTGTTAATGTTTATAATTTTGCAAAATTATAGCTAAGTAATTGAATGAACATGCAGGAAAACGAATCTATTATAGAGATTAGCAACGTCTATAAGTATTTTGATGATAAAGTAGCGCTAGACGATGTTTCTTTGACAATTAAAAAAGGAGAGTTTGTTACAATATTAGGACCATCAGGGTGTGGGAAGACTACATTACTTCGTTTGATAGCTGGTTTTCAGATTGTATCCAAAGGCGAAATATCCATTTTTGGCAATGACATTACACATATCCCTCCCTATAAACGGCCAGTCAATACGGTGTTTCAGAAATATGCACTTTTTCCACATTTAAATGTTTATGACAATATTGCTTTTGGCTTGAAGCTGAAAAAGATGCAAAAATCTTTGATTGAGAAAAAGGTCAAAGCATCATTAAAGATGGTTGGGATGACTGACTACGAATATCGTGATGTTGATACACTTTCCGGCGGACAACAACAGCGTGTTGCTATTGCTCGTGCCATTGTTAATGAACCCGAGGTTCTTCTGCTTGATGAGCCACTTGCGGCACTCGATCTTAAGATGCGTAAAGAGATGCAACTTGAGCTGAAATCTATGCATAAATCTCTTGGTATCACTTTTATTTATGTGACACATGATCAGGAAGAAGCATTGACCCTGAGTGATACGATAGTGGTAATGAGCGAAGGTCGCATTCAACAAATAGGTACACCGGTTGATATTTATAATGAACCCATTAATTCATTTGTAGCCAATTTTATAGGAGAGAGCAATATTTTCAATGGCACTATGCTTGAAGATAGATCAGTCTCCTTCTGTGGTAGGACTTTCGAATGTGTCGATGAAGGGTTCGGAAAGATGACACCAGTAGATGTCGTGATTCGTCCCGAAGATGTATACATATTCCCTGTTTCGGATGCTGCACAACTGACAGGTATAGTTCAATCTACACTTTTTAAAGGTGTTCATTATGAAATGGCTGTTCTTTCCAATGGTTATGAGTTCTTGGTGCAAGATTATCATTTTTTTGAGGTAGGCGCCGAAGTTGGCATTTTGGTGAAGCCAGCTGATATTCACATCATGAAGAAAGAACGTACCTGCAACACATTTGAAGGCAAAATGTTGGATATTGATAAGGTAGAGTTTCTAGGTTGTCAGTTTGAGTGTTTGCCCGTCGATGATATATCGTCAGGAACTCCGGTAAAAATCGAGGTCGATTTCAATAAAATCATTCTCCATGACAATGCTGAGGATGGAACTCTTGTAGGCGAGGTGAAATATATACTTTATAAAGGCGATCATTATCATCTCACTGTATGGACCGATTGGGATGAAGACATCTTTGTAGACACCACCGATGTTTGGGATGATGGGGATAGTGTTGGTATCACCATTCCTGCCGATGGTATACGAATTATTAAATAGTTATTTGAATAGATAAAAGCAAAAGTGAAAAATATTTCCCGAATTTTATCCTCACGCAAGAACTGGACTGTACCCTATATTCTATTTACAGCCATGTTCGTCATTCTGCCATTGTTATTAATTGCTTATTATGCATTCACGGATGACAATGGTAGTGCTTCGTTAGAAAACTTCCGACAGTTCTTCTCGCATTACGAGGCTATAAACACATTCATTTATTCCATCGGCATTGCGATTATTACAACTCTGATTTGCATGCTCATAGGTTATCCTGCTGCTTGGATTCTGAGCAATCAGGAACTGAATCGCTCGAAAATACTTATCGTGCTGTTTATTTTACCTATGTGGATTAACATATTGGTGCGTACACTAGCCACCGTTGCTTTGTTCGATTTTCTGAGTATCCCTTTAGGCGAGGGTGCTTTAATTTTCGGTATGGTATATAATTTCTTACCCTTCATGATTTATCCAATCTATAACACTTTGCAGAAGATGGATAAGAGTTATATTGAGGCGGGACAGGATTTAGGCGCTAATCCTCTGCAAGCTTTCTTTAAAATCATACTTCCTCTTTCGATGCCTGGCGTCACTAGTGGAATTATGATGGTGTTTATGCCCACTATCTCCACATTTGCCATTGCCGAGTTGTTGACTATGAATAATATCAAACTCTTTGGAACCACGATTCAGGAGAATATCAATAATAGTTTATGGAACTATGGTGCAGCCCTTTCGCTGATCATGTTGTTGCTTATCGGCTTTACTACATTGTTTGGATCAGATAATAAAGAAGATAGTGGAAAAGGAGGTGGACTATGGTGAAACGTATCATCGCCCGTTGTTACCTATGGCTCATTTTATTGATGCTATATGCTCCTATACTCATCATCATGATCTTCTCATTCACAGAGTCAAAAGTATTGGGTAATTGGACTGGGTTTTCTACAAAGCTTTATTCATCATTATTCTCATCAGGAACTCATCATTCACTCACCAACGCATTGCTCAATACTATTACCATTGCCTTGATCGCAGCTACAGTGTCAACAATGTTGGGTAGCATCACAGCAGTGGGTATATTCAACTTGCGTAGTCGAAGCCGTAAAATCATAGGATTAGTAAATAGCATTCCTATTCTGAACGGCGACATCATTACAGGTATCTCATTATTCTTATTGTTTGTTGCCCTGGGTATTTCACAAGGTTATCTTACTGTAGTATTGGCGCATATCACATTTTGTACACCCTATGTTGTGCTTTGTGTGTTGCCTCGTCTCAAGCAGATGAATCCTAATATCTACGAAGCTGCGCTTGATCTTGGTGCCACTCCGATGCAGGCTTTTCGAAAGGTGATATTACCCGAAATAAAACCGGGTATGATTAGTGGTTTTATATTGGCATTGACCATCTCAATTGATGATTTTGCAGTAACTGTATTTACCATCGGCAATGAGGGGCTAGAAACACTTTCTACCTATATCTATGCTGATGCACGTAAAGGAGGTCTGACTCCTGAGCTGCGCCCCCTTGCTACTATCATATTTGTAGTGATATTGGCTTTATTACTGATAGTGAACTACAGAACCGGAAAGGAGAAAAAGAAAAAATGAAGAAATTAACTCTATTTGGGCTTATAGTTGTGCTACTATGTAGTTGTTATAACCGTAGCGAGTCGCGCGAAAATATCCTTAAGATATATAATTGGGCAGACTATATAGGTGATGGAGTGCTGGAAGATTTTCAAGCCTACTACGAAGAGCAGACGGGTACTCCTATACGTATTGTCTATCAGACATTTGATATCAACGAGGTGATGCTGACAAAGATTGAAAAAGGTCATGAGGATTATGATGTCGTGTGTCCTTCAGAATATATCATCGAACGTATGTTGAAGAAGGGTTTACTGCAACCCATTGATACAATCTTCCCGAATTCGCCTGATTATATGAATCTCGTATCACCATTCATTAAAGAGCAAATCAATAAACTTAGTCAGCCAGGTCGCCCAGCCAACGAATATGTGGTTTGTTATATGTGGGGTACTGCAGGGCTTTTGTATAATACGACTTTTCTTGATGAAGGAGATGTATCGAGCTGGGGGTGCTTATGGGATGACCAGTATGCAGGAAAGATTTTGATGAAAGATTCTTATCGAGATGCGTATGGCACCGCTATTCTTTATGCCAACGCCAAGGCACTTGCTGACAGTAGCCGTACAGTAGAATCGTTGATGAATGACTACTCTCCTGAAGCAATGCAGATGGTAGAGACCTATCTTAAAGCTTTGAAACCCAATGTGGCTGGCTGGGAAGCTGACTTTGGGAAGGAAATGATGACTAAGAATAAGGCATGGATCAACATGACCTGGAGTGGGGATGCGATGTGGGCCATCGAAGAGGCCGAAGAGGTGGGTGTCGAACTGAGCTATATAGTGCCTGATGAAGGTAGCAATATATGGTATGATGGTTGGGTCATACCTATCTATGCCCGTAATCCTAAGGCGGCAGCCTATTTCATCAACTTCATGTGTCGTCCAGATATAGCGTTGCGCAACATGGAAACCTGTGGCTATGTCAGTTCCATCGCTTCGCCAGAAATACTTGAGGAGAAAATCGATTCAACTCTCGAGTATTCGTCGGATTTAAGCTACTTTTTCGGACCAGGCGCTGAGGATGTACAGGTTAACAACATCCAATACCCTGATCGGAATGTAGTGGAACGATGTGCTATGATTCGTGATTTTGGAGATAAAACCAAGGATGTACTCGAAATCTGGTCGCGCATCAAAGGGGATAATCTTAGCGTAGGTGTCCTTATAGTGATATTCACAGTTATCCCAATCATGATAATCTGGTTAGTATATCGCAAAGTGCGCAATTATCGTCGTTACAAGAAGTCGCGCCGTCGTTATCGGCGATATAAACCTAGGCGCTGATACATAACACTTCAAAAAACGGTTTAGACATATTACTGACTAGGGCTACTTACCATGTTGACTAGCGTTCGCTAGCATGATAAGTAGCCTTAGTCAATAACGCAAGTAGGCATTGAATAAAGCCACGATAACAAAATAAAGGCTCTGTAGAATTAATACCCAATTCTACAGAGCCTTTATAAATATGTGTATATTACAGTTATTCGTTTTTTAACGCCTCATAGAAGTTTTGTCGTGCTTGGTAAAGTGTGTTCACTGCAACCCCTACGATGTTTCTTAGGTCTGTATTCTCATCGATAAGATTCTCAAAGCATACCCATACATTATTGTCACTCAAGACTAGTTTCACGACTTTCATCGTATTATTCACCTTGTTTATAGCACGGAGCACTTCGATTTCATTTTCCTCGTTAGTCTCATAGATATAAGGCACTAGCATGTTGAAGAAAGTCTCATCCTTTTCATCTTCCATGTATGCAAAGTTGGTCATCTGATACTTGAAGCCGATACCATAACTCTCTTTCTCGGGCACTAGTCCTTCTACTTTTAAAACCTCAAATACCTTGTCTACAGTTTTCATAATCAGTTTGATTTTTAAGTGTTTATTTATTTGGTTTATTTTTTGCTATAAGTGGCAAAACCTATTCTATTATTACCATTTAGTGCATCATTATTCTCTATTCTCTTTCGTATAGACTCATATTCTTTTAGTTGATCTTTAGTGACAGAGCGACGAGCCTTATTGACCTCCTCCTTCAGCATCTGTTGAGTGATGGGTAGGTCATCCATGGCCGCATTCAGGGCTACTTGATCTGTTACAAATGTGATATCGCTGGAAATACAACCCTCTGAAATTTGCGATAACTCCTTGCAGTTGATACTTTCGTCACACCATCTATCTTTTAAATAGAAATTGAACAATTGCTCTCTAGCCTCTTCATCTGGCAGAGGGATATAGATTAATTTATCAATGCGGCCCGTTCGGAGCACAGCTGGATCTATCTTCTCAGGACGATTGGATGTACCTATTACAAAAATACCGCGCTGCGAACAGTTATTGAGTTGTGACAGAAACTCATTTACCTCTCCCGAGTGTCCTTCATTGATTACCTTGGACCGATCAGGTACCATCGCTTCAAATTCGTCGAAACATAGTACAGTTGGTGCTTTTTTTTCGGCCTCAATGAATAGCTCAGAGATTTTACCCTGTGAGCCATGAATATAGATACTGCCCAAGTCCGATGCTTTAACCATCATAAAGTTGAGACCCGATTCTTGTGCAAACTTCTCAGCTATATATGTTTTACCACACCCTGGAGGTCCATAGAGTAGGGCGCCATTGGGAACCTTCAATTTGTACTTCTCCACCTTCTCCTTGTTTTTCAATATAAAAAGGATGTTCTTGTAAAAAATCTGTTTGATTTCCTCCATGCCAGCCACATCTGCAAAACCACCACCCACATGCTTTTCAATGCGGATGAAAGATGTGCTGTCCTCTTCTTGCTGTTGTGTCAGGGTTGTGAAAATGTTCTCTTCCATCTTTCCCGGAGTCTCAGACTCTTTCTTCAACTCAATCTTCCCTTCTATAGTATTCAAGAATGTTCGGGAATTTCTGAAACGTTTATCATAGTCAAGCGCGATTGCTTTTTTCAGAATCTCAACCTCATTTTCGGTTAACTCGCCAACTATACCATAATCCAGTGCCACCTTACGGGCATTTTTCACAAACTCTTTGCGCATGGCAAGGTCGTGTTTTTCTGTATCTATACTGCCATTATCCCATGGCACAAGCCCGCTAAGGAGTTTAAAGAGAAGTACACCTACTGAAAAGACATCACTCTGGCTGTCATACATACCTTTATAGGTTTCTGGCGCTCTATACCAAGGGTTCAAATCACGAATTTCGAAGGAAGCTACCCCTGTGCTATAATTCGCTAAGTGACCCATACCTATTAAATAGTAATGCTCCCTTCCTTCTTGGTCGGTGGAGACGATAATATTATTAGGGTTGATATCATTGTGTACTACAGGAGGCAAAGACTCCAACATACAGTTGAGTGCCTCAAGCACACATTTTATGATGGGGATTGCCTCTTCCCATTTATATACTTTGCCATCTGCTAGTTTGTCTGCAACAGTCTCACCACCCACAAAGGCGCGTAAATAATAGGATATAATCTTATCTTTGACATTACAATGACCATGCGTTAAAAATGTTGGTAGTGATTGGCATTTTATATCTTTATAAACAGAGATCTCTATCGGTTCATTATCCTTTAATCTATTGGCAGGTGTGGCAGACATATCGAATGCCTTCAGAAGAAACTTCTCATCTTTGTCATTTCTGACAAGATAACTTTCTTCATAAGCATAATTGGATTTGATGAATGCATCGATAATGAAATCTCCAACTTTATCTCCTTTATTCCAAATAGTCATAATTACTTCTTTTAACGCTACTGATTATTTTACGGGAAAAGATTTTTCGAAGGCGATCATTACTGACGCTATATCTTCTGGAAGTCTTTTCATCGATTCCTCTTTTATAAAGGTTGGTACCTCTTTATAAAAAGCCTCAGCTATTGCCCCTGCAATGATGCCCATAGTATCTGCATCGCCACCTAGTGAAACGGCTAGACGTATAGCACTCTCGTAATCTGTGCTATCCATAAAGGCTATAATAGACTCAGGGACTGAACCTTGACAACTAACATCAAAATCATAGAAAAGGCGTATATAGTCGCAACTGCGTTCTAGATTATAGCCAAATTGCTCCTGGATATAATCCTTTATTTTATTTTTAGATTGTCCATGGCGGGCCATATAGATAGCTGCCGCAACAGACTGAGCACCTTTGATGCCTTCGGGGTGATTGTGCGTAACTTCAGCGCTTTGTTTGGCTTTTTCTAGCGTCTCTTCCAAAGAGTCGAAGGCCCAACCAATAGGGCTTACACGCATAGCCGATCCATTGCCCCAACTGTTGTAAGGTTTTGGGTCTTCAAGTACCAGCCATGAACGGAAGCTATGACCATATCCTGCTTTTTTGTATCGTCTTCCCCATTTTTGCATCAAAGTCACCAGATCATCTCCGGTTAGTATCCATTCTGCGACGGCTATTGTCATTACTGTATCATCCGTGAGACGAGAGTTGTTTGTAAACAGTGTAAAATCAACATCTTTGGTAGGATGAAATTCATATGCCGAACCGATAATATCTCCTGCTATAGCTCCTATCATATACTTTAGTTTTATGGTTTTGAATATATAGAGTGTTTTATAGTTGAAAATCTAGCACTCTAGTTTCGTAAAAATAGTAAAATAAGCTATACAAGGATAAAAGCTATTCGTTTTTTGTAGCTTATATGATGGAAAAAACATGAATTCAATCGTAAAGTGGGGGTATGGATAGGATACAAATTATCTGCCTGTTTAGGATTTACTGTTCCTAAAATGTTTGTTATCAATCCTTATATTTTATAGGTTTATTTAATAACGAACTGAAAATCTGCCCAAAAAAAAGCAAAATATGCGGTGATACACACGCATTTAGTCACAATGACCTTGAATTTATCTTATATTTGTAATCAGTTTATCGACAGATAAAAAAAGAGAGAATTATGGCACAACGCATAACTTTCAAGAAAAATGAAGAACTAAATACCATTCATCCTCAATGGCGGGGCAATCCATCGCATAAAGGACGATTCTTCAATAGACAACACCATCATCAACATGGTGTGGGTAGTATTTTGAAATGGCGACTTTCTCCTAATCCTCAGCGTAAAGAAAAGCGAAATATTAAATGGGACCCCAATATTCATATCCTGCATTCGCTTGACGATGTGAAGGGGGACGGCTTGGTATGGTTGGGTCACAACTCATTCTTTATGCAGTTAGGAGGAAAACGTATCATGTTCGATCCGGTATTTGGTGGCATTCCATTTGTTCGGCGGCAGAGTCGTTTCCCGGCTAAGCCTTCTATATTCAAAAATATAGATTATTTGTTGATCAGTCATGATCATTTTGACCATCTCAATCGTAAAAGTGTGGGTATATTGGTGAAAAATAATCCCAATATGACTTTGTTTTGTGGATTGGGGACGGGCGAACTGATACAAAAATGGTTTCCAACACTCCATGTGATTGAGGCAGGATGGTATCAGCA
>CAMTPC010000100.1 GCA_947074295.1 uncultured Bacteroides sp. | reverse complement strand
ACCGTGTAGATGACGCATTACGTGCTACTCGTGCGGCTATCGAAGAAGGTATCATCCCTGGTGGTGGTGTAGCATATATTCGTGCTATCGACGCTTTGGAAGGTTTTGCTGGCGACAATGCTGATGAAACTACAGGTGCCGAAATTATCAAACGTGCTATCGAAGAACCTCTTCGCCAGATCGTTGCCAATGCTGGTAAAGAAGGTGCTGTAGTAGTACAAAAAGTGCGCGAGGGCAAAGGTGACTTCGGTTATAATGCTCGTCTGGATATTTACGAAAATCTATATGCAGCTGGCGTAGTAGACCCTGCTAAGGTGGCTCGTGTAGCTTTGGAAAATGCAGCTTCAATTGCTGGTATGTTCTTGACTACCGAATGTGTGATCGTAGAAAAGAAAGAAGATAAACCAGAAATGCCAATGGGTGCTCCAGGTATGGGCGGCATGGGTGGCATGATGTAATCAGAAAGATTCGGTTTGCTTGATATATAATGTAGAATCTGCTACTCGGACACTGTATAGAGTGTAAGGGTGGCAGATTCTTTATTTTTTATTACTTGCTTTACTTGCGTTTCAGTAAGATAGCGTTGTTGATGAATTCTGGCTTATATCTTTTGTCACTTTTAGACCAACGGTTATCATCGTATTTATCTATATAGATAGTGTCTACTTGTCGTAAGAATGTGGATGGCAATTCACTTTGCACCGATGTTGGTGTAACCCAGACAAAAGGCAAAAGGCTCATCAATGAATCTACATCAGTTGTTTTGGTGGGTCTTATCTTTCGTCCTGCCGCATAAACGATCTCGATACGAAGTACATTGTCTTCTTTGTAGTAAAAAGGAATATTATTGAGCTCTTCCATTTCCCTTACTTGGCTGATGCTATGAATCTCACTATTATTCACTACATTCTTGAGCAATGGCAATACAAAGCAAGCCAACGTGATGAATAATACTACAATAGCTCCCACCATATTAATAGGTTGTAATCTTACTGCGAATCTCATCAGAAAAATGGCAATAATCTCTATAAATAGCGTCAAAAGCAATAGAAGGAACAGTCCTACATGTCCATCTTTATAAAGGAATATCACTCCTCCAATGGGTATCAGGGCTACCACAATTCCCATCATCCAAGCATTAAAACGATATAAGATTACATCTTTCTTTGGTGGACATTTTCTATTGAATTTATTGTACCAATAAACCACAAGGTAGCCCATTAGATAGCATGACGGTATTAGAATAGGGAAGAGGTATCGCGTCTTTTTTTCGGGCAGACACGAGAGTAAGAATAAAGTGAGTAACATCCAGATGTAGATAAATAGGAACGATCGCTTATGGCGTACCTCCTTCGACCATGCAGGTAGGAATAAAGCGGTGAGCATCAATATGCTCCAAATGCCAGTTTCTAGGAAAAAACGCCAATAATAATACCAAGGCCTTACACTGTGATTGATCCATGCACCCGACTCTTTCTTGATCACGTACTGTAGTTCCTCATAATGAAAGGCATGGATATAAGCATACCACCATCCTCCTACAACTATACAAAAAAATAGCATGGCAATCATTCCTAGCCATTTGCCTCGCATGTTGGGGCGATAAAATATACTGTATGCTATAAGGAAGGGAAGCAACAATGCATAAAAAGAAACGGGTCCTTTACTCAAAAAAGACAACCCCATGAAAATGCCTGCCCCCATAAAATAGAATAAAGTGTTTGGACTTTTAAAAGCTCGTATCCACAAATAGATAGCTACCAACATGAAAGCATGGCAATAAATGTCCCATGATGCAGTACGCCCAATAAGGAAAACGTTGAAGCAGGTGATGAAGATTAATGTAGAGATCCATGCAAATCGCTTGTATTTGAAAAATTGCAAAGCCAATAGATAGTAGAAAACGGATAGCAATGTAGCGGCTAGACCACTCATGGCACGTTGTATTCCTAGGTGTGCCGGTGCTATCAGCTCTGCCATTGCCGATATCCAAGTTGGTAGTGGGGGTTTTTCTAATCGCAGTTCGCCGTTCATGGTGGGTATCAGCCAATGACCATCATACACCATCTCATTGGCCGTAATCATATTGCGCGCTTCCATGATATCAGGAATAATCATTTCATTATTAATGAAAAAGATAAAAAAGCACAACAAGATGATGAATAAAATCGGAAACAGTTGAGGCCTATTTTTCATAGTCTTTTTATTTAAGATAAGTACAAGATAGAAAATTTAATTGACTATCTATCGTAAATCCGCAGAAGAATCGCTCTGGGCTGCTTCAATGTCATTGTTTTTACTCTTTTTGCTTCTTAGAAAACGCAATAAGATAATATCTTTTAAGAAGTGTCTAGCTCTTACATATACTTTTTTTCTATCTGCATAGGCATGACATTTTTTTTGAAGAATCATAGGATCTAATCCCATGATTCTTGCATATTCCATTATAAAATCATCATACCACACACTATTAACATCCAATCGTGAAAAGTTTCGAATATACTTTTTTTCTGATACGGGCTTGCCTTTAAATCGGACACGATTTATATCAATCAATTGAAAATGGGTTTTCCCGTCTTTTCTGTTACACAGAATATTTGTAATATTAAGATCGTGGTGCACTATTCGTTTTAAATGAAGATTTGCTACAAAATCGGCAAATTCCTTGATTAAAGATTTACATTTTTCGTCATAATCGCCACCAATGCAAATATCTAATGTCTGGTAAGGACTAAAATGATAGATATAATAACAGTTCTTAAGGAAGCTGCCTTCCTTTATATCTATATAGGCTATCTCCTCAGGTGCATCAATATCATACTTTTTCAGCTCTCGTGTAATCTCAAAAGACCTTTGTGCCTTTGTCTTCCGGAAAAATGAATAAATGATGCGATTGGAAAGAGTGATTTTAATGAATTTCTTTATAACATACTCATTATCTATATTCTTCACAATATTCCTGCCTTGATGCATCACTCTCCCAAAATCGGGTTTATCGAACATTGTAGGTATCTCCTTGATAAAAGTAGAAATAGAGCTATATTTCGGATTTATACTTATTCTCATTCTATTCGAGATTGTAATGATAGTAATGATTATGTAATTCTGAGAACTATAATATATTAAGAAACAGACAAAATAATAAAATAGATTTTAGATACTTCACTTTTAATATCTGCTAAATATATTATATATGGAATCAATATTGTTCTATATGTCTTATTTGGTGTTTGCTTTCGTTTCAGAGTACTTTTAATTATAAGTAAAACAGTATATAATGTTGAGGTTTAATTGAAATTAAAAACTCTTTTTTAGCAATGAAGTGCACCTCAAAAGTTTTGTGTCTAACTTTTGAAGTGCACTTCACTAATAATTAACAATCTGTCCAACTATTTTGGGTTCAAGTCATATCTACACTTAAATTATGCTGCATAGTTAACGATGTAATGTGATGTGTTTTTAGACTTTAGTATAAAGCTCAAATAGATATTCATGACATTACTGATATTTTACAGGGAGTTATTTATCTTGACAATTAACGCAAAATTAAATAGGCAATTCAAATATACTAGAATGGTAATTGTTAAAGTAGGGTAAATATAGGGGGTTAAAGGGGGAATACGGGTGCGGTGTAAAAGAAAAACCCACTGATAATCAGTGGGTTGAGAATTGTATTTGTGGAGCATATCGGACTCGAACCGATCACCTTAACACTGCCAGTGTTACGCTCTAGCCAGATGAGCTAATGCCCCTTTAGCGTTTTTTGCGATGCAAATATAGATATATTTCTTTTATAATAGCTATTTTTGCATATAAAAATTAAAACTTTTCATTTATGCTGATTTACAATACCACCTTTCAGGTAGATGATGAAGTGCAAAGCAATTTCATCATTTGGATTAAAGAATGCTATATTCCTGAAATAGAGAAAACTGGCTTGTTGAAACAACCACGTTTGTGTAAAATTCTTAGTCATAGAGATGAAGGATCCTCTTTTTCACTTCAGTGGGAAGTAGAAAACAGTACCGTTCTCCATCGTTGGCATATGGAACAGGGAGCTAAGCTGGGCGAGCAGCTAGTGGATATTTTTAAGGATAAGGTGATCGGCTTTCCAACTTTGATGGAGGTGATTGAGTGACAGTAATCCCTGCCGAAAGAATCATACTTGGCATTGACCCTGGTACTACTGTGATGGGGTATGGCGTATTGCGTGTTGCCAATGGTAAACCCGAAATGGTTGCTATGGGCATTATAGATATGCGCAAGATTGATGGTCATTACCTTAAGTTGAAGCATATTCATCAGCGTGTTACAGGTATTTTGGAAAGCTTTCTCCCCGATGAGTTAGCGATTGAGGCTCCTTTCTTTGGAAAGAATGTGCAATCCATGTTGAAGCTTGGCCGTGCTCAAGGTGTTGCTATTGCAGCTGCGCTGATAAAAGATATACCAATTACCGAATATGCCCCCTTAAAGATTAAGATGGCTATCACTGGTAATGGGATGGCTTCGAAAGAGCAAGTGGCAGATATGTTGAAGCGGATTCTGAAGATTCCTGCCGATGAGATGCCAACATTTATGGATGCGACCGATGGTTTGGCAGCAGCCTACTGTCATTTTCTACAATCTGGTCGTCCTGTGCTAACTAAAGGATATAATGGATGGAAAGATTTTATAGCAAAAAATCCTTCCCGAATAAAAAAATAAGATTATTAATACCTATTTATATATGAAGAGATGTTGTTTTCCTGTTTTATTACTGCTGATAGTCATGATTATTAGCAGTTGTGCCAAAAAGCGTGAGCTTACTTCTTATGATGATTATCCTGTTCGTACAGGAGAACTTACGGAAATGAACTATACACCGACTTCTACCACTTTTACATTGTGGGCTCCTACGGCTGATGAAGTAAAATTGATGCTATTTGATTCGGGTGATAGTGGTCATGCATTTCAAACTTATTCGTTAAAAGAAAATTCGAAAGAAGGTACTTGGAGTGAAACTGTTGATGGTGATTTGCAAGGCAAATTTTATACTTTCAACGTGAAAGTCAATGGAAAATGGTTGGGCGATACTCCTGGTATTAATGCTCGTGCAGTAGGCGTGAATGGCAAACGTGCTGCCGTAGTTGATATGGCTACAACCAATCCTAAAGGATGGGAAAGCGATAAAGGCCCTGTGGTAAAATCACCAGCTGATATAGTGCTTTACGAAATGCATCATCGCGATATGTCAGTAAGTCCTACTACCAACAATCAACACCGTGGAAAGTATTTGGCCATGACTGAAAAAGGTACAACCAATAAAGATGGCTTATCGACAGGCATAGATCATCTCAAAGAATTGGGCGTCACACACGTTCATATCCTACCTTCTTACGACTATGCATCGGTAGATGAGAGTAAGCTCGAAAACAATCAATATAATTGGGGATATGATCCACAAAACTACAATGTGCCTGATGGTTCTTATTCTACCAACCCTTTTGAACCAACTGTACGTATCCAAGAATTCAAAGAGATGGTTCAATCTTTGCATAATGAAGGTATTGGAGTTGTATTGGATGTTGTTTATAATCATACATTCAATACCGAAGATAGTAATTTTGAGCGTACTGTACCAGGTTATTTTTACCGTCACAAAGAAGATGGCTCATTGGCTAATGGCTCGGGTTGTGGCAACGAAACAGCCAGCGACCGTGAGATGATGCGCAAATATATGATTGAATCTGTGCTTTATTGGATGAATGAATATCATATCGATGGTTTCCGTTTCGATTTGATGGGTATCCATGATGTTGAAACCATGAATCAGATACAAGCAGCAGCCAAAGCTGTCAATCCATCTGTATTCATCTATGGAGAAGGTTGGGCTGCCGAAGCACCTATCTATCCAGCTGATTCTTTGGCAATGAAAGCTAATACGGCTCAGATGCCTGGCATTGCAGTCTTTTCTGATGAAATGCGCGATGGTTTACGTGGTCCATTCAATGATGATAAACAAGGTGCTTTCTTGGCAGGACTTCCAGGCAATGTGGAAAGTGTGAAATACGGTATTGTAGGTGCTATCAATCACCCACAAGTACAATTGGATTCGGTAAATTATACGAATACAGCATGGGCCAATGAACCTACTCAGATGATTAGTTATGTATCGTGTCATGATGATATGTGCGTGGTAGACCGTTTAAAAGCTACCATTCCGAATATCACCCCAGATGAAATTGCTCGTCTAGACAAACTGGCTCAGACCGTAGTATTCACTTCGCAAGGTGTACCATTTATCTATGCCGGTGAGGAAGTATTGCGTGATAAGAAAGGTGTGCACAATAGCTACCAGAGCCCCGATTCTATCAATCAGATTGACTGGGATCGTAAGTCTACTAATCACGATGTCTTTGTTTATTATAAGAATCTGATTGATTTGCGTAAATCACATCCTGCCTTCCGTATGGGTGATGCACAAATGGTACGCGAACACCTAGAGTTCTTACCTGTAGAAGGTGACAACTTGATTGCCTATCAACTGAAAGATAATGCCAATGGTGACAGTTGGAAAGACATCATTGTAGCATTCAATGGTCGCAACACGGCAGCGCCACTTACTATTCCCGCTGGCCGTTACACCATTGTTGCTCGCGACGGTAAGATAGATAAGCGTGGGATGGGATCGCTCACTGGTCCACAAGTAATGGTTCCAGCGCAATCGGCACTTATCATTTATAAATAAAGAAAATTAGAACAATTATGATAATCATATGACAAATGTCATTAAGGAGAAGGCGGGGTTATCCCGCCTTTTTTTTGCCTAACACTCTATTTATCATACTTTGCAATATTTTCATTCAGATTAAACCAATTGCTTTTTCATGTGTTTCAATCTAAAAAGCACAACAATTATGATAATAGATTTGGGTAAATGGATGAATGGCGTTCTGATACATTGGGGCGTAGATCCGAAAATAGCAAATATGTTCGATGAGGCTATAATTGCAGCGTTGATGGTGATAGTAGCTATCGGTTTAGATTTTGTCTTCAGAGCCATATTTGTAGGAGGTTTGAAAAGGTACAATAAGCATCATGAACGACATTGGATTGATTTGCTATTGAAACGCAAGGTGGTAAAACACTTTATTCGAATAATCCCTGGTATATTAGTTTATATTCTCTTGCCGATGGCTTTTGTCAAAGGAAAGCATTTGTTGGCCATATCCCAAAAGATATGCAGTATATATATAGTTGTGATGATAGCCCTCTCTATCACTAGTTTTCTTTTAATGCTTCTGGACATCTATGAGACGCGCGACACCAATAAGAATAGACCGATGAAGGGGCTAGTGCAGGTATGCGAGGTTGTAGTTTATTTTATTGCTGCTATAATCATCATTTCAGAACTTATAGGTAAGTCGCCAGCTACACTACTCACAGGTTTGGGAGCATCGGCAGCCATTTTAATGTTGGTGTTTCGAGATAGTATATTGAGTTTTGTTGCGGGAATACAACTTTCGGCCAACGATATGTTGCATATAGGCGATTGGATTCAATTGCCTAATGGAGATGCCAATGGTAATGTCGAAGAGATTACGCTTAACACGGTGAAAGTGCGCAATTTTGATAATACCATTTCTACAGTTCCGCCTTCTAATCTGGTCAACTCATGCTTTAAGAATTGGCGTGGTATGGCTGAGTCTGGTGGTAGACGTGTCAATAAAACCATTATTCTTGATGTTACTACCTTGCAATTTTGTACAGCCGAAACGCTGGACAAATACCGTAAAATCCCACTGATGGCAGATTATCAACCGGCCGATGGAGTAACACCGACTAATGCGCAGGTTTATCGTGCCTATATCGAACGATATCTTACTAGCCTTCCGGTGGTAAATACAGATCTCGATTTGATTATCGCACAATTGCAGCTCACTACTTATGGCTTACCGATAATGGTCTATTTCTTTTCGCGCAATAAGGTTTGGAAGGACTATGAATGTATTCAATCTGATATATTTGACCACTTGCTGGTGATGGTCACTCAGTTTGACTTGAAGCTTTATCAGTATAGCGATTAATGAATCAATAGTTTACATTTAAATCAAAGTCTACATAAACTGGCAGGTGATCGCTAAATCCACCTTGATATTTCATGCCTCGGTAGGTGCGAAAAGGACGATCTCCACCATATTGAGTATCTTCTTCGAGTAGGAAAGGTAGACGAGCAACGTCAGCCTTTTCTTCTTTTGTATGCAGGGGCGATTTTATATCGAGCAAATTGCCCGAAACGATGATATGGTCCAGAAGCTTCCATTCACTTCTATATTTATGCGATCCATAGTTGGCTTTCTTAGCTTTTCGTGCTAATAAATGATATAACTGTTTGGAATCGAGTTGGTCTGCAGGAAGATTCGTTTTTAATATATCAGTGATTGATTTGCTGTTTGGATAATCATTAAAATCCCCCATAATAAGGATTTGTGGGCAACATCGACTATCGAACAAACTATCTACTAATGTACGTAGTTGCTTAGCGGCTGCTAATCGATATGGTTCTGTCTCCTTCATTCCGCCCGAACGCGATGGGAAATGGGCCAAAATTACATCTAATGTATCTTTAGAAAGTAACTGACCACTGACATGCAATATATCGCGCGTGGGCGAACGGTCTTCATGGTCGGGTATGATGCGTATGGATTGATGCTGAAGCAATCGGAATCGGTCACGTTGGTAGAGTAGGGCAATATCAATGCCACGTTCATCAGGCGAGTCGGTCATTACATATCTGTAACCTTGCTCTTTTAAAGCCGAATATTGTGTGAGATTCTTCAGGACATAATCATTCTCTACCTCGCAGAGCCCCACTATGTCGGGCATCTCACCTTGTCCGACGGCGGCTATGACGCGTGCCACATCATTGATTTTCTTTTTAAAACGTCCTACATGCCATCGCCTCATAGCATCTGGCAGGAATTCATAATCATTTTTCAGAGAGTCATGACGTGTATCAAAGAGATTTTCCACGTTCCAAAACATAGCTTGAAAACGAATTGTATCTTGAGCCGATGCTAAGGAAGACAGCACTAGCAGGAGAAATATATGAATTGAGCGTTTCATGGATCAGAAACTTATTCTTCTCCAGTAGCGATCCATTCATAACAACCTGCGTCAGGAGCATCATCGCTTAAGCGAGAATTCCCTCTCAGGTCAGTTGGGAATGACATAGCATCTTGTCTTAATCCCCAATTGATAGCTTTCGATTCGGGGAGAAGAGCAAAAATATACTCCTGTGTACGGCTGTCCATTAAAACGAAGTTATCATCCTTTTCCCAAAGCACATTCAATATTTTTTCGTTTTCCTCTTCGATAGAATTGATCACGCAATAAGAGAAATAATAGTTAAAGGGAATTTCTTCATCGGCCGAGCGACTACCAAACAGTTCGTCCGAGGCAGAGCCAGCGATAAGACAATTACGAAAGCCTGCATAGTGCAGCGGATGAGTTATGCCATTCTGTTCATTACGAAACATCAATGCTGCGCCTCTCTTCACATTCCAGCTAAAATAGTTGGCAAGGGTGCAGTGTACAAACTCATAATCACCACCTATCAGATTTACACAATAATAACCGGCATTGCTCAATTGAGAGTTGCCGATAAATGCTTTGCAGTCTGTCATTTGCAACGCATCACCTGCAACCTGATGGACGATAGAATTGGTCAATGTTAGTTTTACTCGTTCGATACCTGTCGAATCACATCTCACACCGTATTGTCCGCCATGGATATCTACATAGTTCAACACATTATCTATGCTTGATTCATAAAATCGTATGCCGCCCCATTGACCAGGCAGTCGATCATAGGGTAGGTAATAGAACATGTTATCGGTGCGGTCGCCTCTAAACTGCACAGGAGACTCTAGTGTTCCATTGGCTATCAGTTGGCCACGTACACGCAAGTCAGCATTGTTGTGGAAATAGAGGCGTACTCCCGCTTCGAGTGTCAGTCGTGCATTAGCCTCTATACACAGGCTATCATAAATCATAATAGGGCGTTGTGAGTTGATTATCGTGTCTTGTGTGATTGTCTTTCCGCGAAAACTAATAAAATCTTGCCCATAAGCCAATAGCTTTACATCTTGAGTAACACCATTGGTAATAAACACTATTGAATCTTTAATGAATACTGGCAAATCATTATCAGTCGATGGTAAAGTTGCTTCTAAAAAGATAAAAAGGCTGTCTCGTTCGCGTATTTCAATATTACTATGCTGATTGCCACGGATACCGTCCACATTCATGCGGAAACCCGAACGGTCTGCATCGGCAAGGTAGATAGATGAAATGAGCAAAGCTTCACTATTACGATTGTATACCTTAAGGATGCGAGTCGAGCTACCTGTCTCAGTCAGTATCGTGTCAAGTCTCAAGGTATCTTGTGAGAATGTCAATGTATGCGTTGGATTTGTTGAATAGTTATCCAAGTCATCGCATGACGTGACTATGAAAATAGAAAAAAGGGTAGCGAGAAATATAGATATGAATTTATAAGTCATATATTGTGTAATAAAAAATTAGGCACAGTATCTGTGCAAATACTGTGCCTAATTAACGGGGAATCAATATGATTATTATTTCTTTTCTGGGATATTAGCTAGAATATCCAGTAAATGTTCCCAATATTTCTTAACCGAAGGAATATGCAAACGCTCATCGGGTGAGTGTACGCCAGTCATGGTCGGTCCAAACGAAATCATATCCAAGTGTGGATACTTATCAAGGAACAAACCACATTCCAAACCGGCATGAATAGCTTTTACCTTAGCTTCCTTATCGAATAGCTTTTTATAAGACTGTGCTGCTACATCGAGTATTTCCGAATTGGGGTTGGGTTTCCATCCAGGATAGCCATCGCCATGAGTGATATCGGCACCGGCAAGAGCGAAAGTAGATCTCACTGTTTCGGCCATATCGTTTCTGGCAGAAAGGATTGAGCTGCGTTGGCTTGTTTCAATACGGATGATGTTACCTGGTTTCATCTTTACAGAAGCCAGATTTGTGGAAGTTTCTACCAGTCCTGGTATGTCTTGGCTCATAGCGTAAACGCCATGGGGCGCTGCATAAAGTGCTTTTATCAGGCGAGCTGTTGTATCGCGGTCTATAGCCTTGGCGCGTGGTTCTTCTGTTTCAAGCGTAAACTTCATGTCGGGCTCCACCACCGATAATTCATTCTCGGCATCTGCCGCAAATAGATTCAAGTCTGCACGTACTGCATGTTTGTCAGCAGCAGGAACAGCGCATATTGCATACGCCTCACGTGGAATAGCGTTGCGCAGGTTTCCTCCATTAATCTCGCATAGATACATATCATATTTTGCTTCCATACGGCTGAGGAAACGGTTGAGAAGTTTGTTTGCATTTCCGCGACCCAAATGTATGTCACCACCCGAGTGGCCACCCTTCAAACCTTTAACCTCTACTTTGAAAAAGAAGTAATCGGCAGGTACATCTATCTCTTCATAGTGGAACTCGGCAACAGAGTCAATACCGCCTGCACAACCGATAAAGATTTCGCCTTCATCCTCAGAGTCGAGGTTGATCAGGATATCACCACCGATAAAGTCTTTTTGCAGAGCAAACGCACCCGAGAGGCCTGTTTCTTCGTCTACCGTGAATAGACATTCGATGGGGCCGTGTACGATAGAATCATCAGCCAATACTGCTAATTGTGTAGCTACCCCGATACCATTATCAGCACCTAAGGTTGTACCATTGGCTTTCAGCCATTCACCATCTATTACAGTTTGTATAGGGTCATTGAGAAAATCATGCTCGACATCATTATTCTTCTCACACACCATGTCGATATGCGATTGCAATACAACTGTTTTCAAGTTTTCTTTGCCTGCGGTAGCTGGTTTTTTTATCAATACATTGCCCGCGTCATCAATGATAGTTTCGAGTTTATGTTCATCACCGAACGCTTTTAAGTAGGCAATTATCTTTTCTTCTTTTTTTGATGGACGTGGCACCTGGCAGATTTCGTTGAAATAATTGAAAATGCCCGAAGGTTGAAGTTCCTGTTTTTTCATACTAGTTGTTCTTAATGGATTATTAAATACAGTTAAAAAACACATAATGATTTAAGGTCTAATGTTAAATCAAAAGTGTTTAGTGCAGTGTTTCTTTTTTTTTATTCCAAAAAAAGTGTCCGAGTTCATACAAAACTCTATATTTGCATCACAAAAATAATAGAAATGCTTTATACAATACTGTTTACTTTGTTAATAGTTGCTATATGTGTAGCGTTGCTGGGGATTAGAATGCTTTTGATTAAAGGTGGAAAATTTCCCAATGGTCATGTGAGCAATAATAAGAAACTCAGGAAATATGGAGTGAATTGTGCACAATCTCAGGATAGAGAAGCACAACATAAACGCAAGTTTTCTATTGATGAATTAGAGAAAGCCCTGGATAACCGAAAAAACTAATAATTATAAAACTATATTTTTACGCATTATGAAGAGATTGTCTTATCTTGTAAAAAGCCTTGCGGCGATTGCAATTGTTCTTTTATTCACCCAGTGTGCAAACAAAACTGAAACTCATCCTCAAACTACAGCTACTTCTACTGCTGCTATATCGGGTGGTGAATTGAAAATTGCCTATGTGGATATTGACTCATTATTGACTAAATATAATTTCTGTATCGACTTGAATGAAGCTATGGTAAAGAAAGAGGAGAATATTCGTCTTACCTTGAATCAAAAAGCTGCTCAGTTGAAGAAAGATGGTGAAGAATTTCAACGTAAATATGAGAATAATGCTTTTATCTCTCCAGAGCGTGCTCAACAAGAGTACAACCGTTTAGAGAAAGCGCAAGCCGATCTTCAAAATCTAAGCAACAAGCTTAGCAATGAATTGGCTACTGAAACAGCAAAAAATAACTTGCAGCTTCGTGACTCTATCAATACTTTCATCCAAGCCTTTAATAAGATTCATGGCTATAGCTTGATTATCAGTAACACTGGTTTTGACAACTTGCTTTATGCTGATCCTTCAATGGATATTACAAATGAAATTGTAGATGGATTGAATGCGCGTTATAACTCTTCTTCTAAGAAGTAAGACCATGTGTTAATTCTACAGCATTAGATATAAAAAATAGGGCGGCCATACGGTCGCCCTATTTTTTTGTGAAGTTAGAGAAAGTGGATATCAAATATATCTTTATTTGATAGGATATAAGGTGTTGATAAATAGTATATTGAACTGCTATACTATTTTAGTTCCTTATTCAGCTATCAATGGCTTGCTGTGTAGGGCTGTCTACCTAGTCGACTAAGGCTAGTCCGTTTGTTGACTAGCCTTAGTCCGCAAATTCTATAATTGTGCTATATATTGATGACTTTAAAAGAACATGTCTTTATTCATTAGTAATCACAAATCCGCCTTGTGGTTGTATCACAATATTCGTCAATCCATTTTTCTTAATCAACAACTCTCCTAAAGAAGGTTCCATTTTCTGATCATCCCTATAAAGATAGACCTTTTGACCAGCCAGCATAGATAGGTCTATCGTTATTTTCTTTGCCTCTGCTTCTGCATTTACACCAGCCACATACCACTTATCTCCATGTCTGCGCGCTATTACAGC
>CAMTPC010000099.1 GCA_947074295.1 uncultured Bacteroides sp. | reverse complement strand
CGGAAACCAGTGATACCATCTTAAACCGTGCGTTAGAGCTGATAGATAAAGGAGAATATATCAACTATGAGAATCCTTTTGCTAACAAAGAAGCCGAGCAGTTTTCGAGTGGCAGACACTACCGATTTGTGTGGTATATCATCGGCGCCATCCTCTTATTGTCATTCATTATTTACACGAATAAAAAACGGAAACCATGAAAACAAATCTGAAAGAAAACAGTTTTAAGTCAATCAGTCGCTACCTCAGATGCGCAGTACTTCTTCTTTTCTGCCTCACTGCCTACAACCTATCGGCACAAGACGCTAAGGAGAAAGTAGTCTATGACATGGTGGATCAGATGCCACAATTTCCAGGCGGCCAAGCCGCTATGATGAAGTACATAGCCGAAAACACCAAATGGACCGAACAGATGGACTGCCAAGGCCGAGTGATCGTGCAATTCATTGTGAATGCCGATGGCAAAATATCTGATGCCAAAGTGAAACGCGGTGTATGCCCATCCATTGACCAAGAAGCCATCCGCGTAGTTGAGAGTATGCCCACATGGGAACCTGGTAAACTAAAAGGCGAGGCAGTCAATGTGCGGTATACCGTCCCTGTAATGTTCCGAATGAAATAACAGAGCAATAGAAGCTAGCAAAAAAGGCTATCCAACCTTCAACAGTCGGATAGCCTTTTGCTATTCTATATAATAAGAGAGCTTAAATATTAAGCGTTCTTGTTCGCACGTTTACGTTCGTTCTCGTCAAGAATGATCTTACGTAGACGCATTGTTTTAGGCGTTACCTCCACGTACTCATCTTCCTTGATATACTCCAATGCCTCTTCTAACGAGAACTGGATAGGTGGAATCAAGCGAGCTTTGTCATCGGCACCCGACGCACGCATATTGGTCAATTTCTTCGATTTAGTAACGTTGATCACCAAGTCATTGTCATGCGAGTGTTCACCCACTACTTGGCCAGCATATACTTCATCTTGTGGGAAGATGAAGAACTTACCACGGTCCTGTAGCTTGTCGATAGCATAAGCGAAAGCAGTACCTGCTTCCATCGCCATCATAGAGCCATTGGTGCGGCGTTCGATCTCACCCTTGTAAGGTTGGTATTCTTTGAAGCGGTGAGCCATGATAGCTTCACCCGCCGAAGCCGTAAGCACGTTGGTACGCAAACCGATAATACCACGTGATGGGATAGCAAATTCGAGGTTCACACGCTCGCCATTGTTTTCCATCATCAGCATCTCACCTTTACGACGAGTCACCATATCGATGATTTTGCTGGCATATTCTTCGGGCACATTAACTGTCAATTCTTCGATAGGCTCGTTCTTCACACCGTCAATCTCTTTGTAGATCACCTGTGGTTGGCCTACTTGCAGCTCATAGCCTTCGCGACGCATAGTTTCGATCAATACCGAAAGGTGCAATACACCACGTCCCGATACAATCCATTTACCGTCTTCCTCGCTCTTCACCACGCGAAGTGCCAAGTTCTTGTCCAATTCCTTCATCAAGCGGTCGTGGATGTGGCGCGAAGTCACAAACTTACCATCTTTACCAAAGAAAGGAGAATCGTTGATAGAGAACAACATGCTCATGGTTGGTTCGTCGATAGCGATAGGTGCCAATGGTTCTGGATTCTCGAAGTCGCAGATTGTATCACCGATCTCGAAATTCTCGATACCTACTAATGCACAGATATCACCCGAAGAGACTTCGGTAGTCTTCACACGGCCTAGACCTTCGAACACATGTACTTCTTTCACCTTAGACTTCACGATAGAACCGTCACGTTTAGACAATGACACATTCATACCTTCTTTAATAGTACCGCGGTGAACACGTCCTACAGCGATACGACCTGTATAAGATGAATAGTCCAATGAAGTGATCAACATCTGTGGTGTACCTTCGAGCATCTCGGGAGCAGGGATATTTTCCACAATGCAATCTAGCAATGGTGCAATGCTTTCAGTAGGTTGTTGCCAGTCGGTGCTCATCCAACCGTTCTTGGCCGAACCATATATAGTAGGGAAGTCAAGCTGCTCTTCGGTAGCGTCTAGTGCAAACATCAGGTCAAACACCATCTCGTGCACTTCGTCAGGACGACAGTTAGGCTTGTCTACTTTATTCACCACTACGATAGGCTTCAAACCAATCTCAAGTGCTTTTTGCAACACGAAACGCGTCTGAGGCATAGGACCTTCGAAAGCATCCACCAAAAGGATACAACCATCGGCCATGTTTAGCACGCGCTCAACTTCACCACCAAAGTCACTGTGACCCGGAGTGTCGATGATGTTGATCTTCGTTCCGTTGTAATTGATTGAAACGTTTTTTGATAGAATGGTTATACCGCGTTCACGCTCTAAGTCGTTGTTATCCAAGATCAATTCGCCACTAGTCTGGTTGTCACGGAACAAATGTCCGGCAAGCAACATCTTGTCGACCAATGTAGTCTTCCCATGGTCAACATGGGCAATAATTGCAATGTTTCTAATATTCTGCATAAAATACCTATTATTTGGCTACAAAGGTACTTAAAAAAGCAGAAGAGCGAAAATATTTGCTGAAAATCATTGTGTTATATAAATGTAATGCTTATCTTTGCACCCGCTTAAGAAGCATATTATATATTTTTAAAACTCAATTTTATGTATTTAGACGCTATTAAAAAGCAAGAAATCTTCGAAAAGTACGGAAAGTCTAACACTGATACTGGCTCAGCTGAAGCGCAGATTGCATTGTTTTCATACCGTATTTCTCACCTGACTGAGCACATGAAGCTCAACAGAAAAGATTATAGTACTGAAAGAGCTTTGACAATGTTGGTAGGTAAGCGTCGTCGTCTTCTTGATTACTTGAAGACTAACGATATCGCTCGCTACCGTGCTATCATCAAAACTCTTGGTTTGCGTAAATAATCCACGCATTCCGCAAAAGAAAAAACTAGAGCTGTACTCACTTCGTGTGACTACAGCTCTTTTTTTATCTCTACCTATTACAATTAAGTCTCCAGCTATTCGTTTATATCTATAAATAACACGAAACCGTACGCCCATGAATCTCAACCCCAATCTTATAACCATCCTCTGCCTGATGGTTTTTCTAGGTTTTGCCACAGCTTGTAGCACTGATTCAAACCACGACGAAAATGAAAAATCCGAAACACTGAAACACCCCTTATTCAAACGCGTAAGCATCAGCGAAATAAAAACGTCAAGCGGTGCACCTAACAATAAAGTGACAGAAACATTTGATTATGACAGCAATGGGCAACTCACCCTGCACACTATCACCCAAGAGATAAGTGGAAACACTTACATTACAACTTACACCGTGAAATACACCCATAATAGCGTAACCATCGAAAATAATTTGGGCGACAGATACATCTATGACCTGAATGCAAATGGCGTTGCGCAAACAGCGGCCTACTACACGAACACGATTCTCGCCAGAGAGTATGTTTTCGAGTATACTAGCATGAGCTCTTCCGAGATTCCTGCGTTACAAAAAATGACCGAGAGCATAGATCAATCCATCTTTTCGACCATCACATTCACGCCGTCTACCAATAACACAGCGATTTACACGCTATGTATGAATGGCAATACCGATACAGTAAACATGATATTTGAAGGGAGTAATTCGAGTCTTCTGCCTAATCACTTCTTCATCGAATCACACCCATTGAGCCTACACAAAACAGCTATCTATGCACGCATACTTGGTGTACAGACCATGTGGCTTTCAGAATTGAGACCAACCGGACTTGACGAAACGACAAAATACATATACGAAACTGACACCAATGGCTGGCCCAGTCTATGTTTAGAAACCATCCATTCGTATGGAGTAGACTATAAACGCGAGTTTAAATATGAGATTACCCACTATACCGAAGATGAGCTTTAGGGTATATTAAATATTTCTCTTATAAACTTGCACAAAAGATAAAATATTTCCTACATTTGCGATATACCTTTAAAAATCTAATGGCAACTCATTAAAAACTAAAGATTATGGATGCAAGCAAAATTGTAGGAGAAAAAATAAAAGCACTCCGAGAGGAGCAGAATATGAGCATGGAGCAACTTGCAGACCGCTCTGGACTTGCAATCGAACAAGTAGAACGCATTGAGGGAAATATTGACCTCCCTTCATTAGCCCCATTGATTAAGATAGCCCGTGTATTGGGCGTAAGACTTGGTACTTTCCTTGACGACCAAGATGAAACAGGCCCAGTGATCTGTCGCAAGAAAGAAGTAAAAGACACAATCAGCTTCTCAAACAATGCTATCCATTCGCGCAAGCACATGGAGTATCATTCACTATCGCGTTCTAAAGCCGATCGCCACATGGAGCCTTTCATCATAGATGTAGCACCTACAGAAGAATCAACCGACTTTGTATTATCTTCGCACGAGGGTGAAGAATTCATCATGGTATTGGAAGGAGTAATGGAGATTAGCTATGGTGATATCAACTATTTACTCGAAGAGGGTGATAGTATTTACTACGATTCGATAGTCCCTCATCATGTACATGCCTACGAAGGCAAGCCTGCAAAAATTTTAGCGGTAATCTATACACCAATCTGATATGATGTAACCCTATAGAGATTTACAAAATGAGGAGTGATAAAAGCCAAGTCATTAAAGACTTTCTTTTATCACTCCTCTTTTCCCTAAAGGATAGTTCGTTTTGGACGAACATACTTTTAATGGTAATGTAAAGTAGAAGGTAGAACCCTTACCATATGTAGAACGCAACCATACTTTACCACCCATTTTCTCAACCATCATCCGACAGATAGGCAAACCCAATCCTGTACCTTGCACAAAAGTATCAACTTTGTCAAAACGCTGAAAAATGGTAGAAGCCTGTTGTGGTAAAATACCGATACCAGTATCTTTTACATAAAAAAGCAGATTGTCTTCCTTTTGATGATAACCTATATTAATTTTACCCAAACGTGTAAACTTTATAGCATTACTCAATAGATGACTACAAATCTGGAGTATTCTTTTCCAATCACCTTCAATCAACAAATCCTCATCCACAGGATCCATCACAAGATCTACATCCTTCGACACCTTAGAAGTATAAAGGCTAATGAGCTGTGTACAGATATCTCGTACGCGAAGTTTACGCGTGGTGAAATTCATGGTACCCGACTCCAACGCCGATAGATCCAGAATATCATTAAACAAATTAAGGAGAAGATCAGAGTTTTTCTCGATAATCTCAGCATACAATGCTTGTTCAGCTTTCACTTCTGATTCTACTATCAATTTGGAAAAGCCCACTATCGCATTGAGTGGCGTGCGTATCTCGTGACTCATATTGGCCAAGAAGGCCGTTTTCAATTTATCAGACTCTTCAGCTTTTACACGAGCAGCGATTAATTCGTCCTCTACCTTCTTCATATCTGTGATGTCCCAAGACACTCCCACAACATACGCATCATTCCCACTTTTTACAAGTGTTTTGATCGTTTTAACTACACGGCTTTCATCGCGAGGGGTATAGTAGCGTTCCAGAAACTCAATTCTGCCTTCTTTCACAGTGCGAATGTCATCATCACGAAAACGGTCCATATCATCTTTATTCACAAAAATATCATAATCCGTCTTCCCTATTACCTCGCTAGCTGGTATGCCCGAATAATCGGAAAAGGTTTGGTTCCAATACAAATAACGGAAATCGTTATTGGCATCTTTCATGAATATATATACAGGAACATTATTCAGGACAACATTCATCAGCGCGTTGAGCTTTTCCATGTCAGCCGCACGAAGTTCTAAATCAGAAGAGAGAGCAAAGGACTGAAGCTCAGTCGTGACACGTTCCCAATCGGCCTTATTGTTTTTATCAGCAACAATGGCGGTATCAGCATCTCCACGTAGCATAGAAAGCTCAGAACGAACCTCAGATAATTCTTCCTGAAGCTCTTTGATTTGATCTATCAATTGCTGTTGTGTTTTTTCATCCAAATGATCCATAATCGGGGAGTAGAATGTTGTTTTAATTATATAAATTCCAATTCTACTACAAAACTAAATAATTTATTTTATATTTTATACACAAAGTTGTATAAATCGTCAAGTTATTATTGATTAAAATAAAAGATGTCCGTTGTATAGCAGTGTATAATGTTTTATCTTTGTGTGATTTATTAAAATTAAACAACATAGTTTATGTCCACAGAATTATTCTCTACACTGCCTTACAAAGTGGCAGATATTAAACTTGCTGATTTTGGACGCAAGGAAATCGAGTTGGCAGAACACGAAATGCCTGGCCTAATGGCTCTACGCGAAAAGTATGGAGAATCGAAACCGCTGAAAGGTGCCCGCATCATGGGTTCGCTTCACATGACCATTCAAACTGCCGTACTGATCGAGACACTTGTAGCTTTGGGAGCTGATGTGCGTTGGTGTTCGTGCAACATCTACTCGACACAAGATCATGCTGCAGCAGCAATAGCCCAAGCGGGTGTACCTGTTTTTGCATGGAAAGGCGAAACACTCGACGAATATTGGTGGTGTACATTGCAAGCCCTCAACTTCCCTGGCGGAAAAGGCCCAAATGTGATAGTAGACGATGGTGGCGATGCTACCATGATGATACATATAGGCTATGACGCCGAAAACGATGCTTCTGTGCTCGACAAAACAGTACATGCCGAAGACGAACGTTCACTCTATGCCATCCTGAAAAAAGTATTGGCAGTAGACGACACTTACTGGCACCGCATGGCGAAGGAAGTGCGTGGTGTTTCCGAAGAGACAACTACGGGCGTACACCGTTTATACCAAATGATGGAAGAAGGAAAGTTATTATTCCCTGCTTTCAACGTGAACGACTCGGTGACTAAGTCTAAGTTTGACAACATGTATGGCTGTCGTGAATCATTGGCTGATGGCATTAAGCGTGCAACAGACGTGATGATCGCTGGTAAAGTGGTTGTGGTATGTGGTTATGGTGACGTAGGCAAAGGTTGTGCCAACTCGATGCGTTCATACGGTGCACGTGTCATCGTGACCGAGATCGATCCTATCTGCGCACTACAAGCTGCCATGGAAGGCTACGAAGTGATGCCAATGGATGACGCGTGCAAAGAAGGCAATATCTTTGTAACTACCACTGGTAATATAGACATTATCCGCATCGACCACATGGAACAAATGAAGGATCAAGCTATCGTATGTAACATTGGTCACTTTGACAACGAGATTCAGGTAGATGCTCTGAAGCATTTCCCAGGCATTAAATGTGTCAACATCAAACCACAGGTTGATCGCTACTTCTTCCCTGACGGACACAGCATCATCTTGCTGGCTGACGGTCGTTTGGTGAATCTAGGTTGTGCCACTGGCCACCCATCCTTTGTGATGAGTAACTCGTTTACCAATCAAACATTGGCACAGATCGAACTATTTGCAAAGGATTACCCAGTAGAGGTTTATCGTCTGCCCAAGCATCTGGACGAAGAGGTGGCACGCTTGCATCTCGAAAGACTTGGCGTGCGACTGACGAAGCTAACGCCCGAGCAAGCCGCTTATATAGGTGTGAACGTAGATGGACCTTATAAAGCCGATCATTACAGATACTAATTACTGAGACAATATAGACGGTTTGCAGTGGCCACATTGAGTGAGCGCAACTGCAAACCGTTGTTTTTTTATCAATAAACCCGACACATCATCGAGATGAAAAAGTTCATACCCGACTTTATTGCCATATTGGCTTTTATCATTCTTTCGTTTGCCTATTTCTTTCCGGCAGTCATTGAGAACCGTGCTTTGTTTCAGCACGATACCGTAGCCGGTGCAGGCGCCGGACAGGAAGCTTTGGAGTATCGCGAGCAGACTGGCGAGCGCAGCCGCTGGACCAACTCACTCTTTGGCGGAATGCCCACCTATCAGATCTCACCCAGCTATGATTCGACTGAATCATTGCGTACTGCCGAGAAGATTTACCACTTGTTCCTACCCAAGTACGTCTGGTTAACATTCATCATGATGTTCGGTTTCTATATTTTGCTCAGAGCCTTTGGCTTCTCGGCATGGCTGGCAGGATTGGGAGGTATCCTATGGGCTTTCTCGTCCTACTTCTTCATCCTAATATCGGCTGGACACATCTGGAAATTCGTCACCTTGGCCTATATACCGCCCACCATTGCCGGTATCGTATTGGCCTACCGCAAGAAATATCTGCTAGGAGGTGTCCTGACCGCCTTTTTCTTTGCACTGCAGATACTCTCCAACCATATCCAGATGACCTATTATTTCATGTTCGTCATCCTGGCTATCGTGATAGCCTATTTCGTAGAAGCCTACCGCAAGAATGAGTTACCCGCGTTTTATAAAGCTACTGGCGTATTAGCGGTTGCCGCACTAATAGGTGTAGCCGTCAATCTTTCCAACCTGTATCACACCTACGAATACAGCAAACACACCATGCGCGCTCCTACAGAGCTGGTGCACCAAGGTGAGAAAGCTGCTCAAACCAGCAGTGGACTGGATCGTGACTATATCACCCAGTGGAGTTATGGCATCGGCGAAACCATGTCATTATGGATCCCCAATATACGTGGTGGCGCATCCGTACCTCTTTCACAAAGCGAGACAGCTATGGAAAAAGCCGACCCTATGTTCACCAATGCAGGTATCTATAATCAGCTAACCCAGTACTTTGGCGATCAACCCATGACCTCTGGACCTGTCTACGTAGGTGCGTTTGTGATGGCACTTTTCATCCTCGGTTGCTTCATCGTGAAAGGGCCCATGAAGTGGGCTTTACTCAGCGCCACCCTCTTCTCCATCCTATTGTCTTGGGGAAAAAACTTCATGCCATTGACCGACTTCTTCATCGACTATGTGCCGATGTACAACAAGTTTAGAGCCGTATCATCTATCCTGGTTATCGCCGAATTTACCATTCCTTTATTGGCCATCTTTGCTTTGAAAGAAATCCTGGACAATCCCAGTCAATTGCGTAAAAGACCAGAAGGCTACATTGTCAGCTTTGTGTTCACAGCCGGTACAGCTCTGATATTAGCGCTAGCTCCCGGGGTGCTGATACACAATTTTGTGCCAGCCAATGAATTTACCGCTTTGCAAAATGGCATTCCAGCCGAATACCTGAGCCCATTAGTAAATAGCCTTCAACAAATGCGTATGGCCCTCGTATCGGCTGATGCATGGAAAACGTTATTCATCATACTGATAGGATATGCGTTTCTCGAAATGTATCTACGCAAAAAGCTTACAACTGTCTATACCATAGCCGGCATTCTACTGCTGTGTGGCATTGAGATGT
Organism: uncultured Bacteroides sp.; assembly: GCA_947074295.1. Taxonomy (GTDB): domain Bacteria; phylum Bacteroidota; class Bacteroidia; order Bacteroidales; family Bacteroidaceae; genus Bacteroides. The sequence goes on along the minus strand of CAMTPC010000099.1, from coordinate 4,549 downwards.
GGACAGTGAACAAACGCTACCTCAACGACAGCCAGTTTGTTCCGGAAATGACACAAGCTAACACCTTCCGCCAGACTGCTACCGATAAACAAATCCTAAATGATGACGCTTTGGATTACCGTGTGATCAATCTGGCCACCAGCACATTCAACGAAAACAACACCTCGTATTGGCACAAGAGTGTGGGTGGTTATCATGCCGCCAAGTTACGTCGTTACCAGGAAATGATAGAGCGCTACATCGCACCACAGATGAATGCAGCTTATACCGAGATAGCTACATCACAAGGCGATATGGCAGAAGTAAACCCATCTGCTTTCGATGTATTGAACATGCTAAACACCAAATATTTCATTCTTCCTACAGATAGACAAGGAACCACGATACCCGTCCGCAACCCATACGCCTATGGCAATGCCTGGTTTGTGCAGCAGGTGGAATATGTGGATAATGCAAACCAAGAGATAGAGCGTATTGCTGATATAGACCCACGCCATACCGCCGTGGTGGATAAGCGTTTTCAGGATGCACTGCAAGGCACTATCAGCTCCAATGACTCAACAGCCTCTATACGCCTGACCTCATATGCACCCAATCGCTTGGTATATGAAACCTCATCAATCAAAGGAGGTGTTGTGGTGTTCTCGGAAATCTATTATCCTGACTGGGAAGCAACTATCGACGGCATACCTGCACCCATCGGTCGTGCAGATTATATACTTCGCGCCATGTACGTGCCTGCAGGAAACCACACCATCGTGATGACTTTCGATCCTAAAAGCGTACACACCACGGAGGCCGTAGCCTATATAGCTTTCGCCATTCTGACGATAGGCGTGATAGCTCTTATTGTCAGCTATTTCCTCCAACGCCGCCGCAAAATAGAAAATATGAAAGATTAAGCTTCTACACTTAATAATGATCATACAAAGCCCTGCTTTCTAGATTCACATCTACGCAAGCGGGGCTTTGCCGTTTTCCCAATATACGATGAACCATGCTAGAAAGATACTTATCAAATAGAGAGGAATCCAAACAAGCACATTATTGAGAAACGATGGTTATTTATTGTTTTTCGATAAATTATTATCGTTTTTCTTTGTATATCCAAAAAATATGTTTTCCTTTGCATATCGATAAACGATAAATAGATAGTATTTACCTTCAATATGAATCAATGATGAAAACTCCAGTATTAAGCATTTCGCTATTAGTAATCGCTATTTCTATGCTAGCCGCAGTGGTTTGTAGTTTGTTTACCCCATCACACAAAGGTAAAAGCTCGACAAAAAGTCAATCTACACAGACCGAGAAAAAAGACAATACCTGCTATAATGCAGCTATTTCCTCATCAACATTCCTTTTTGTCAACGCATGAGACAAGCTATTAAAATCATCATTTTCTATTTCCTTTTATTGCAGATTGCTGCCCCTCTCTTGATGAGTATTCTATGGGGTGTCTATGCATTAATCACTACAGGAAATCCATTCACCGAATCATCCCAAGCCGTCAACATGGTGGGCGGTCAATACCTGGGTATGGCACTTATACTTTGGTATATGTGGCAACAAGGTTATTTGGGACGACAACAGATGATGGGACTACCCGTCAACCTAAGCAACAATCTACTTTGTCTGCTCTTAGGGATAGCCACCATATGGCTGAGTCTCCTAGTGAGCGACCTGACACACTGGCTACCCGATCTTTTGGAAGATAAATTCGACTTCATACTCGATAGCTGGGCGGGTATCATATGCGTGGCGGTAGCTGCTCCCGTTATAGAAGAAATTGTATTCCGAGGAGGAATCACAAGAGCTTTGTTGAAGCAATATTCACCCTGGAAAGCCATCCTGATCTCGGCAGCTTTCTTCGGAATCTTTCACATCAATCCAGCGCAAATCCCCAGCGCATTCATAGCGGGTATTGTGTTTGCATGGATCTACTATAAAACCGATAACATCATACCGTGCTGTCTGATACATATACTGAATAACAGTTTGGCCGTGTATGGCTTACTAAAATATCCCGATACAGAACGGCTGAGCGATGATATGTCTTGGGGTGCAATAATAGGCGTCACCGTAGTAGCCATCACCCTATTCATCGTGTGCTGGAAGCTAATAGACCGCCGCAACAAGCCAGTAGAATGGCAACAATCATTATTAAACGAAGAAACTAACAAAATATAGAACATATGAAAAGAAGATTGAATATACTTTGTGCTTTGGTGATGCTTGTATTGGGCTTCTCCATATCTCAATCCATAAACTACAGCAGCAGAGCCTTTATGGATGGTGTACGCGAAGGCTGGAATTCCGCTGGTGAAAGCAAAGAATTTAAGTTAGATGGTAGCAGCATGTTTGGCGTCAAACTGATGCCCAATAATTTTGCAGAGTTCAATGACTCGATTTACAATGAGGCAACTGGAAGCTATGTAAAGACGCACACGCATGAGGTAACAGTGATCCTTGAAGATACTAGTCATCCCTATTATGTCTTAGAGTTTGTTTGTTTTCTATTGTCACAAATCAGCATATTGATGGCCGTCATCTGGTTTATACGCCTCATAGGCCAAATCAATAATTCACATATCTTCTGTTGGAAAAATGTACATCTGCTACGCTGGTTGGGTGGTTTCTTGATTGCGAGTTTCCTACTTGAGCTTGTGCCCATCATCCTAGATTCGCGATTGGTTAACGAAGCATTTGAAACACCAGGCTATACGGTTCACTCTTATGGATCCTATTCGATAATTACCTTGCTAATGGGTATCATTTCATTTATCGTATCCGAAGCATTCGCCATGGGCCTACGCTTGCAAGAAGAGCAAGAACTCACCATTTAACCTTTTACCGACCAAAACCCCTAAACATTATGGCAATTATTGTAAACCTAGATATCATGATGGCGCGTCGCAAGATCTCGCTGGGCGAACTAGCCGAGCGCATCGACATCACCCCCGCCAACCTTTCCATACTAAAAACCGGCAAAGCAAAAGCCATCCGCTTCTCCACACTCGAAGCTATATGCGAGATACTAGAGTGCCAACCGGGTGATATACTGGAATTCCAGCCCGATACAGATAAAATGAAGTATTAGGAAAACAACTAGTTCTATCTATAAAACAGTAATGGGTTGAATCTGCCTCAGTGCCGATTCAACCCATTATTGTTTTTATCTATATTGAGATATTATTTTGTTTTGGTATTCGTCTTACCCTTATTGAGCAAGGGCACATTGGTCTGGTAGAAAAACATGAAATAGAAACCTGCCAATACAAAAGGAACGCTGAGCCATTGCCCCATGTTGAAGGTCATCTGATCTTCGAAGGCTACTTGGTTTTCTTTGATAAATTCCACAAAAATGCGGAACAAGAAGATAAAACCAATACACATACCAAACATAAAACCTCTATGCAAGTATTGTGCGCGATATTTATATAAGTAGAGCATCACGAAGAACAGCGTGATATAAAACAGCGCTTCGTAGAGCTGCGCCGGATGACGTGGCTGCATATCCACACTCTCGAACACAAATGCCCAAGGAACATTAGTAGGTACACCGATGATCTCGGAGTTCATCAGATTGGCCAAACGGATGAAACCTGCTGTGAGAGGTGTGGCTAGTGCAATCATGTCCACCACATCAACATAGTTCATCTTCATCTTGCGGCTATAGATATAGAGCGATATAATCAAACCCAATGTACCACCGTGACTCGCTAGACCTTCATATCCAGTAAACTTCCATCCGCCTCCAGGCAAGAACTTCACAGGCAATACAATCTCCCAAGGATGAGCGAAGTAGTATTCGGGTTGATAGAACAAGCAATGTCCCAAACGTGCACCAATGATGATGCCAAAGAAGCAATAAAAAAACAAAGGTTCGAAAGTCTTCTCAGGCAGCTTCTTATCGCGAAACTCCCAATGTACAATATAGTAGGCAAAAGCCAAACCTATACACCAAAGCAAGCCATAATAGCGTACAGAAATCCCAAATAGGTTGAAGAGCTCAACATTCGGATTCCAATTGATAGACATAAGTGTGTTCATATAGAGATTGTGTTATTTATAAAACAAGAAAGACACGACTCCAGCTCAATGTCCAGTGTCGTGTCTTCCAATTATGATTATACGTTGAAACGGAAGTGCATGATGTCACCGTCTTGCACGATGTATTCCTTACCTTCTACACTAAGCTTACCAGCTTCTTTTACAGCCGCTTCCGAACCGTAGTTGATGAAATCATCATACTTGATCACCTCGGCACGGATGAAACCTTTCTCGAAGTCAGTATGAATCACGCCCGCGCATTGTGGCGCTTTCCATCCCTTTTCATACGTCCAAGCGCGTACCTCTTGCACACCTGCTGTAAAGTAAGTTTCGAGGTTGAGCAATGCATAAGCCGAACGGATCAAACGAGATACACCCGATTCTGCCAAACCCACCTCTTCGAGGAACATCTGACGGTCTTCATAAGTCTCTAGCTCTGCGATATCCGATTCAGTCTTCACAGCCAATACCAAGATTTCGGCATCTTCGTCCTTAG
>CAMTPC010000098.1 GCA_947074295.1 uncultured Bacteroides sp. | reverse complement strand
TGATACAAAAATGGTTTCCAACACTCCATGTGATTGAGGCAGGATGGTATCAGCAATTAGAGAACGATGGTTTGAAAATCACATTCTTACCCGCTCAACATTGGAGTAAGCGTGCAATGAGTGATGGAGGACAACGCCTTTGGGGTGCATTTATGGTACAGGCCCATGATATCTCTATTTATTATAGCGGAGACACTGGCTATGCCAACCATTTTGCAGAGATACCTTCTTTATTTGGTTCGCCAGACTACGCTTTGCTTGGCATAGGTGCCTATAAGCCTAGATGGTTCATGCGTCCTAATCATATATCGCCACAAGATTCGCTCACGGCTTCCCAGGAAATGGGTGCGGCAGTGACAATACCTATGCATTATGGCACATTCGATCTGTCGGATGAACCCTTACACGACCCACCTCAGGTCTTTAAAGATGAGGCAAAAGAACGCGGCATTAATATTATTGTTCCTGATTTAGGGGAAATAGTACAACTAAAGAAACAGATAAAAACTAGATAATTTATGAAGTTGAAGGAAATTGCTTACCAAGAGCTATCGGAGAATTTTATTGATACGATTGGTAAAGAATGGATGTTGATTACCTCTGGGGATAAAGTATGTTACAACACAATGACAGCAAGCTGGGGTGGTTTAGGATGGCTTTGGAATAAACCCGTAGCCTTTATTTTTGTACGCCCCGAAAGATTTACACACGCATTCTTGACACAGTTTGATTATGTTACTTTATCATTCTTGGGTGAAAAGAATAAAGATATTCATGCAATATGTGGTTCAAAATCGGGAAGAGATATCGATAAAATTAAGGAAACAGGCTTGAAACCTCAGTTTACTGATCGTGGAAGTGTGATATTTCAGCAATCGCGTCTTACACTAGAATGTCGCAAACTCTATATGGGTGAGTTGAAGCCTGAGCTATTTATCGATCGTGAACCTATCAACAAATGGTATGATGAAGAGCATGGCGGTTTCCATAAAATGTATATCCTCGAGATTGAGCATATCTGGAAACGTACAAGATAAATCTTTTTCTATTATATGTAAAAAAGAAACGCGGAGCAACTCTACTGATGCTTCGCGTTTCTTTTCTTTATATCATTTTGTCCTTGCTACTGCTTTGGCGTGGATTTGAGCCATCTGTCTAGCCAACTGAAGAAGGTGCGCTGCCAGAGGATACCATTTTGCGGACGAAGTACCCAGTGGTTTTCGTCAGGGAAAATCAGTAATTCGGCTGGTACACCGCGCATGATTGCCGCATCAAAAGCTGCCATAGCTTGACTGGCAAGTATGCGATAATCCTTCTCACCATGAATACAGAGGATAGGAGTATTCCATTTGTCGACAAACTTATGCGGTGAATTGGCGAAAGTACGTTGTGCCACAGCATTGTCTTTGTCCCAATAAGCACCACCCATGTCCCAATTGGCAAACCATTTCTCTTCCGTTTCCAAGTATTGCATCTCCATATTGAATATGCCATCATGTGCGATGAATGCCTTAAAGCGATCCTCGTGATGACCTGCTAGCCAATATACAGAATAACCTCCAAAACTAGCTCCAACACAGCCCAAAGCATCGTTGTCTACGAAGGGTTCTTTTGCCATTGCATCAATTGCCGACATATAATCGCGCATGCATTGACCTGCATAATCCCCGCTGATAGCTTCGTTCCACTCATTACCGAATCCGGGTAAACCACGTCTGTTGGGCGCTACTATGATATAGCCATTGGCGGCCATCAGTTGGAAATTCCAACGATAACTCCAGAATTGGCTAACGGCACTTTGTGGGCCACCTTGACAATAGAGCAATGTAGGGTATTTTTTATTGGGATCAAACTGTGGTGGATAAATCACCCACGTCAACATCTGTTTACCATCTGTAGTAGGTATCCAACGGGCTTCAACTTTTCCCATCTCCACTTGGTCATAGATGTTTTTGTTGATCTGCGTCAGTTGTACTGGCTCACCATCCATTGACACACTGAATATTTCATCACCGCTACTCATCGAATGTCGTTTGGCTGCCAATTTATCGCCCAGCAATTTTGGAGATACATAGTCGTATGCACCTTCCGTTATTTTATGAATCTTCGTTGAGGCCAAGTCCAGGCTATACAATTGCACTTCGCCATGCCAAGGTCCAGTGAAATAGATGGTTTTGCTATCTGCACTCCAAATGAACTCATCTACATTAGATTCGAAATCTTTACTGATGAAACGTTGCTCACCAGTTGCAATATCCATTACGAAAAGTCGATTTTGATCAGCCTCATAGCCATCACGCTCCATGCTTTGCCAAGCGATGTACTTTCCGTCGGGTGAATATTGTGGGTTAGTGTCATAACCTAAATTCTTCTCGGTGATGTTAACGGTCTGTTTTGATAAGAGGTCATAAATATAAATATCCGAGTTAGTCGAAACTGCATATTCCAAACCAGTCTTCTTTCTACAAGTATAAGCTACTTTGTCTGAGTTGGGACTCCATGCCAACTGTTCGATTCCGCCAAAAGGCATCATTGGGCTCTCATAAGGTTCGCCTTCAAGTATATCAATAATATTTGTTATATTTGCACCATCAAAGTCTGCAATAAAAGGGTGGGGTGCACTGGTCTTCCATTGATCCCAATGTTTGTACATCAAATCAGATACAATAAAACCTGTAGCCTCTGGCAAATCAGAATACTTATCTTCTGTTGTATCTACTGTCTTGATATGTGCGAAGAAAAGAAGTTTACTGCCATCTGGTGAGAATGAAAAGCCTTCGATGTCACCATCGTAATTACTAATCTGTTTTACACCTGAACCATCGGGCAACATTTCCCAAATCTGATTGCTTCCACCTTGATTGCTGAGATAGGCAATCTTCTTGCCACCATCAAACCAAACTGGGCTAGTCTCTTGATAGGGAGTACAAGTGAGTTGTAAGACATTCGATCCATCAGCCTCCATGATATAGAGTTCACGATTGCTTTTGTTGAGTGGTACGCTATAATAAGCCACACTGTAAACTATCTTTTTATAATCAGGCGAAACGGCAATATCACCTATACGCCCCATGGCCCAAAGTGCTTCTGGGGTCATGAGCTTGTTTTCAATCTTTACATCGGTTGGACCGATAATAATAGGGTCGCTTGCTCCGGAACTACCCTTGCAAGCACCTAATATCACTGCTGTTGACATAACTAGTGAATGGATTAACTTCATATTGTAACTCAATTTAATTAGTATCTACACAAATATACAAGATAATCTTTCACACTAGGTTATACAGCTTATATTTTCTTTCTTTTCCACCTACCACTCTTCATGTAGAGATAACTAAACAAGAACATCAAACTGCCCCAAAGAATTTCGGAGGTCCATGCTATGGCCACATCTAGCCGTAGATACAGTATAATATAAGTGATAAATATAATATAAATGATCAGAACGCAGGCTTCCATTTTAAAAGCCATACGCGTGTTGCCTGTACCCGAAACAGATTGGAAATAAATATTGGCTGGGATAAGCGCTAAATATGCGACACATAATACCCAGAAAGAAGGTACAGTAGCTGTCCTAAGGTCGGCAATATCTGTATATATTGAGATGATAGTTTCGGGGAAAATACAAAAGACTATGATAATAGGTATTAGTATAGCAAAGGTAATATTAACACTTTTCTGTATAGTTGGAAGGACCTCTTTATCATAGCCAGCACCGATTAGATTGCTTGTGAGTGTCCCGCAAGTCGATGCAAAAGCTATCATAATCATGAACAATATACCTGAAACATTGCGTACAATATTAGCTATGGCTAATGGACGTTCGCCAAGATGTTCTATGAAAAGGAAGAATAGAAACCACGACGAAAGTGATAGGAAATTTTGTATCATCACCCAGCCCGAAAGTCCCAATATTTTTTTGAGCACCTTAGAGCGAAATTTGGGGATGATGTGGAGATTGTATTTACGATAGTCAATGTGACGGCGTGTGTGGATGATAAAGAACAACAGGGAGATGAGCTCAGCTAGTGATGAACCAATGGCTGCGCCTTCAATGCCCAAAGCAGGAAAACCGAATTTACCGAAAATTAATATGTAGTTGAAGATGACATTGGATACCACCATCACAATGGAGTTTAAAGTAAGAGTTTTAGTCAAAGTTGTACCAACAAAGAACGAACGGAACATGATGCCTCCAAAAGCAAAGAAGAATCCAAAAACTCTCCACTGTAAATATCCTTGTGCAGCTTCGCATATTTGCGGTGAACTGATAATCGATTTTAATACAATGGGTGAAAATATTTGGGAAAGAATGAAAAGGATTAATGCCAATCCTCCCATGAAGTATATGCCCTGATAGAAAATAGAACCAATAGCTTGATAATTTCTGCTACCATTACGACGGCCGATAAGGATTTGTACTCCTACGCCAAACCCAAAGGCTATCATGAATATGGCTAGGAAATAAACGCCTGCAATGGCTGATGCTCCTAACTCAATCTCACCAACACGCCCAAGAAAGGCGGTGTCGGTCATACCTATAAGTTGCTCCATAAGTAAGCTAATAAGTATGGGATAAGCTATGAGCCAAATATCTTTATAGTTATAAGATGTCTTTATCATATAAGCAAATGATCGGGTGTAAATATAATCAAAGCCGGATAATCTATAAAAGATAATCCGGCCTTTAATATGTTTTTAAACAAATGTTTTAGTTTATTTCTTTTGTCTTTTAGAACGTTCTTCCATCATTTGTTTTTGCTGTTGTTGCAAAGCCTCAAGACGCTCAGACATAAAGCCTTTTTTCATATCTGCAGTCGTCTTCTTATTAGCCTCCAATGTATTCAGCAACTTTTCTTCATTAGTAGTACGACGCATGATGATGGTAGTAGCTACACTAATTAATGTAGAAAGGAAGTAATAATAGTTCAGTCCAGAAGGATAGTCATTCAGAATGAAGAAGAACATCACTGGCATCAGATACATCATATACTTCATAGCTGGCATTTGTTGATATGCGCCGTCACCTTGCTGTTGCATCATGTACTTGGTGTTTAGCATATTGGTCACAGTCATCAACAAACAGAATAAACTGATATGATCTCCCAAGAATGGAATATTGAAAGGGAGCGAGATGAACGCATCATAAGTAGAAAGGTCATCTACCCAAAGAAAGCTTTGTTGACGTAGTTCGATAGCACTTGGCACGAACATAAATAAGGCCATCAAAATAGGAGCTTGAAGTAACATTGGTAAACAACCACCCATTGGATTTACACCATACTGCTTATAGAGAGCGAATGTCTCTTGTTGCTTTTGCATGGCATCTTCCTTGTTGGGATACTTCTTATTTATCTCTTCAATTTTAGGCTTCAGTACACGCATCTTGGCAGATGATACATAGGTTTTCCATGTAGCTGGAAATACTGCTGCTTTTACAACTAAAGTGAGTAATAATAGCACTATACCCATACCGAGACCCCATTTTGTGAGCCAGTCAAAGATGTTGATGATTACATATTTATTGAGTTCGCGTACAACTGGCCATCCTAAGTATACTAGATTGTCTAACTTCCATTTCTCTACACGTCCTTTATCAAGAGCTTTAAGTGTTTTAAAGTGATTTGGACCAAAATAGAAATACATGTCAGTAGGAGTTTGACCTGAAGGATCAAAGAAAGTGGTCATTTCGGCCGAATAATCTTTGATGTAGCCAGTACCTTGCTTTTCTACTTTTGAAGCCAAGACTACATCATTGAAGTTTTGATCAGCAATGAATACTGAAGAGAAAAACTGATTTTTAAAACCAATCCAATCTAGGGTCTCTTCTACATTCTTCTTTTCATCCTTGCTGTTTGATAGGCTTTTTGTCGACTCACCTTTGATTTTATAAGTAAGCTCTGACAGTCTAGCTTCATAAGTATAGCCTTGCTCTATTTGGCGTGCATGCTGTGTCCAGAAGATGTTGATGTACTTTGTTGCCGCTAGTTTGTTAGCCATATTAGTAGCATCAATCTGGAAGTCTACTAAGTAGCTCTCAGGACTTAGTGTATATTTGAAGTCGATAAAGCTTGCACTATCAGCTGCAAGGCGCATAGTGACGCTGCTATCCGTAGGATTGACAATGTCAAAATAGTAGTTGTCGGTCTGAACAGCTTCGCCTTTATTATTGTAAAACACGAAGTTCATTGAAGCTTCATTGGCATTGAACAATACGACAGGATTAGCATCTTGGCCTTTATAATCCTTTAAAAGAGCTGAATATACACGTCCACCTTTATTATCTATGGTCAATTCTACTAAGTCGTTTTGAATAGTAGTGAATTTTTGTTCTCCATTTGCAGCGCTGAAAAATAAACTTGTACTGTCTGCTAAAGTTGCTCTAGCTTCGTTGACTGTTGCTGCAGCTGCTTTTGCCTCGAGCTCGGCCATCTTTTGATTGACAACCTCAATAGAATCGTAGTATTTTCTTTGTGCATCGATCTGCTCTTGACTAGGTCGGCTGAAATAGCTGAATCCCACAAACAAGAGAGCAATGAGTACAAGACCTGTTATGGTGTTTTTATCCATTTTGTGATTTTAATTATTTTATTTATTGGTTAATCGCAGCCTTTACAAACGAAAGGAAGAGTGGGTGTGGATTGAGTACAGTACTACTGTATTCGGGGTGAAACTGTGTTCCAACAAACCATTTTAGTTCTGGTATTTCGACAATCTCTACTAAGCCCGATTCAGGGTTAATGCCTGTACATTTCATTCCCGCAGCCTCATATCTTTCTTTGAAATCGTTATTAAACTCATAGCGGTGGCGGTGACGTTCCTTAATAGTCTCTTCACCATAGGCTTCAAAGGCCTGGCTTCCAGGTTGGAGTGTGCACTCGTAAGCACCCAAGCGCATGGTTCCACCCATATTTGTGATTGCCTTTTGTTCTTCCATAATGTCAATCACATTATTAGTAGTTTTAGCATCCATCTCACGAGAGTTTGCATCAGATAGACCTAGAACATTGCGGGCGAATTCGATAGCCATGCATTGCATACCCAGACAGATACCAAATGTAGGTACGTTATGTGTCCGGGCATATTTTAGTGCAACAAACTTTCCGTCAATACCTCTTTGGCCGAATCCAGGGCCAATCATGATTCCTGCCTTGTCTTCCAGAGCCTCGGCTACGCTTTCGTCTGTCAGTTTTTCACTATCTACAAAGTCAACTTGAACTTTACGGTCATTGTAGACACCGGCTTGCGATAGTGCTTCACGGATAGATTTATATGCATCCTGCAAATCGTATTTACCAACGAGTGCAATATGGATAGGTTCTGTTTCTTCTGCTCTTTGGCGACGATCAAGAAATGAACGCCATGGGCCTAATTCTGGCATTTTGCCTACTGGAAGATCCATCTTCTTTAATATAGTCTCATCCAGCTCTTGTTCTTGCATTAGCAAAGGTACTTCGTATATCGTTGCAGCGTCGATGCTTTGGATTACTGATTTTTCATCTACATTGCAAAATTGTGCAACTTTCTTGCGAAGTCCCATACTCAATTCGTGTTCAGTACGCAGCACTAAAATATCAGGTTGAATACCGACACTTTGCAATTCTTTTACTGAATGTTGGGTGGGTTTTGTCTTTAATTCGCCAGCTGCTTTTAGATAGGGCACATAGGTGAGATGTACACAGAGTGCATTCTTGCCCAATTCCCATTTTAGCTGACGGATGCTTTCTAAATAAGGCAATGATTCAATATCGCCCACAGTACCACCAATCTCAGTAATCACAAAATCAAATTGATTCTTGCTACCTAATAGTTTCACATTGCGCTTTATTTCATCGGTGATGTGAGGGATAATCTGAATAGTTTTACCCAGATAGTCGCCACGACGTTCTTTGTCGATCACACTTTTGTAAATACGTCCTGTTGTGATATTGTTAGCTTTGGTAGTTTCGATGCCAAGGAAACGTTCATAGTGTCCTAGATCGAGATCGGCCTCGTGGCCATCTACGGTCACGTAGCATTCGCCGTGTTCGTAGGGATTAAGGGTACCCGGATCAATATTGATATAAGGGTCAAACTTTTGGATGGTTACGCTATAACCTCTTGCTTGAAGCAGTTTACCAATCGAGGAGGAAATGATGCCTTTACCTAAAGAGGAAGCAACACCTCCAGTTACGAAAATGTATTTTGTTTCTCCCACAGTTTTTACTGTTTAATGATTTATCTTGAAAATAGCTTTTTGCTTTAAAACGTGCAAAAGTACAAATAAAATGGGGAAGAATAGGTGAATGACGGCAACAATTTAATTTAAAATATGATTAAGTGTTTTTTGAGGTGCTTATTTATTTATTTTTTGTTATTCGGCATATTTTAGTGCATTATAAAAAAAGGCTTTTGAATTCATTGTTTCATTTTAGTTAAATTAAAAATGTCGGATCTTATAATGTGAACACAACTTAAAATTCAGTGAAAATTAAAATATATACTTTATTTTTGTGGCAAATATATGTTTATTATGAGAAGAGAGCTTTTGACTATTTGTTTATTAAGTTTTTTTTGTTGTGGTTTTGCAAAACCCTTTTCCGATTCGGATTCTTTATTTGTAGATAATTCAACGTTGCCCGTCGAAGAAGTGTTGTTGTTTACTGGTTTAAATTCAATACAAGCACAACCAGTTGATACTTTGAAGGGTTATTTGGGACGATTCCTTTTTATTCGCCCTAAAAAGGATAATCACCATAGGGTAGATACAATATCTAAATTGTATAATAAGCATATCGAAGTCTTGGATTATCTCAATGAACCAGGCGCTCCTATGCGTTACCTGCGTACTCAACCTCAATATTATCGTCTTTTCGTGCCTTTAGCCTATTATCGATCTCCAATCGATGGCTTGGGTTTTGATGGAATAGAAAGAACGGCTTATGCAGAAACGCCTGGATACGCCGACTCGATAGTTTATCCTATTCCTGATTTTATGTATTTGTCGCGGTCGAGTGAGTTGGTTGATAGGGTTTTGATGGATATTTATTTGTCTAATCCACAATTGATCGTGACATCAGAAGATAGCATCATGAGTCGTCAGGTGTTTCGTGAAGATGTGACGCCGACAGTGGTTCCTAAAGAGACTGTAATGAAGCTTTTCCAATATGACACTACAGGAGCGAAAGAATTGGAGACTGGTACGCTGGTTGTGCATAAACCAAATTGGTGGGAGACTGGTGGTAGTGGATCATTGCAGATCACGCAAAATTATATATCGGACAACTGGTATAAAGGAGGTGAAAGTAATAACGCATTATTGGCCAACTTGAAATTATATGCCAATTACAATGATAAAGAAAAAGTACAGTTTGAAAATACACTTGAAGCAAAATTAGGTTTCAATTCGACACCTTCGGATATATATCATAAATATTTGGCCAATACCGACCAGTTTAGGTTGACCAGTAAGCTTGGATTGCAGGCGCATAAGAATTGGTATTATACGATGTCGGCTGAATTTAAAACACAGTTTTGTAAGGGATATAAATCGAATAGTGAAGAGCTTGTTTCTGCATTCTTCGCGCCAGCTGATGTTATGGTCAGTTTGGGTATGGACTATAAATTAAAGAAAAAGAAGTTCAATTTCTCTTTGTTTCTGGCGCCAGTCAATTATACACTTCGATATGTAGGAAATAGAGAGGTGAATGAGGTTAAATTCGGTCTTGATGAAGGAAAGTGTGCTAAAAATTCTTTTGGTGCTCAGGTGCAGCCCACTTTATCGTGGACTATAATCTCGGCTATCAAGCTGGATACGCAAATTAATTATCTGACAGACTATCATTGGGTGCGTGTAGAATGGGAGACAACAGTGAATTTTATACTCAACCGATTCCTATCGACTAAGCTATATGTGCATGCACGTTATGATGATAGTTCTAATCCAACGACAGGCAGTAGCTATTTTCAACTCAAAGAGTTGTTGAGCTTTGGTATCAACTATTCTTGGTAGTGTGAATAGCCTTGCTCCGCGCATTGTTTAGCCTTGTTTGCTGTGGTAAGTAAGGCTGCTTCAATTGTAGATGGGCGCTGGTTTGTTTTACGAAACAAGCCAGCGCCCATCTATTTTTATTTTTGAATGTTGAGTCCTGCGGATACAAATTCATATTAAACAGGGGATGGATAGCGTTTATTAAGCCTCCTGTTTGCGTCGTGTGCGATAACAAAAAAACAAAAAATGACAGATTATTAGTTAGAAAAAAGCGCTGAGAGCTTTTTTGTTCACGAATATTGTTTTAAATTTGCCGCAATTTGTAATGTAAGGTTTGCAAAAATGGCCAATTCGATAGAACATAAAGGTATTGTGGAAAGCATAAACGGTACGCATTTATCCGTTAAAATCCTTCAGACAACAGCCTGCGTAAGTTGCAGTGTAAAAGGACATTGTTCATCTGCCGAAAGTAAAGAAAAGATTATTGATATAACTGATGCGTCTGCTTCGAGCTATGAAGTGGGACAATCTGTTATGGTGGTCGGACAGATGTCTATGGGGATGAAAGCTGTATTTTGGGCTTTTGTCTTACCTTTTCTTATCATATTAACATCACTGTTTGTATGTATGGCGATTTTCAATGATGAGCTCTATGCTGGATGTATTTCATTATCGCTTTTGTTTCCTTATTATTTCTTTTTATGGTTCAATAAAGCACGATTCAAACAAAAATTCTCATTTACAATAAAACCAATAAAATAACTATTTATTTATGAATGTGATTCTGATTGCAGTAATTTCTTTGGGGGTCATTGCGCTTGTACTTGCGGCAGTGCTATATGCTGCTTCCAAGAAATTTGCCGTTTACGAAGACCCACGAATTGCTCTTGTTTCCGAAGTTTTGCCTCAGGCAAACTGTGGTGGTTGTGGCTATCCGGGTTGTGGCGGTTTTGCAGATGCTTGTGTGAAAGCCGGTTCTCTTGAGGGAAAGTTTTGCCCTGTAGGTGGTCAGGCGTGTATGACTGAAGTTGCCAATATCCTTGGTTTGGCTGCTGCCGAAGCAGAGCCTCAAGTGGCTGTTGTGCGTTGTAATGGTACATGTGAACATCGTCCACGCATCAATCAATATGATGGTGCTAAGAGTTGTGCTATTGCCGCGTCTCTTTATGGTGGCGAAACAGGCTGTAGCTATGGCTGTTTAGGTTGTGGTGACTGTGTGGATGCGTGCCAATTTGACGCTATCTTCATGAACCCTGAAACCGGACTTCCCGAAGTAAATGAGGATGCATGTACTGCATGTGCTGCTTGTGTTAAAGCTTGTCCTAAGTCAATCATTGAGATTCGTCCTAAAGGCAAAAAATCTCGCCGTGTTTACGTATCGTGTGTCAACAAAGACAAAGGTGCAATAGCTCGTAAAGCTTGTAGCGTGAGTTGTATTGGCTGTGGAAAGTGTGTTAAGGCTTGTCCATTCGAGGCTATCACAGTGAATAGCAGCTTGGCTTATATTGACCCTGAGAAGTGTAAATCTTGTCGCAAGTGTGTTGAGGTGTGTCCACAAAACACTATCGTTGAGTTGAACTTCCCTCCACGTAAGCCTAAGGCTGAAGCTGCTCCTGCAACCGAAGCTCCTAAAGTGGCACCTGCTGCCGAAGCACCAAAAGCAACAGAAGTAAAACAGAATTAATACATATAATATATGTTGAAGACATTTAGAATAGGTGGGGTTCATCCACACGAAAATAAACTGTCAGCACATCAGCCCATCATTACGGCAGAGGTTCCTGCCAAAGCGGTGATTTTGCTGGGACAGCACATCGGTGCACCCGCAAAACCTATCGTGGCTAAGGGTGATGTGGTGAAGGTCGGAACCAAGATTGCCGAACCTGCTGGATTTGTTTCAGCTGCCATTCATTCCTCAGTAAGTGGCAAGGTAACAAAGATCGATTCTATCGTTGATGCTAGCGGTTATGCTAAACCTGCTATCTTTATCGATGTAGAAGGCGATGAATGGGAAGAGGCTATCGATCGTAGCACAACGTTAAAGCGCGAATGTGAATTATCAGCAGAAGATATAGTAAAGAAAGTAGCTGATGCGGGTATTGTAGGTCTAGGTGGTGCTTGCTTTCCAACTCAAGTAAAACTTACTCCTCCCCCTTCGTTCAAAGCAGAATGTGTAATCATCAATGCTGTAGAGTGTGAACCATATTTGACTGCTGACCATCAGTTGATGTTGGAACATGCTGACGAAATCATGGTTGGTGTTTCTATCTTGATGAAAGCTGTAAAAGTGAACAAGGCATTTATCGGGATTGAAAACAATAAACCAGACGCCATTGAAATCATGACTAAGGCTGCATCTACATATGCAGGTGTAGAAGTGGTAGCGTTGAAAGTACAATATCCACAAGGCGGTGAAAAGCAATTGATTGATGCCGTATTGCGTCGTCAAGTTTCAAGCGGTGCACTTCCTATCTCTACAGGTGCTGTAGTGCAGAACGTAGGTACAGCTTTCGCTGTTTATGAAGCCATTCAAAAAAACAAACCTTTATTCGAACGCGTGATTACTGTAACAGGTAAATCGGTTGCCAAACCTTCTAACTTTTTAGCACGTATTGGTACACCTATGAGTCAGCTGATTGATGCTTGTGGTGGTTTGCCTCAAGACACTGGTAAGGTGATTGGTGGTGGCCCAATGATGGGTAAGGCTTTGGTAAATATTGATATACCTACAGCTAAAGGTAGTTCGGGTGTTTTGATTATGAATCAAAAAGAGGCGAAGCGTGGTGAAATACAGAACTGTATCCGTTGTGCGAAGTGTGTAAGTGTTTGTCCGATGGGTCTTGAACCTTACTTGCTATCAGCTTTGGCCGAAAATACAGAGTTTGAAAGAATGGAAACTGAGAAAATCATGGATTGCATCGAGTGTGGTTCATGTTCATTCACTTGTCCTGCCAATCGTCCTTTGCTCGACTATCTTCGTTTAGGTAAAGGCAAAGTAGGTGGAATAATTCGTGCACGTCAAGCTAAATAATATTGAAGTATGGAAAATAAATTTATAGTATCACTTTCACCACACGTTCATAGTGGAGATAGCGTACGAAAGAATATGTATGGTGTTCTTATCGCTCTGATCCCGGCGTTCATCGCATCACTGATCTTTTTCGGATTAGGGGCATTGATCGTTACAGCTACTTCTGTAGCAGCATGTGTGTTTTTCGAATGGGCCATCGTAAAGTTTTTGATGAAGAAAGATACTTGCACAGTGTGTGATGGTTCAGCAATCATCACAGGTGTATTGTTGGCTTTCAACTTGCCCTCTAATCTTCCTATATGGATCATCATCATCGGTGCATTGTTTGCTATCGGAGTAGGCAAGATGTCGTTTGGTGGATTAGGCAATAATCCTTTCAACCCTGCATTGTTGGGTCGTGTATTCTTGCTGCTTTCGTTCCCGGTGCAGATGACTACTTGGCCAGTTATCGGCCAACTAACTAGTTATACTGATGCTACAACAGCCGCTACACCATTGGGTTTATTGAGTAAAGCCATTGGAGGGGACACTACTGCGCTGCAGCAAATGCCAGAGGTATGGCAATTGTTTGTAGGAAGCAATGGTGGTTGTATTGGTGAGGTAAGTGTTGTCGCTTTATTGATCGGTTTGGTATACATGCTTTGGAAGAAGATCATTTCTTGGCACATTCCAATCTCAATTATAGTTACAGTATTTGTATTTGGCTATATCATGCACTGGGCCGATCCCGTGAAATATGCAAATGGATTCATTCAGTTGTTTACTGGTGGTTTGATGTTGGGTGCTATTTTTATGGCTACTGACTATGCCACATCACCAATGAGCCATAAAGGTATGCTGATCTACGGTGTATGTATCGGTTTACTTACTGTCATTATCCGCCTTTTTGGTGCATATCCCGAAGGTATGTCGTTCGCAATCTTGATCATGAATGCAT